>CAYRCH010000308.1:0-1505 GCA_964422665.1 uncultured Sphingomonadaceae bacterium | reverse complement strand
CCAGCGAGCAGTTCTGCTGGAAAGCGGTGACCGGGATCATCGCCGCTTTCATCGGTGGAACTGCGGGGTGGATTTCGCTCATGCCCGTTAGGTGGCTGGGGGCGATGAGGAATGCAAGCGCAGCCTAAACCCGTCCCCCCTTCCAGACCACGCGGCCGATCACGTCGATCTCGTCCAGCGCGACTTCCATCGGCGGGTATGCTTCGTTGGCGCTGATCAGCACCACGCGCCCCGGCGGGCCGGCCTGCAGGCGCTTCACATGCAGCACCTCGCCCAGCCGCACGACATGAATGCCGTCTCGCAGCGGGCGCGGAGTGCGGTCGACCAGGATCTCGTCGCCGGCGCGGATCAGCGGCTCCATGCTGTCACCCGCCACCGTGATCGAGGATAGCTGGTCGGGCGCGAGGTTCTGTTCCGCCAGCCAGCGGCGCGAGAAGCGGAACGTGTCGTAGGGAATTTCCTCTGCAGGCACCGTGCCCGGCCCCGCCGATGCATCCAGCGCCAGGCGAGGAACGTCGATCCAGCCAACGCCAGTGCGATTCGCATTCGAGGAAGTTTCCTGCGGGGCGCCCAGCTCCGTTTCGGCCACACCGAAGAAGCCGGCAAGCAGGCGCCGGTCGCGTTCACCCAGTTCCCGCGGACTGCCCCGCTCCACAAACTGCTGAAGATAGGCCGCATTTCGTCCGAGCAGGCGCGCGAGCTGGGCATAGGATACGCCCTGCTCCTGCTTAAGCTGACGCAGCCGCTCCCGCGGCTCGACCTTCGAAGAATTGGCTGGCTTAACCATTTTTCCTACATATCATAGGATTTTTCCTAGACAAGTAGGAAATTGCGCGCGACGAATCGGGGACAGCGATTCGCCACAAGGAAGCCGCCATGCTGATCCGCAAAATCGAGCAGTTCCTCCGCCGGAACGACATGCCGCCGACCAGGTTCGGCCGGCTGGCCGCGCACGATCCGCGCTTCGTCTTCGACCTGCGCAACGGACGCGAACCGGGAAGACCGGTGACAGTGCGGGTGGAACATTTCATGAACAAATACGAAAAGGAAAGTTGCCATGTTGCTTGACCCTGATGCCTCCCGACCCGCCGTGCCCGCGGCCGCCCCTCGCCGCGGGACCGGCCGCGGCCCCGGCGCACGCCTGCGCGCCGCGCTGCTGGAGCTCGCCGGCAACCATGGCGAGCTGCTCACCCACAGCGAAAAGCCCTGGGCCAGCATTACCTTTTCCGGCACGCGCCACAGGGTCGAGCTGCAGTTTCGCGGCGAGGACGCCGTCGAGGCGGGGGAATGTTTCATCGCTTTCCTGCCGGAACACGAATTCGCCATCCCGGGGCAGCTGGTGGCGGATGCCTCGGTAGTCGAGACAGAGCACCGCCTGCTGCCCGAGCCGGAACTGCGGCTGACGGCGGAATTGCTCCTGCTCGACGACGCCTAGTAGCCCTTTACCAGATCCACCTGCGATTCGAGCGGTTCGCCGGCACGCCAGCGTTCGCAATTGGCGATGA
>CAYRCH010000307.1:0-1512 GCA_964422665.1 uncultured Sphingomonadaceae bacterium | reverse complement strand
CGCACCAACACAGCTTCGCGGAGCTGTGAAGAGCCGGAAAGGCAGCGGCGCCTCAGCCGCAGGGCACTGCCCGCCTTGTAATTTATTTACACCGGCCTATATGGAAATTGCCTCACGTCGCTTGCGACGGATTTGATTGCCGCGCCGGGTGCCAGACATCGGCGGCACTTTTTCCATTTCACGCTGCATGGCTCCGCACCGGAATACGTCCGGGCGGATTGGATTTTACGTACGAAGGATATGGTTTGGCGAAAGAAGAGCTCATGACGATGGAAGGGGCGATCGACGAGATCCTCCCCGACGGACGTTTCGGCGTCACCCTCGACAATGAGCACCGCATCATTGCTTATACGGCAGGAAAGATGCGTCGCTACCGGATCCGCTCGGTCGTTGGAGACCGCGTACATGTCGAAATGACGCCTTACGATCTGTCCAAGGGCCGGATCGTGTTCCGCGAACGCACGCCGGGGCAGGGACCTGCCGCTGGCCGCAAGCGCGGATTCAGGCGCTGACACTTTATGAAAGCGGCAGGGCAAGCCTGCCGGACGACGAATATAATGAAACATCACGAAACCGGCGCGCAGAAGCGCCGCACACTCTCGCTGCGCTACGGCGCGGCGCATCGGCCCGGGGCCGTCGGCACGGTGCCGGCCGCCACGATCATCCCCCCGCACGAATTGCGGCGGCTGGTCGCAGCGATGGTCGACTGAACGACGCGTCAACCGGGCGGCATGCCCAGGCACCGCCCCGCATGAGGGAGAACGACAATGGACCTCAACCATGAATATGCCGCGCACCAGCGCGCGCTGATATGCGCCGGGCTGGCCGGATCCGACGAGGAACGGCTGGCGCGGATAGAGAAAGCCGCCCGCATCGCCGGGCGCATCAGCGCATTCCAGCACGGGCTGGGCGCTGCGGCCGCCTGCGCATGGAGCCAGGCGCAGTTCGCGGATCCCGCGAAGCCTTAACCTGCTTCGCGCCGCGCCGCCGCCCTAGGGAGCTGGCGCGGCCGCCGGAGTGGCCGAAGGCATCGTCATCTCCGCCTCGGGCAGGCCCGCGACATCCTCGGCGCTCATGCCGGTCTGCAGATTGTGATCGTCGCCGTTCACCAGCACGGTGAGGCCGTGCAGCGGGACCAGCACCCAGCGATCCGGGTCGCTGCCTTCCACTTCCACCACCAGCGCGATCACTTCGCCCGCATCGTCCCGGTGAAGCTGCTCCACATCGCCGAGGTCGGCGCCGTCGAGCCCGACGAGGTCCGCATCCAGCAATTGCGCCTCGGTCAGCCCCAGCGCGGCAATCGCCGATCCGGCCGCCGCGGCGCTCGCCTCGGCATCCTGCTCCATCATCTCTTCCGCCCGCTCGGCATCGCGATCCGCCTGGGATTCGCACGCGCCCAGCGCGAGAAGGAGGACGGGGGCAAGGGGCAGCGCGGCATGTTTGAGGCGGTTCATCGGTAGTCTCCGGTTGCTCGGTTCTGGTGGAAAACTGATGGCGACGAAGGGTGTTCCG
>CAYRCH010000306.1:0-1517 GCA_964422665.1 uncultured Sphingomonadaceae bacterium | reverse complement strand
GTGCTGGAGATGATCTTCACCCTGCGGATCGACGACGCGCTGGCCCAGCTGCGCCGCGCCTATCCCACGCATTTCCCCAAGATCGGCGATTTCCGCATCGAGGCGCCGACCGATTATCCCGACGCAGGCGACGAAGGTTACGAGGCGATCCGCCGCAATTTCATCGATCCGGTCGGACGATCATACGAGCTGTCGCTGCGGATCGGGGGCGCGATTGCCAATTATTTCGGCGCGCACGGCTGAAGCGGGGCGTGGCTCATCGCCATTCCCCGATGCGTGCGCCCTTGCCCACGCGCCGCACCGCTCCCTCCGCCAGGTTGAGCGCAAGATGCGCGGCCCGTTCACGCCAGCGGCTGACTTCCCCGCCTGCCGGGGGACGCCCGCTTTCCCGCGCGGGATGCAGCAGCCGGCCCGACACGTCCTCGATCAGCGCGGCGTCGCGGATGATCGCCACATATTCGTTGTTCACCCGGTAGCTGGCGAAATCGAAATTGGAGGATCCGAACAGCATGGTTTCCTCGTCGATCACGGCGGCCTTGGCGTGAGTCATTCTCGGCAGCAGGCTGAGCGCAATCCCATGGCGCGGCGCGAAGCCCAGCAAATAGTCGCGCACCGTCCGCTTGTTGTTGGGCCAGGGCGTATGGATCGTCACCTCGACGCCCCGCGCAGCCGCGCGGGCCATTGCATCGGTAAAGGGTCTGGTGGGATAGGCGCTGAGCACTTCAATGCGGCGCCTGGCCCCGTCGATCAGTTGCAGGATCTCGGCGAAGCCGGTTTCGTTGGTCGCCCCGTCGAGGCTGAGCAGGGTCAGCCCTTCCCCGAACTCGCGTCGTTCATAGGCCGGAGCGCCTGCCCATTCGCGGTCGAATTGCGCGGCCAGCCAGTCCGCGATCGCGCTATCCTCTATCCGCAGCATGGCATCATGCCAGTCGAAATTGTGGTCGGAGAAATTGATCCCGCCGAGCCAGGCAACGCCGTCCATCACCAGCAATTTCTTGTGGTTGCGGCTGACGAAGCGGGCCGGGTTGCGCCCCACCGGATCGGTGACGCGCACCCCCACATCCTGCGCCGCGAGCCGGGCGAACATCGTATGGGTCGCCTGCCGCTCCTCCCGCAGCGCGGGCGAACGCGAGAATGCCAGCATCGTGTCGTTGATATTGTGGCGGGTATAATCGTCCACCAGCACCCGCCGATCCGCCGCGCCGCTGCCGCCGATCGCCTGCGCGACCGGCAGGCCGGCGGCATCGCCTTCCCAGGTCATGGCCTGGATCAGCACCCGGTGCTTCGCCGCGGCAATATCCGCGCGGGCCAGGTCCCAGAACTCCCCGGACCCCACCGCAAGTTTCCAGGCCGGCATCGATGCCCCTTCTTGCCCAATCGGTCCGGCTTTGGCAGGGCTGGACATTCATGACAACCGCGCTGCCGAACCGCCCGATCCGAGTGCTGCTGCTACTCAGTTCCCTCCACGGCGGCGGGGCCGAGCGGGTGGCGGTGCAGCTGATGGACCGGCTCGACCC
>CAYRCH010000305.1:0-1523 GCA_964422665.1 uncultured Sphingomonadaceae bacterium | reverse complement strand
GATTGCAGCGCGACATACATGTCCGCCACCTTGGCCTGGATCAGCTGGAAACTGCCGATCGCCCTGCCGAACTGCCTGCGCTCCCGGACATAGGGAATGACCGTATCGAGGCAGGCCTGCATGATGCCGAGCTGGACTCCCGCAAGCACGGTGCGCTCGTAATCGAGCCCGCTCATCAGCACCTGCACGCCGTGCCCGACTTCACCCAGCACGTTCGCTTCGGGAATATGGCAGTCGTCGAACACGAGCTCCGCGGTGGGCGAACCGCGCATGCCGAGCTTGTCGATCTTCTGCCCGGGCGAGAAGCCGGCGAAATCCTTCTCCACCAGGAAGGCCGTGATCCCCTTGCTGCCCGCGTCCATGTCGGTCTTGGCATAGACCACCAGGACCTCGGCCTCGGCGCCGTTGGTGATCCAGAACTTGGTGCCGTTGAGGATATAGCCGCCCTGTACCCCTTCCGCCCTGAGCTTCATCGACACGACATCGCTGCCCGCGCCGGGCTCGCTCATGGCAAGCGCGCCCACATGCTCCCCGCTGATCAGGCCGGGGAGATACTTCTCCTTCTGCTCGGGAGTGCCCCAGCGGCGGATCTGGTTGACGCACAAATTCGAATGCGCGCCGTAGCTCAGCCCGACGCTTGCCGAGGCCCGGCTGACTTCTTCTACGGCGATCACATGTTCGAGATAGCCGAGCCCGAGCCCGCCGAATTCCTCCTCCACAGTGATACCGTGCAGGCCGAGTTCGCCCATGCCGGTCCACAATTCCGGCGGAATCCTGCCATCCCGGTCGATCTGCGCGGCAATCGGGGCAATCCGCTCATCGGCGAAACGGGCCACGCTCTCGCGGATCATCTCCGCCTGCTCGCCCAGGGCAAAATCGAATTCGGGTGTCGCCCGCATGGAAATCCTCTTCTCCGGCAGCGGACTTAGCCTCTTGCAGGCAAGGGGGCAAACTTCGGCTTTCGCACGCGCAAATTTACCTAAGTCATGAAATTTATTGCCGAAAGCCCCTGATTTGCTAATTATCGCAGCGGATCGTTTAATGAAGAATCAGCCATTTCTTGACGGGGCAACGACAAGTCCTGCGCTCTCTTACGACGGGAGCGAGGAAAGCCGCGCGCAGTTTCTTGCCATCGCCCCCTACCAGGACCTGGAAGACGATCCGGAACTGGCCCGGCTGGCGAAGTTCGCGGCCCGGCTTTGCGACGCGCCTACGGGCCTGGTCACGGTGGTCGAAACCGAGATTCAGCGATTTCTGGCCCGCTCGGGGATCGAGGCCGAAGGTACGCCGCGCTCCGCGTCTTTCTGCGCCCATGCGATGACCGGTGAGCAGGTGATGGAAGTGCGCGATGCCGCGACGGATCCGCGCTTCGCCGACAATCCGCTGGTGACGGGAGAGCCGTATATCCGCTTCTATGCCGGCGCTCCGCTCAAGACCGCGATCGGCATTCCCTTGGGTACGCTGTGCGTGATCGACAGCAAAGCCCGGCCCGGCGGGCTGAGCGAATTCCAGCGCGAAGGGCT
>CAYRCH010000304.1:0-1537 GCA_964422665.1 uncultured Sphingomonadaceae bacterium | reverse complement strand
GACATCCCCTTGCCGCGAAGGCGCGGCCCCTGTAGCGCGGCGCCATGATTTCCTACCTCGAATTCGAGAAGCCGGTTGCGGAGCTCGAAGCGCGCATAGCCGAGCTGCGCGCCGCGTCCGAAGGCGACGATGTCGATATTTCGAACGAGCTGAGCCGATTGGAGCGGAAGAGCGCGGACCTGCTGGCCAGCATCTACGCTGCGCTGACGCCGTGGCAGAAAACGCAGGTTGCCCGCCACCCGATGCGACCGCATTTCCGCGATTTCGTGGAACACGCTTTCGACGATTTCGTGCCGCTGGGCGGAGACCGGCTTTACGGCGAGGACCAGGCGATCCTCGGCGGATTCGCCACTCTGCGCGGGCGCAAGATCGTGCTGATCGGCCATGAAAAGGGCAACGACACGGAAAGCCGCATCCGGCACAATTTCGGGATGGGCAAGCCCGAAGGCTACCGCAAGGCAATCAGGCTGATGGAACTTGCCGCGCGGTTCGGCCTGCCGGTCGTTACGCTGGTCGATACCTCCGGCGCCTTCCCGGGAATCGAAGCCGAAGAGCGCGGTCAGGCAGAGGCCATCGCGCGTTCGACCGAAGCCTGCCTGGGACTTCCGGTGCCGATGGTGGCGGCGATAGTGGGCGAGGGCGGATCGGGCGGCGCGGTCGCGCTGGCCAGTGCCGAGCGTGTGCTGATGATGGAACACGCTGTCTATTCGGTGATTTCGCCCGAGGGGTGCGCCTCGATCTTGTGGCGGACCGCCGAAAAGGCGCCGCAGGCAGCCGAAGCCATGAAGGTCACTGCTCAGGATTTGCTCGGGCTTGGCATCATCGATTCCATCGTGCCGGAGCCGGTTGGCGGCGCCCATCGCGATCCGTTGGCTGCGATCGATGCGCTTGCCAGTGCTATCGATGCCGAGCTTGAAGGGCTGGGCGAGCTCGAGTCCGGAGAACTAAGGCGAATGCGCGAGGAACGGTTTCTCTCGATCGACGCTGCCTGATCCTTTCGGCATCGGCTCTTGCGGGAACATCGCGACGGCTTGCCGGTTGCGATTTCGAACAGGGGGCGAGGGTTGCTCGCCTTCGAGGCAGGTTGAGGAGAGCGCGATGCCGAGCAGACCGATCGACATGATGAAGCATATTGCCCTGGCGGGCTGCGCTGCGATGGCAGTGTCGGCTTGCACGACGATCCCCGGCGCCAATGTTGCGCCCGGTGCACCGATCACGCAGCAAGAAGCGGCGCTCGGCGCGGAATATCATCCGCAATTCATGGCGGAGTTTGGCGGTGAAATGACCGGACCTGCGGCCGATTACGTCCGGCAGGTGGGGCAGAACATCGCGGTCCAGTCCGGCCTTTCCAATGCCAGAAGCGCGTTCACCGTAACCTTCCTCAACAGCCCGGTGCCCAATGCCTTCGCCGTGCCCGGAGGCTATGTCTATTCGACGCGCGGCCTCGTCGGCCTGATGAACAATGAAGCGGAACTTGCCGCGGTGCTGGGGCACGAGGTCGGCCATGTGTCGGCGCGCCATTCTGCGCGGCGGCAGG
>CAYRCH010000303.1:0-1553 GCA_964422665.1 uncultured Sphingomonadaceae bacterium | reverse complement strand
GGTTCAACGAGAAGATCACCGCCATGCTCGGGCGCGACCTCGCCACCACCGGCAGCATTCCGGACGAGTCGAGCAAACTGGCGCTCTCCGCATTGGGCCGCTTTGCCGCCATCGTGGCCGATCTTGGCCTGACCGACGTGCAGGTGGTGGCCACAGCGGCGGCGCGCGAGGCGAAGAACGGCGCCGAGTTTCTCGACAAGGTGCGCGAACTCGGGCTCGACGTCCGCCTGCTCTCCGGAGAGGAGGAAGCGCAGGCCGCTGCCAAGGGCGTCATCGGCGCATTCCCCGGGGCCCACGGCGTTGTCGCAGATATGGGCGGAGGGAGCCTGGAGCTCGTATCGATCGAGGGCGGACATTGCCATCATGGAACCAGCCTTCCCCTGGGAACGCTGCGCCTCCCGAAACTGCGGCAGAAAGGCACGGCAAGCTTCTCGCGTGCGGTTGAAAAGGCTCTCACCAAGGCAGGCTGGGCAACGGAGCATCCGGGGCCGCTCTATCTCGTCGGCGGCACCTGGCGCGCATTCGGTGCGTATGTGATGGCCCGGCAGAAGCATCCGCTCTCGGATCCGCATTCGCTGTCGCTGGAGCTCCCCGTGGCGGACAAGTTCGCCAAGCGGCTTGCGCGGTCGAGCACCGACGAACTGATCGCCAAGGGCATACCGGAGCTGCGCGCAGCTTCGCTTCCCGATGCCGCCGCCATGCTGCGGATCATGCTGGCGGACCTGAAGCCAAGCCACCTGATCGTCTCGTCCTGGGGGCTTCGCGAGGGGCTGTTGTTCGAAGAGCTGAGCGGTGCCGCGCGCGATCAGGATCCGCTCCTGGCAGGAATTGCGCATTTCGCCGTGCCGCGCGGCGCATCGATAACCCGGGCCGCCACCATCGCCGGCTGGACGGTGGAAGCTGCAAACGGCAACGGCAATGGTTCCGAGAGGCTCCGCCTCGCCGCCACGGTCCTGGCTCTGGCCGCGAGCCAGCTTGAACCCAACATGCGTCTGCGCCACGCGACCGATTGGGCCCTCCACAAGCGGTGGGTGGGGCTCGACATGCCGGGCCGGGCGCAGATCGCCGCTGCCCTTTGCGGATCTTTCGGCAAGACGGATCTGCCTGCGGGCCTCGAAGTGCTGGCGAGCAAGGAACAGCTCCGCGAAGCGGTGGCCTGGGGACTCGCGGCGCGCCTGTGCCGTCGGCTGGGCGCGGGCTCGCAAGCGTCTCTGCTCGCCAGCCGGATGGAGCGCCAGAAGAAGCGCCTGCTGCTGACTGTCGACGAAAGCCGCGCCAGCCTCGCCACCCAGCGCGTGGTGGACGAGCTGGCGATGCTCGCGGGCTGGCTCGGCCTCACCTACGAGATGCGCATCGCCCCCGTCCCGGCCATCCGCTGAGCGGGCTCAGTTCCGGTCGAAAGGCTTCATCCCGTAGGGCAGTTCCGAGGTCCATGCCTGGATTTCCGCAATCCGTCCGCGATCGAAGCGGAACAGCTCGACCACCTGGTAGGTGAGCGGATAGCCGCTCGAAGTCGCCGGCAGGTCCTCGAAAGTGCGGTAGACGATCAGCCC
>CAYRCH010000302.1:0-1555 GCA_964422665.1 uncultured Sphingomonadaceae bacterium | reverse complement strand
GAGGAAGGCGTCGCCACGGCTCGCGCAAACGGAGTGGAGATCGAGGCGGATCCGATCCACGCGCTGACCGAAATCTCCATGACCGATCACGCTGATCATGAAGCGTCGATGCTCCAGGACATCAAGGCCGGGCGGCGAACCGAGATCGATTCAATAAATGGTGCAATCGTTCGCGCAGCCGAAGCCAAAGCGGTCAGCACCCCGGTTATGGCCACCTTGTGGCGCCTTGTCAGGCTCGAAGAGGCCAAGCTCGCGTCCTGAGGTAGCTCGCACGCAGACTCTTGCGGCTCGCGAATCGGGCCTATATCAAGGCTTTGTGAGAGGCAGTCAGCTTGGAGCAAGGCGCCATCCGGCATAGTCGGACACCGTGATGCAATTGGGCAACATTCCGGTTAACCAATTGTGCTACAGGGAGACTGTACCATTCTAATTGCGGGGGAAATGTGAGAATCATGCGACCCATGAAACTCAAGACCAAAATTCTCGCTGCGGCCGCGATGTTCGCGCCTGTCGCACTGAACGCCCAAGATGCGCCTGTTACAGCCCAGCCAATGGCTGCCACCTCGGCCTCGGCACTGGTGGCATCCGCCCAGGTCGTGTCTTTCTATCAGCGCTTCCAGACCAGCGAGATATGGGCTTCCGATCCGCAAGCTATTGCAGAAGTGGTGAGGCTGCTACGTCGTGCTCCCGTCGACGGGTTTCTGGCCGGTCCGCAATATGCCGCACATATCGAGGTGCAGGCCTCGCAACTATCGACAATGACCCCGGAGCAACGGGCAGAATTCGACAAGCTGATTTCCACCGCCTGGGTGTCCTATGTGCAGAAGCTCAAGGAGCCGGTCCCGGGAATGATCTACGGCGATGCTTATGCTTCGCCGGTGGGCACACAGACGCATGAGATATTGCTGACCGCGCAGGCTGCGCCGAGCCGCGCCGTTTACGCGAACGAAGCCGCGTCAGTGAATTATTTCTATGACAATATTCGCCGGGCGGTTCTTGCGGACCTGGAAGCCCGCGGACTGCAGGCGCCCGATGCCCGCGCGGCTGCCAATCTGGAACGCGCCCGGGCGATGCCCTCCGGGGGCCGATACGTGGTGGTGGACGCCGCCACCCAGACACTCTTCATGATGGAAAACGGCCAGCCGGTCGACCAGATGAAAGTGATCGTGGGCACGGACGAATATCCGACGCCGATGATCGCCAGCACGATCTATTACGCGACCTTCAACCCATACTGGAATGTGCCCGACCACCTCGTTCGTCAGACTGTGGGTCGCCGCATCCTGAGCGAGGGTACGGGATATACCAAGCCACGCGGATACGAGCTCATGTCCGACTGGACGAATGATGCAGTCGTCATGCCGCTGAACAGCGTGAACTGGCAGGACGTGATCTCCGGCAAGCGGACGGTGCGTGTGCGCCAGCAGCCCGGCCCGGGCAATTCGATGGGCAAGGTCAAGTTCAACTTCCCCAACGGCGAAGGCATTTTCCTCCACGACACGCCCAGCAAGCATCTGTTCGCGAAGGAGAGCCGGGATCTCAGCAATGGCTGCAT
>CAYRCH010000301.1:0-1572 GCA_964422665.1 uncultured Sphingomonadaceae bacterium | reverse complement strand
TCCCGCTGAGCGAGGAAGGCGTCGCCGGATACGCCGTCGACATCGAGGAAATGGAAGAACAGGCACGCGCCTTCCGCGCGTTCCGCGAAGCCCAGCGCTCGATGCTGGACCAGCTTTCGGTCGGCGTCGCGCAATTCGATGGCGACCGGCAGATGAACTTCGCCAATCAGCCGTTCCACCGCATCTTCAAGCTGCCCGGCGCTGCGCAGCTCGACCTCCCCAGCTTTGACCGTTTTCTCGACATGGCCCGGGACGCGGGGCGCGTGCCCGAAGTGCGGGACTTCCCCGCATGGCGAACGGAGTTGCACGAATGGTTCAGCGCCGGATCGCCGCATGAGGGGCACTGGCCGCTGCCCGATGCAACGCATCTGCGCGTCGTGGCGCAGCCCATGCCCGATGGCGGCCTGGTCGTCATCGCCGAGGACCGCACCGAGCAGCTGGCGCTTGCCGCCACGCGCGATACGCTGCTCCGCACGCGCACGGCGACTTTCGACAGCCTGTTCGAATCGCTGGCAGTGTTTGCACCGGACGGGCGGATGCAGCTGTGGAACCGCAGCTTCGCCCATATCTGGGGGCTGACCGACGATTTCCTCGATGCCCACCCCCGCATCGAAGATTTGCTCGAACGGATCGCGTTGAAGCTCGTGCGGCCGGCGCAGTCCAAGGCGATCGGCGATGTGGTGCGCTCCGCAACGCTCGATCGCAAGCAGCGGGGCGGGCGGATCGCGCTGGCGGACGGGCGTACGTTCGAATTCGCCGGGGTACCGCTCCCCGACGGCAACAGCCTGCTGACCGTGCTCGACATTACCGACTCGCAAAAGGCCGAGGATGCGCTGCGTGAGCGCAACCAGGCGCTGGAAGAAGCGGACGCGGTGAAGACCCGCTTCCTGGCCAACATGTCCTACGAATTCCGGACGCCGCTCACCTCGATCGGCGGTTTTGCCGAATTGCTTCAAAGCGGTGTGGCCGGCAAGTTGAGCGAGCAGGGCCAGGAATATGTCGGCGCGATCCTGGCCTCGGTCGAACGTTTGCGGGCCCAGATCGAGAATTTGCTCGACCTGACGCAGAGCGAGGCAGGGCTGCTGCCGATCGCGACTGAGGATCTTGAGCTGCTCCCGTTCCTCACCCAGCTTGTCAGGGAGCGGGAGGATGCAATCGAACGCGCCGGGATCACGCTGGACCTGCGCGGAAACCGCGCTGCCGGTACCGTGAAGGCGGACAAGCGGCGGCTGGGCCGCGCGATCGGAAACATTCTCGACAATGCGATCGAGGCGACTCCGCAGGGCGGCCGAATTCTCGTCGCGCTCTCGCGGCTGAAGGCCGGGGCCCGCATCGTGATTTCCGACAATGGCTCGGGCATGGGCCCCTCGGAACTGGCGCGCGCTCTCGACGGGTACCAGCTCACCGAAGACGGCAAGCCCGCGCCGCAGCGCGTGGGCCTGGGCCTGCCATTGGCCCGCCAGCTGATCGAGGCGCATGGCGGCAAGCTCGACCTCGTGTCCGAGAAGGGCACCGGCACCACCGCCACGATATTGCTGCCGTGACCGGGAATAAATCCAGAGTGGCGCTGCC
>CAYRCH010000300.1:0-1584 GCA_964422665.1 uncultured Sphingomonadaceae bacterium | reverse complement strand
CCAAGGCGCGGATCGTGGCCGAGGACGAGCGCGAGACCACCGGCCGGCGCGCCCTTCTCAACCTCGGCCATACGTTCGGCCACGCGCTCGAGGCGGAAACTGGCTTTTCCGACCGGCTCCTTCATGGCGAAGGAGTCGCCCTCGGCATGGTGCTCGCCGCCCGCTTTTCCGCTGCGACAGGCCGCATGACCGGGCAGGATGCCGGCCGCATCGCCGCCCATATAGCGGCCAGCGGAATGCCGGCTGAGCTGGCTCCGCTCGATCTCGACTGCGACGGACAGCGGCTCGCCGACCATATGCGGCACGACAAGAAGATGGCTGCCGGCACGCTGCCGTTCGTGCTGCTGAAGGGAATCGGCGAAGCCTATCTCGACAAGGATGTCTCGCTGGACGAAGTCGCCGCGTTCCTCGACCAACAATTGGGCTAGTCGGCGATCCTCTCCGTTTTCCCGCCGAAAACGTTTCGAAGCGCAGAACCGCTGCCGACGGAAGAATCGGCAATCACGCTGAGTTCCCCGTCGGTTTCCAGCATCACTGCCGCGATATCCTCGATACTGCCATGTCCGCTCTTGCGGATCGCGCTCTCGACCTCGCCCCTCGTTAGCCGCTCGCGCCGTAGCGCCGGATCCAGGAACTGTCCGTTCTCCAATACAAGCCGCGGTTCCGCGCGGATCAGGCGCCTGAACCAGCCGGCCCGCACCGAAAGGAACGATACCGCCCATTGCAGGATGGCCAGCATCGCGAAAGCCAGCGCCCCTTCGGCCCACGAAACGTTGCGGCTCAACAGGATAGTCGCCAGGATCGAACCGAACGCCACCGTGACGACGAAGTCGAAAATGTTGAGCTTGGACAGCGAGCGCTTGCCCGAGACCCTCAGGATCACCACCACCGCCGCATAGGCAAGCACGGCGATGACTGCGACGCGCCACAAATCGTACCATGTGTCGAACAACATGGTAGGACTACGCGCCACCGGCGGATTGGTTCAAACCGCGCGGCGGCGCTCGCCAACTCAGACCTGGTCGAGCCCCTGGCTGATGTCGGCGATGATGTCGTCGATATGCTCGATACCCACGGAGACGCGCACCACGTCGGGCCCCGCCCCCGCCGCGACCAGCTCGTCTTCGGAAAGCTGGCTGTGCGTGGTCGAAGCCGGGTGAATGATCAGCGAGCGCGTGTCGCCCAGATTGGCCAGGTGGCTGAACAGCTTGGCCGAGGATACCAGCTTTACGCCTGCGTCGTATCCACCCTTCACGCCGAAGGTGAATACCGACCCGCCCTTACCGCCGAGATAACGCTGGGCGAGCGGATAATAGGGGTCGTCCTCCAGCCCGGCATAGGACACCCAGCTCACCTTGGGGTGTGCCTTGAGCCATTTGGCCAGCGCCAATGCATTGCTGCAATGCCGCTCCATCCTCAGCGCCAGCGTTTCCATCCCGGTAATGGTGAGAAAGGCGTTCATCGGTGCCATCGCTGGTCCGAGGTCGCGCAGGCCAAGCACGCGGCAACCGATGATGAAGGCAATGGGCCCGATCGGCGCCAGCGCATCGGTCAGCACCGCGCCGTGATAGGAAGGATTGGGCT
>CAYRCH010000299.1:0-1596 GCA_964422665.1 uncultured Sphingomonadaceae bacterium | reverse complement strand
CGGCAACGAGAATGCCCAGAACGAATATTACCTGCCCGACATCGTGAATATCGCCGTCGCGGAAGGACGCCCCTGTGCGGTTGTGACAAGCGACACGCCAGAGGAGGTGGCGGGCATCAATTCCCGCGCCGAACTCGCGCGCGCGGAAGCCCAATGGCAGGATTTCAAGCGGGACGAGGCCATGGCGGGCGGCGCCTCGCTGAGAGCGCCGGAGACCGTGTTCTTCAGCTGGGACACCGAAATCGGGCGGGATGTGACCATTGAACCCAATGTCATCTTCGGGCCCGGTGTGAGAGTGGAGGACAACGTCACCATACGCGGCTTTTGCCATATCGAAGGCACGCGGATCCACTCTGGCGCGGAAGTCGGCCCGTTTGCCCGCCTGCGGCCCGGAACCGAGCTGGAAAAAGGCTCGAAGGTCGGCAATTTCGTCGAGATCAAGAACGCGGTGCTGGGGGAGGGCGCCAAGGCCAATCATCTGACATATCTTGGCGATGCCACAGTGGGCGAAGGGGCCAATATCGGGGCCGGCACGATCACCTGCAATTACGATGGCTATTTCAAACACCGTACAACCATCGGCGCCCGGGCCTTCATAGGGTCGAACAGCGCGCTGATCGCTCCTGTCGCCATCGGGGACGATGCAATCGTTGCGGCGGGAAGTGCCGTGAGCCGTGATGTCGCCGATGGAGAACTGCGGATGGTGCGCGCGGAGCAACTTGTGAAACCGGGCTGGGCCGACCGCTTCCATGACACGATGCGCAAGAAGAAGGCAGCGGAGAAGAAGGGTTAACTTGACATGATATCATGATATGATATCGATATATCACTATGACGCGTATATTGGCCGACCTGCCCCAAGAAGACATTGAGAAGCTCGACGCATTGGCTGCAAAGGCCAAACGTTCACGGGCGGCCGAAATCCGCGAAGCCGTCAGGCTCTACCTCATCCGGAATTCGGGCAAGGACTGGATCAGGCGCGGAGCGGGCTACTGGTCGGATCGCGACGATATTGGCGATGCAGTCGAATATCAGCAGGCCATCCGCGAAGACCGCGCCTCTTTCGATTGATGCTCTGTGTCAGATCCGTTTTTCGACACCAACATCCTGATCGACTGGCTGAAGGACCGGCCAGCGGCGATCGGCGAGCTTTCCCGCTATAACCGCCACCGGATCAGCCGGATTGTTTGGATTGAAATACTTGCCGGCGAACCGGTGGAAACGCGTGATCGCATCAGGGAGCTGATCATGCCGTTTGAAGTCGTCGAATTGGACAGTCGTATTGCGGCTGCCGCCGCGGACATTCGCCACCGTTCGCGAATGAAGCTGCTCGATGCGATGATCTTCGCTACCGCTCAAGTCAACGGCGCTATCCTGATCACCCGGAACACCAGGGATTTTCCTGCGGAGATGCCGGGTATCCGTGTTCCCTACACTCTCTAGCAAAGGCAAGAACCATGTGCGGAATTATTGGCATCGTCGGAAACCAGCCAGTCGCCGGGCGGCTGGTCGATGGTCTCAAGCGCATGGAATATCGCGGGTATGACAGCGCCGGCCTCTGCGTGATCGAAGGTGGCGAGCTTGTGCGCCGCCGAG
>CAYRCH010000298.1:0-1600 GCA_964422665.1 uncultured Sphingomonadaceae bacterium | reverse complement strand
GTCGGTACTCTGGCGCTCAGCCAGTGCGGGCCCGTGACCCATGTCGATGCGTCCAAGAAGTCGGTCGCTCAGGCGAAGGAAAACGCCGTGCTTTCCGGCATGGAAGACAGGCCAATCCGCTGGCTGGTTGACGATGCGGCCAAGTTCGCCGCGCGCGAAGTGCGGCGCGGCAAGCGCTATGACGGAATCATCCTCGATCCGCCGAAATTCGGGCGCGGGCCCGACGGCGAAGTCTGGCGGCTGGAGGAAAGCCTGCCGCCGCTGGTCGCCGATTGCCGCCGCCTGCTCGACGCCGACAGCCGGTTCCTGTTCCTCACCGTCTATGCCGTGCGGATGAGCTCGCTCGCGATCGGCGGGCTGCTGGCGGAAGCACTCGCCGACCTCCCCGGTACCATCGAGCATGGCGAGCTGGCGGTGCGCGAGGAAGGCGATGGGGCCCGCCTGCTTCCGACCGCGATTTTTGCGAGGTGGCGCAGCTCCTGACGCACGATTGCGCTTGGTAGAATGACGGCGATCCACTATTAGCGGCGCATCGGGGGAGGTTGCCGACCATGCGCCATAAATTCCGTCGTTTCACACAAATTTCAGTCGCGGCGGGGGCCGCCATGCTGGCCGGGGTCCCGGCCATACCGCAGAACGCTTCCCCGCCCATTGCCCGCTACACTATGGATGCAGGCACGCTTTCGGGCATGGCGGCGATGGGACAGGGCGGAGGCGGCGTTGGCGCCGCGATGTCGATGCTGCGCGGCGGCGGCGCTCAGCAGGCGCACGAACTGATCCTGCGCCTCGGCTCCAGCCGCTCGGCGACCGGATCGCCCGATGCAGACCATTTCATGCCGGAAGGCGCGCGACTCGGCGCTTCGGTGCCGCTCGAAACGCCGCGCCGGCCGGAGGGCAGGGTTCCATCGGAAACCGGTCCTGCCGAACTCCCGCGCGGCCGCCTGCTGCTGTTCTGGGGCTGCGGAGAACGCGCTGGTGCCGGACAACCGGTGGTCATCGATTTCGCGAAGCTCGCACGCGGCGAAGTGCCGCCGGGCCTCTATGCGGAAGGCCTGAACCTGCCAGAGGACTGGCGCGTTACGGTGGAGAACAGCACCACTTATGGTGACTGGCCCAACGCCCAGACCACGCGCCGGCTGGAAGGCAATTCCTCGCTGCTCGGCGCGCACCGCGTGGTCAGCAATTATGCGCCGGAAATCTCCTTCAATCTTGCGCAGGATTTCATGCCCGCGCTGCATCCGCAGGGGCGCGAGCTGGGCAGCGGCGCAATCTCGATGAGCTGGAACGCGCTCCCCACCGCGACCGGCTATTATGCCTGGGCGATCGGCGCGGGCGGCGGCAACCAGGACATGGTATGGTGGACCTCGTCCTCGACCCGGCAGTTCGGCGGGGCGATGTCGGACTGGGTCTCGCCCTCGGCGGCGCGGCGCTATGTCGAGGCCGGCACGCTGATGGCTCCCAGCAAGACCGAATGCACAATCCCGGCCGAAGCGCGCGAAGCGGCGGGCGAAATGATGATGACGAACCTTTACGCCTATGGCCCGCAGGTCGATTTCGCCTATCCGCCCCGGCCGGACGATGCGCGCACGCCCTGGCGGCC
>CAYRCH010000297.1:0-1602 GCA_964422665.1 uncultured Sphingomonadaceae bacterium | reverse complement strand
GTTGCGGCGTGGGCGCTGGCGCCGGGATTGCTGCCCGGGGCGCTCT
Organism: uncultured Sphingomonadaceae bacterium; assembly: GCA_964422665.1. Taxonomy (GTDB): domain Bacteria; phylum Pseudomonadota; class Alphaproteobacteria; order Sphingomonadales; family Sphingomonadaceae; genus DASWIR01. The sequence goes on along the minus strand of CAYRCH010000297.1, from coordinate 1,556 downwards.
GGCTCGGCGGCTGGCTCCTGGTGGTGGCGGTCTCCGCCGCCGATGACCTTGCCGATGTGTCGCCCTTCATTCGCCTGAAGATTCACCTGCTGGCCGCCGCACTGGTTGTCATCGCCGCCGGTCCTGCGAACTGGTTTATCGCCTTGATCGGTGTGCTTTCGCTGAGCTGGTGGATCAACCTGTTCAACTTCATGGACGGCATGGATGGCCTGGCCGGTTCCATGGCCCTGGCCGGGTCGCTGGCGTTGGCCGCGCTCGGCTGGCTGGGCGAGGATCTCGCCTTTTTTGTCCAGAGCCTCGCGGTCGCCGCGGTCGTCGCGGGGTTCCTGCCGCACAACCTGCCTCCCGCCCGGATTTTCATGGGCGACGCGGGCTCCGCGGGGCTGGGCATCCTGCTCGGTGGGCTGAGCTGGATGGGCGTCAGCAAGGGGCTCTTCCCGTGGCAAGCTCCGATACTGATCTTCCTGCCGTTCCTGGTCGATGCCACCCTGACACTGCTGATTCGGATGCTGCGCCGCAAACGTATCTGGGAAGCCCACAGGGAGCATGCCTACCAGGCGCTGGTGCTCAAAGGCTGGAATACCAGGCGCGCGTTATCGGTCGAATTGGGTATAATTTCCCCATGCGCCGTGATGGGGGTTCTCACCTTCCTGTATCCTGGTCTGGGAACCGCAATGCTGCTGGCGGCTCTAGGAATACTCGTTATCCTTTATTTCCGGGCTGTGACCGAGGCGCAACATACAAAGGATTAAGCTTTCTCGTGGGGGATGGATGTTTTCACGTATAAGGAGCCGCTGGGTCATTTTTGCCCATGACGTGGCGTGGGTGCCGGTATCCGTGACGCTGGCCTATTGGCTGCGCTTCAACCTTGGCGCATTTCCCCCGAAGTTCATCGAGGAATACTTTTGTTTCCTCGTGATCGCAATTCCCGTCCACGCGTTTACCTTCTGGCTGTTCGGGTGCTACCGCGGCATCTGGCGCTTTGCGTCCATTCCCGATTTCCTCCGCCTGGCCGCTGCCGTCGGCGTGGGCGTCCTCGTCACGGTGCTGGCACTGTTCATGACCATCCGGCTCGTCGACGTGCCGCGTTCGGCCATCGTGCTGTATCCCTTGCTGCTGCTTGCCGGCGTGGGTGGTGCGCGGGTTGTTTACCGCGCGATTCGCGACCATGGCATTCGCCCCGCGGCGGACATGCGTCCCAGGGCGCTAGTGCTTGGTGCAGGCCGCGCCGGTGAAATGCTGGTGCGCGACCTGCTGCGGCACGGTCCGTTTCATCCGGTGGCACTGCTGGACGACGACCGCCTGAAGCACGGCAAGGAACTGCATGGCGTGCGCGTGCGCGGCCGGATCGATGACCTGCCGCAGCTGGTGCGTTCCTATGACGTCAGCATCGTCCTGATTGCCATGCCGTCCGCGGGACGCGAGGTGATGGACCGCATCGTCCGCCTGTGCACTGATGTCCGGGTCGAGTTCCGCACCCTGCCCACGCTGCAGGAGCTTTCGCACGGCAAGGCGGACAGTTCGCAGCTGCGCCCGGTGACGGTGGAAGACCTGCT
>CAYRCH010000296.1:0-1602 GCA_964422665.1 uncultured Sphingomonadaceae bacterium | reverse complement strand
CCTCAAGCGCCTTCACGCATGTCGAGCGTGGGGGCGACTTCCGCCCCTTCGGTGACGGCCTGGTAGCTCACCATCGGATCGGCCCCGTAAATCACGTTCGCCGCGATAATGGAGGGGAACGTCCGGATCTCGGTGTTATAAGCCCGAACCGCCTCATTATAGTCGCGGATCGCCACGCGGATGCGGTTCTCGCTGCCTTCCAGCTGCGTCATGAACCGGCCGAAATTCTCCTGGCTGCGGAGTTCGGGATACTGCTCCACCGAAACCAGCAATCTCGCAAGCGCGCCGCCCAGCTCGTTCTGTGCCGCCTGGAACGCCTGCATCTTCGCCGGATCACCCAGATCTTCGGCGCTGACGTTGATTTCAGGACGTGTTGCGCTGGCCCGTGCCTCGATCACCTGGGTCAGCGTGCCGCGCTCCTGCTCGGCAGAGGACATGACGATTTCCTGCAGATTGGGGATCAGGTTCGCGCGTTCCTGGAACGCTGCCTCTACATCCGCCCACTTGGCCTTGGCATTCTCCTCAGCCGTCGGAACCGTATTGATCCCGCAGGCGGAAAGTGCGGCGGCCGCGATCGCGGCAAGGGCAAATCGGGCGGTATTGCGCAGCGTCATCGAAGAACTCCCCTCGTCAAAGTCGCGCGGCAAAGCCCCGCGCGGCCAACTGTATTAGACATATAGCACGGTGGATTGGCGGTTCAAGGGAAGGGGCAGGGCTTGCCGCGGCGAAGCGCGAGTGGCAGCAATGGCTTCGAGAGAAGATCTGGAGGAAAGGGACTGCCCATGCTCAGCGAATTCAAGGCCTTCATCGCCAGGGGGAATGTGCTCGACCTGGCCGTCGCGGTGATCATCGGCGGTGCATTCGGCACGATCGTCACCTCGCTGACCGAGGATCTCATCATGCCGGTGATCGGAGCGATTTTCGGCGGCGTCGATTTTTCCAACAAGTTCATCCTGCTGGATACCCCAGCGGGCTATGAGGGCGCGCTGAACGACTACGCCGCGCTCAAGGAAGCCGGCGCGGCCATGATCGGATATGGCGCCTTCATCACCGCAGTGCTCAATTTCCTGATCCTCGCCTTCATCATCTTCCTGATGGTGCGGCAGACCAACAAGCTGATCAGGAAGCAGGAAGAAGCCCCGTCCGGCCCGAGCGAGATCGAACTTCTGACGGAAATTCGCGACGAATTGCGCAAGAAGGCCTGAACGCACCGCTCACTTCACATTAATGCAGCAATCCCTATATGGGTCCTGCCGGTTTCGGCCGGCTATGGCGATAAACTGCGGCGTATAATAGGCGCAGCGGACCCGGGGGCAGTACCCGGCGGCTCCACCACAAGATCCGGTAAAACCCGGGGTTTGTGACGGGGCCGAACCAGGATCGACGTGTGTTGAAAAGCGCTGTTTTCGTCCGGGCTGAGTAACCCGTTAAAGGCTCAAAACACACAAGTGCCAACGACAACGAAGCACTTGCTCTCGCTGCGTAACCTGACGGCCTAACGGCCTGAAATTACAAAGCTATGAGCACGGTTCGGACCGAACCGGGTAACAGAATCGGAAACCGGGGGCCCGGGGCGGGCCTAGCAACAGAACCGCCCCACCT
>CAYRCH010000295.1:0-1618 GCA_964422665.1 uncultured Sphingomonadaceae bacterium | reverse complement strand
GCGCGCGGTGACGATCATGGATGTCGAGCAGCTCGGCGGCGCGATCATCGAGCAGCTGGCGGATCTGTTCGAGGTGGAATGATGGTCGAGACCGTTACTCTGTGGAGGCCCACCGGCCCAGAAGAACTCAAGCTAGTCGAGGATTCCGGATGGAAGGAATGGCCGGCCCGCTTGCCCGAGCAGCCGATCTTCTACCCAGTCACGACAGAGGAATACGCGATCAAGATCGCGCGAGATTGGAATGTCCCGAGCAGCGGGGTCGGGTACGTAACTCGCTTCCAAGTCCGCAAGGATTTCCTTGACGGTTATGAGCCACAGCTCGCTGGCGGCAAGGCGCACGAAGAATATTGGATTCCAGCCGAGCACTTGGCCGCTTTTAATAATGCGATTGTTGGAAAGATTGAAGTCGTGAGGTCGTTTCCTGAGTGACCACCGCCCTTAACCTGTTCAATTCGCTGACCCGCAAGCTGGAGGAGTTCGAGCCTGTCCATCCGGGCGAGGCGCGCGTCTATACCTGTGGGCCGACGGTCTACAACTATCCGCATATCGGCAATATGCGCGCCTATGTGTTTGCCGATATCCTCGGGCGTACGCTCTCCTGGAAGGGCTACAAGCTCACGCACGTCATCAACATCACCGATGTCGGGCACCTGACCGACGATGCCGATGCGGGCGAGGACAAGCTGGAGAAGGCGGCGGCCGAGAAGGCCCAGTCGATCTGGGACATCGCGCGGCACTATACCGAGGCCTACTGGGCCGATGTGAAGGCGCTCAATATCCGCCAGCCGGCAGAATGGAGCGTGGCCACCGACTACATTGCCGAGATGATCGACTTCGCAAAGACGATCGCGCCCGAGCATTGCTACGAACTCGATAGCGGGCTCTATTTCGACGTCTCGACCGTCGCCGATTACGGGCGGCTGGCGCGTGCGCAGACCGATGAAGGGGAAAGCCGGATCGATCCGGTCGAGGGTAAGCGCAACGCCGCCGACTTCGCAATCTGGCGCAAGACCCCGCCGGGCGAGACGCGGCAGATGGAATGGGATTCGCCCTGGGGCCGCGGCGCGCCGGGCTGGCATCTCGAATGTTCGGTGATGTCCGGCAAGCTGCTCGGTTTCCCCTTCGATATCCACACGGGCGGGATCGACCACCGCGAGATCCACCACCCGAACGAGATCGCGCAGAACCAGGCCTTCTGCGGCTGCGGTTCGCTGACCGAGGCGGCCAATTCGGGCGCGCGGATCTGGATGCACAACAATTTCCTGGTCGAGCGCTCGGGCAAGATGAGCAAGAGCGCGGGCGAATTCCTCCGCCTCCAGCTGTTGATCGACAAGGGCTATCACCCGCTCGCTTACCGGATGATGTGCCTGCAGGCGCATTATCGCAGCGAGCTCGAATTCAGCTGGGAAGGGCTGGAGGCCGCGCTGACCCGGCTCAAGCGGATCGTGATGCAGGTCGAGGCGCTGAAGGCGCGTATGGCGGAGGAAGGCGAAGAAGCGCTGCCCGAGCCCGAAGGCGGCTGGACCCGGCTGGCGGCGCATGACGTGCTCGATGCCACGTTGCTGCCTTCGCTCGAGCGGTTCGACGAGGCGATCGGCGATGATCTCAATACACCGAT
>CAYRCH010000294.1:0-1649 GCA_964422665.1 uncultured Sphingomonadaceae bacterium | reverse complement strand
CGATGTCGGGCGACTGGTTGAAGCTGAGGATGGTCTTCGGATGCTCCTCCGTGACCGTGGTGCGCAGTTTCGGCGGCGGCCCGTCGAGCGTGCGCACATGGTCCAGCCAGTCGCCGTCGGCCTCGCGCGCGGCGAGGCCGAAACGCTGCGGCACAGCGGCGGACTGCGCGCCGCGCCCGTGAAGCGGGGGCTTCGTGGTGGAGTTCATGTGGCGGAACATAGCATGAACATGTTTTTCCTGTCACCCCGGACTTGTTCCGGGGTCCCGCTACGGTTGCGCTGGCGAAAGGAAGCTGGATCCCGGAACAAGTCCGGGATGACCTCAGGGTGACGAAAATGGGAGCACCACCCTTACGGCGACGGCCGAGGATCGCCCCCCAGGCCGCCCGCGGCGCCGCCCGCAAGCGCGACCGCCATGGCACCGGTTGACACATCTGACACTGTCCTGGGTGAAAACTCCGGCCCGCCTTTTTCGCGGCCGTTGTCAGCCAGCCCCGCGACATAATCGACATAGTCGCAAATATCCGCGAACCACCCGTCCCAGCGCGCCAGCGCCTGGACCCGGGCCTGCTCGACCGCTGTCACCCGCAGTTCCTCCCCGGTTCGGCCGGTATCCGCCTGGCATTTCGCTCCGGCCACTTCTGCGGCCTCGTGCGCATATTCCTCGCGGTTAATGGGCTGGGCATTGCAGTCGGTCGACATGGTCTGGGTCACCGGCGCTTCGCCGATCAGGGCGAGCAGCTCGTCGAAACGCTCCGCATCTTTCGCGGCCGCCTTGTCATCGGCCGCCTTGTCCAGCCTTCCGAGATGGGCGAGCAGCAGGCGGGTATCGAATTTGCGCCGCGTGCCGACCAGCTCGCCGCGATACCAGATGTCTTCCTCGACGCCGTCGATCGCCCGGTCGGCCAGGACTTCGCTGCCGGCCGAGCGCGCCAGCACCAGCGCCGCGGCCCATCCGCGCGCAAACTGGGGGTCGCGCCGCCGCAGCCGGTAGGCGGCTTCGCGCGACAGGCCGACGCAGCGGCAGGAGGCGCGCACATTGCCCCGGCCGGCGAGGTGATCGAGGAACTGGAGCTTGCGCTCCGGCGTCCAGCCGGGGGCGAGCTCGGGAATGGTGGTGGGGGAAAGGTCCGACATGATCCGCTTCTCCTTTGTGAGAACAAAAAGCGAATCGATTCATTATGCATGAAGCGCCGTGTAGGACAGCGAAAATTTGCGAGGGTTGGCGGATTGGAGGGCGAGCGATGCTTTCCGGCATCCGTCAGACCGGTTCTCCAATGTCACCCCGGCCCTGTGCCGGGGCCAGCTTCTTCATCCCACTTTCGTCATCCCCGCGAAAGCGGGGACCCAGTCTGCTCAAGCTGGCGGGACGGCTGCATGAATGGCCAATTCCCTTTTCCGCGCTATGCACTTGAAGAGCTTACTGGGTTCCCGCTTTCGCGGGAATGACGAGGTCAGGGCAGTTTCGTCCACAATGGCGAGCAGGCTCGGGGCCCTCGCTGCGCCGGGCCCCCCCTAATCCAGCGAAGCCATGCTGGGCGCAGCGTCCCGGCTGACCTCGACGGTGGCCTGCGCGCGCAGGGTGCCGACCTGCACCACGACGGGGCCGTCGGCGGCAGGGTCTTCGACTACCAGCTTGACCCAGAGCG
>CAYRCH010000293.1:0-1659 GCA_964422665.1 uncultured Sphingomonadaceae bacterium | reverse complement strand
GAGGACCACCAGCTCTGGCTGGAGGACGGGCAGCCGATGCTGTTCGCCGGAGACACCAAGGGCATCGCGCTCGACCGCGACCTGCTTGAGCTCAAGGTGGTCGATGTGGTCGATGGCGACTGGGAAGCGGCCGGCGTGATCATCCACAACGTCAAGAACCGCTCGATCGCGCATATGCTCGCGGAACTGCCCTTCGGCCCGTTCCCGATGGCGCTGGGCGTGCTTTACGACGATCCGCGGCCGACCTTCGAAAGCGCGGTGATCGAGGAACGGCGCCAGGCCAGCGAGGGCAAGGACACCAGCCTCGCCAAATTGCTCGCCAAGGGCCAGACCTGGACCGTGAGCGGGACTGCCGCCGACCCCGTCTGAAAAACCGCTGTCCTACAGCACCCCACCTGTGTCAGCAGGGAGGGATGGACTATGCGGCGAGAGATTGGCTGGATGGGTGCAGGGAGTGCTTTCGGGGGTCCGGAGTTTTTCTCCAGGACTGTGTCGACTATGTCAACGTGGTGTCAATTTGTTCAGCCTGGACCGGGTGCCGGATGAACGAATCGGTGCGGCTTTTCAGGTAAGTCCGGCCGATGGATAATCTCACGCACAGCCTCGTCGGGGCGCTGATCGGGCAGGCGGGCCTGAAGCGGAAGACCGGGCTCGCCATGCCCGCGCTGATCCTGGGCGCGAACCTGCCCGATGTGGACGCCGCCTGCTTCTTCTGGCTCGACGGTACCGAGCATCTCGGCTTCCGCCGCGGGATCACGCATGGCCCTCCGGCAATGGTGCTGCTGCCGCTGGTGCTCGCCGGGCTCCTCTACGGCTTCGACCGCTGGCAGGCGAAGCGCGGCAAGCGGCCGGATGGGAGGCTCCCGGTCAGCTTCAAATGGCTCTATCTGCTCAGCCTGATCGGATGCCTGAGCCACCCGGCGCTCGACTGGATGAACACCTACGGCATCCGCCTGCTGGAGCCGTTTTCGAGCCGCTGGTTCTACGGCGATATCCTGTTCATCATCGATATCTGGCTGTGGTTCGGCCTCGGCTTCGCCACCTGGCTCTCGCTGCGGTGCGAAAAGCTGGGTGGGGAATGGCGAAAGCCAGCACGGATCGCGATTGCAGGGGCGCTCGCCTATATCGGGGTGAACGCGGGGATTACGTCCGCCTACAAAGCTCAAATATCTCCCCATATCGGGCCGATGAATGAGCTTATCTCTTCGCCGGTCCCAGTTGCCTTCTGGCAAAGGGAGAATCTTGTGGGGACCGATAAAGGAAGCTGGCATATGGTTCCAACGCCGGGTCCCTTCCGCAAAGTGACCTTGGAATATCTGCTAGCTCAAGCGAAGGAACTGACCCCAATCCACAACCTGTGTCTCTGGCAGAATTTCGAAGACCTACGCGAAACCAACGCAGACCTGGATGCCTTCCTCTTCTGGTCGCGTGCACCGTTTGCCGAACGCGCGTCCGATGGCTCGGTGATGATCCGCGATGCCCGCTTCTACGATCCCTTGGCGCAGGACCGCTTCACCGTCGCATTGCCCGACGTGCCCTGTGTGGAACCACTCCTTGAATAGGCGCGTTGGAGCGCGAATGCCGAGGGTGGAATGACATCACCGCAGATCGTCTGGCTGCGCCGGGATTTGCGTCTCGCCGATCAGGCCGCGTTCCATG
>CAYRCH010000292.1:0-1671 GCA_964422665.1 uncultured Sphingomonadaceae bacterium | reverse complement strand
GGGCCGGAGGGCGCCGACATGACCGCCTTCCGGGCGCTGCTGGATTCGCGGCCCGATATCCATTTCAAGCCCACCTGCCCGGACCGGCTGGATGCGACGGGCGACCCGTGGAATGGCTTTGCCCGCGCTGTCGCGCCGCTGGTGGCCGACTATCCCGATCGCTGCATCTGGGGCACGGACTGGCCGCATCCCAACCAGCAGAACATCCTGCCGGACGACGGGCACCTGGTGGACATGATCCCGCGCATCGCGCCGACGCCGGAGCTGCAGCAGAAGCTGCTCGTCGACAATCCGATGCGCCTTTACTGGGCGGACTGACCCTCCGGGATTGCGCGCAGATTGGCCGCGTATCGGTTGGAAACCGGCAGGCGCTTGCCGCAGGTCAGCGCCACTTCGACAGGGCCCTTGCGAGATTGCGCGACGTGCCGGATCGCGTGCCGCGCAACGAGATAGGACCGGTGCACCCGCACGAAGCCGGATGGCCGCAGAGCCCGTTCGGCATCGCGCATCGTCTGGCGCCAGATGGCCGTTCCGTGCGGGGTGTGCAGCTCGACATAGTTGCCGGCGCCGCTGGCATAGAAGACGTGCTGCGGCATCACGGGAATATCATCGGTGCCGGCATCCGCGCTGTCGGCCGATATCGCGGGCAGGGGCTTGAGTGGATAGAGCGCCGCCAGCACCATCGCCGTCGCCAGAAGGGGCAGGCGCGTGAAAAATGCGCGCTCCAGCCCGGCGCCGGGCACGAAGGCGGCAAATCCGCTCAGCAGATAGGCTGCCACACCCAAGACCAGCGCGCGAAGGAGCAGTTGCCGCCTGGTATCGCCCGGCTTCACCGATTGCTCGAACCAGATCGCGGCGACCACCCAGGGCGTCTGAGTCAGCGCCACCCAGGTGATGATCTCGCCGAAGCCCGGCACGCCCGTTCCGATCATCACGTCATAGATCATGCAATACAGCGCAGCGGCCGGATACAGCAGCAGCGGCAATAGCGGGCGAAGCTGCTTGCGCTTGCCTGCAGAATCCTGGGCGATGAAGTGCATGGGCATACTCGTCATCTGAGCCGAAATCCTCCTGAAGATGCCGCAGTTTCCTCCCTTATGCCAGCCGGCGCCCGGGATGGGCGGTGAATTTCGTCCCTTCGTCACGAAACCTGCCCCCTCATCATTCGCCGATTCACCGCCGGGCCGCCCTGCGTGCAGCCTCCGGGCACATGTTCGGAGATCGCGCCACGATGAGACTGCCCACTTCCATCCTCCTGCTCCTGTTCGCCGGATTTCGGACGGAGGCGGCCATGGCCCAGGATTCCGCAGAGGCCTCGCCCGAAACCGCCACTGGGGCGGCGGAAGACGCCTTTGGCGAGCAGGTCGGCATCGAGCGGATCGGGCTCTACAATCCCAACCAGAGCCGCGGCTTCGACCTGCAGGCATCCAGCGCGGCCTTCCGCCTCGACGGCACCTATTATTTTCCATCGGCCGGACCGCCCGAGTCGCTGCTGACGGGCTCCTCGCTGCGGGTGGGGATCAGCGCCACCCGGCTGGAACTGCCGTCGCCGAGCGGCGTGATCACATATCGCCTTCGGGAACCCACCGGCAGCGACCGGTTCCACGCCGAGGCCGGGCTGCGAACGCTGACGAGCCCGGTGGTCTCCGCCAGTGCGGACATTTCGCTGGG
>CAYRCH010000291.1:0-1675 GCA_964422665.1 uncultured Sphingomonadaceae bacterium | reverse complement strand
GCTCTTCGCCCGCCGCAATGCGGCTGCGCACCTGGTGCCGCATGTCGCCGGCCATGGGCGCATCGCTGTCGGCAATGGACTGGCTCTGGCAGGTGAGACAGCGCAGCGTTTCCATCAGCTCCTGGGCCCGCGCCTCCTGCGCCGGGTCTTCGAGCTGGGTATAAGCGTAGGGCGCGGGCGGCAGGGAATCCTGCGCCAAGGTGGGTGCCGACAGGAACAGCGCGAGAAGGGCGAGAAACGATCTCATCCGCCCGCCTCCCGCAGCTCGTCGAGCAAGACCGGCACATCGCGATCCCGAATATCTCCGATATGCTGGTAGGTTATGATGCCATCACCATCGACGACGAAGGTTTCGGGCACTCCGGAGGAGCCGATCGAGAGCTGCACTTCCGAAAGATCGTCGGCGCCGATCCGGCTGAACGGATTGCCGTGACGATCGAGGAACACTTCGAGGTCCTCCTGCCTGTCGCGGATGGCGACGCCCACGATATTCGCGCCCTGGCGCTCCAGCGCAGCGAGCTGCGGCGCCTCGGCAATGCAGGGCAGGCACCAGCTGGCGAACACGTTCAGCAGCTTTGGCTTTCCGTCGCGCAGGTCCTCGCTCGACAGTCCGGGCCGTGCAGGAACGGCGGCCCTGAGCGAAAATTCCGGCATCGGCTTGCCGATCATGGCGCTCTCGACGAAATCGTTCTTCGGGCGCGAAAGCTGCAGGGCAAACACCCCGAGCAGCGCCGCGAAGGCGGCCAGCGGAAGCCAGAACTTGATACCCAGCCGCATCACGCCTGCTCCGCTTCGAGCGCCGGCCCGTCGCTTTCCCTGCGCCGCCTGTCGCCTATGAGGCGGCCGACAAGGGCGAGCGCCCCGCCCAGCGCTATCAGGATCCCGCCATACCAGATGAATGTCACGAAGGGTTTCCACCAGAGCCGCAATTGCCAGCGATCGCCTTCGGCCTCTTCGCCCACGATCGCATAGACCTGCCCGTCCCAGGCGGTCAGCAATGCCGCCTCGCTGGTTTCCTGCTGCGGCGCCCAGAAACTGCGCGCCTGAGGTTCGAGGACTCCCGCAAGCTTGCCTCCGCGCCGGGCCGTCATGCCCGCCTCCAGCGCTGTCCAGTTGGAACCGGCGATGGGCTCGAGCCGGTCGAAGGAAATCGTCCAGGGGCCCAGCTCCACCTGGTCGCCAACCCGGGCCGCGACCAGTCTTTCCTGGGTGAAGGTACTTTCCGAAGCCATCCCGAACACCGACACGGCCACTCCGAAATGGGCGATCGCCATGCCCCATATGGCCAGCGGCGTGCGTCTCAGCGAACGGCCGCGCAGCGGCATGAACGCAGCAACAGCTACCGCGGCCGCAAGCACGAAGCCGAGCAATGCAAGCACGCTGCTCTCGGCCAGCAAAAGCACCGCCACGAGCGCGGCGGCGGCTGCAACGCCGATCGCCACGAGCGGGAGCTGGATCCGCGAGAGTTCGTCACCGCGCCAGCGCAGCAGCGGTCCGACCGCCAGCACCGCCAGCATGGGGAAGAAAAAGATCGCGCTGACCGGGTTGAAATAGGGCGGGCCCACCGAAACCCGGTCTCCCATCGCTTCGGCCAGCAGCGGGTACAAAGTGCCCAGAAGGACGATGCCGAGGATGGCCGAGAGCGCGAGGTTGTTCACCACCAGAGCGCCTTCAC
>CAYRCH010000290.1:0-1686 GCA_964422665.1 uncultured Sphingomonadaceae bacterium | reverse complement strand
TGAGACTGATGGTCGATGAAACCGGCAAGGTCACCGACTGTGAGATCCACTGGCCCTCGCTGAGCGACACCACCAACCGGAGGATGTGCGAATCCTTGACCAATAATGCGAAGTTCAAACCGGCGCTGGATGCGAATGGACAGCCGATGGCGAGCTATTTCACCACCTCTCCGTTCTTCCTCCTGCCTCCGCCGCCGGGAGCGCGCTAGCCCGGGTCCAATATCTCAGAGCACGTTGGTGACGAGGAAATGGATCACCATGCCGACCAGCCCGCCCACCAGTGTGCCATTGATGCGGATGAACTGCAGGTCGCGCCCGACTGCGCCTTCGATCCGGTTGGTCACCGTGCGCGCATCCCAGCGGCGCACGGTTTCGGACACCAGCTGAACGATTTGGTCGCCATAACGGCTGGTCATGCCTACGGCAGTCCGGCGGGCGAAGCGGTTGACCTGGTGCTGCAGCCGCGGATCCTCCCGCAGCGCCTGGCCTAGCTCGGCGAGGCTCGAACCCAGCTGCCCCGCCAGCGCGCGGTCGGGATCGCGTGCCATGTCGATCAGCCCCTGCCGGATCCGCTCCCACACCGCCTGCCACCAGTCGGAGACGGCGGGGTTGGCGAGGATATCCGCCTTGATCCGCTCTACCTTGGCCATGGTTTCCGGATCATGGCGCAAATCATGCGCAAGCCCCTCCAGCCCTTCCTCGATCTTGAGGCGCACGGGATGACGCGGATCGACCAGCATTTCCGCCAGCATCTTGTAGAGCCCGTCGAGCACTGCATTGGCCAGCCGTTCGTCGAGCCCCGTCCAGCGCAGCAGCGTGTTGGCGCGCTCATGGATCATCTTGCGCACGATTTCCTCGTTGCGCTCCAGCATTTCGCCGGTCGCCCTTATCAGTGCATCGAGCAGCGGAAGGTGTCGGCGGTCGGCGATCGAGGCGGCCAGGAAATTGCCCAGCAGCGGAGAGAGTTCGATCCGGGCGAGCTGGCGGCCGAGCGCGGCGCGTACCTGGTCGCCGAGCCGGTTGGGATCGAGCGACTCCAGCACTTCCGCCAGCAATTCGCTGGCCCCGTCGCGGATTCGCGATCGTCCCCCGGCGGCGGGCTCGCTGAGGAAGTTGCCCACGGCCAGCGCAACATTCATCATCTGCATGCGCCGCGCGACCACCGCGGGGGTGAGGAAATTCTCGCGCAGGAACCGCGCCATCGTGTCGGCGATCCGGTCCTTGTTGGCCGGGATGATCGCAGTGTGCGGAATGGGAATGCCGAGCGGGTGACGGAACAGCGCAGTCACCGCGAACCAGTCCGCCAGCCCGCCGACCATCGCTGCCTCGGCAAAGGCATGGGCATAGCCCCAGGCAGGGTGGAATTCGAGGAGCCGTCCGGTGAAGACGAACAGGCCGGCCATTGCCGCCAGCATGGCCGTCGCGGTGATGCGCATGCGCCGCGCGCGATCGGGTGGCAGGGCATTCCCAGCCGGGGCCGGAAGGCGTGGGCCTTTGCCGGTCACTCGGCGGGAACGGTTCCGGGCTCCCTATCGGGCCCGGCGTCACCCGGGCGATAGGTCAGCAGCTTGCTGCGCAGCCACGGTCCGACGCGCTTCTCGAACCCGTCGGCAATGCTGAAGCCGGCCGGTACGATCAGCAGCGTCAGCAATGTCGAGAGCAGCAGCCCTCCGATCACAGTGGTGC
>CAYRCH010000289.1:0-1687 GCA_964422665.1 uncultured Sphingomonadaceae bacterium | reverse complement strand
CTTCCCCCTTCAAACCCGCGCCCGCTGCCCCTACCTTGCAGGCTCTCCAACCCGCCGAAAGGAAGATCCATGGCCCGCATTCTCGTCCTCTATTACTCGTCCTACGGCCACGTATCGCAAATGGCGGAGGCCGTGGCGGAAGGCGTGCGCGAGGCCGGGCACGAGGCCGTGATCAGGCGCGTGCCCGAAACTGCGCCGCCCGAAGTGGTGAAGCAGGCCGGCTTTTCCGCCAACGAGAACCATGCGGAAATCGGCGGGCCGGACGAACTCGCCGAATATGACGGGATCGTGGTCGGCGCACCCACCCGGTTCGGCCGCATGCCGAGCCAGATGGCGGCCTTCTGGGACACGTGCGGAGGGCTCTGGGCCAGCGGGGCGCTGGTCGGCAAGGTCGGTGCGGCCTTCACCTCCACTGCCGCGCAGCATGGCGGACAGGAGACGACGATCTTCTCCATCCTGACCAATATGCTCCACATGGGCTGCACCATTGTCGGGCTCGATTATGGCTATACCGCGCAGAACGGCGTGGCCGAGGTCAAGGGCGGCTCCCCCTACGGCGCCAGCACGATTGCCGACAATGACGGTTCGCGCCAGCCGAGCGAAGACGACCTTGGCGGCGCGCGTTACCTGGGACGCCGGGTCGCCAAAACCGCGGCCAAGCTCGCGGGCTAAACGCTCAGAGCGTCGCCACCCAGTCCGCGGCATCCCCGATCGCCGCCCACACCGCGGCGAGGTCTTCTTCCGAAATGCAGTATGGCGGCATGACGTAAACCGTGTTGCCGAGCGGGCGCAGCAGCACGCCGGCCTCGCGGAACCGCGCAAGCAGGCGCGGGCCGAGATCCGAGAGATAATCGCCTTCCGCGCTGCCCAGCTCCAGCGCGGCAATCGTGCCGCATTGCCGTACGCCGCTGACCGCCGGACGGCTCGCGATGGCGGCGAGATGCGCTTCCTGTCGCCGCGCCAGCTCCGCGACCCGGCCGATGACCGGCTCTTCGCGCCAGATCGCAAGATTGGCCGCCGCCGCGGCGCAGGCAATCGGGTTCGCCGTGTAGCTGGAGGAATGGAAGAAGGTCCGGCTGCGGTCGGGCGAGAAATGCGAATCCCACACCGCTTCACTAGCCAGCGTCACGGCAAGTGGCAGGCTGCCGCCGGTGAGCCCCTTGGAAAGACACATGATATCTGGCGCGATCTCGGCCTGTTCGCAGGCAAACAAGCTGCCCGTGCGGCCCCAGCCGGTCATCACCTCGTCCGCGATCAGCAGCACGCCGTGCGCGGCGCAGATCTCGCGGAACCGCGCCAGCATTTCGGCCGGGTACATCTTCATCCCCCCTGCCCCCAGCACCAGCGGCTCGAGGATGAAGCACGCCGCGCCGGCCCGGCAATGCGCCTCCAGCGCGTCGCAGGTTGCCTGCGGATCGTCGGGGAACGGCACCCGGGCGACGTCGAACAGCAGCGGCGCATAGGCGGCATTGAACACGCCGCGGGCGCCGACCGACATCGCCCCGATCGTGTCGCCGTGATAGGAATGCTCCATCACGATCACGCGGGTCCGCGCCTCGCCGCGATTGGCGAAATGGCCGAGCGCCATCTTGATCGCCACTTCGACGCTGGTCGATCCGCTGTCAGAAAAGAACACCCGGGTGAGTCCGTCCGGCGCGATCCGCACCAGCTCGCGCGCGACTTCCTC
>CAYRCH010000288.1:0-1702 GCA_964422665.1 uncultured Sphingomonadaceae bacterium | reverse complement strand
CAGGTGATGAGCCTCAGCGAATTGCGCAAGCTGAGCGAAGACGGTGTGGAATTCCGCAGCCATATCGACGGATCGAAGCACATGCTTACGCCCGAACGATCGATGGAAATCCAGCGGCTGCTCGGCTCGGACATCGTCATGGCATTCGACGAATGCCCCCGCGTGGATCAACCACGCGACGTGATCGCGCGTTCGATGGAACTCTCGATGCGCTGGGCCGGACGAAGCCGCGCTGCCTTCGATGCCGGAGGCGAGCACGCAGCGGGCGCGGCCCTGTTCGGGATCCAGCAGGGTGCGCTCGACGAGGACCTGAGGCGAGCAAGCGCGGAGGCACTGATCCAGATCGGATTCGATGGTTATGCGGTGGGCGGTCTGGCGGTGGGCGAAGGGCAGGAAGCGATGTTCGCCACGCTGGATTTCGCAGCGGGAATGCTGCCTGCGGATCGCCCGAGATATCTGATGGGCGTGGGCAAGCCGGACGATCTGGTCGGCGCGGTCGAGCGCGGTATCGACATGTTCGACTGTGTGCTGCCGACGCGATCGGGCCGCAATGGCCAGGCATTTACCTGGAGCGGGCCGCGCAATCTGCGCAATGCGCGCTTTGCGGAAGACATGGCACCGCTAGAGCAGGACTGCCCCTGTTCGGCCTGCTCCTCCTATTCACGCGCCTATCTTCACCACCTCGTCAAGTCGGGCGAGATCCTCGGCGCGATGCTGCTCACCGAGCACAATCTCACCTTCTACCAGCAGCTGATGCAGGCGATGCGCTGCGCGATAGAGGAGGGGCAGTTCGGTGCATTCGCCGCCGAATTTCGGAGGAACTACGCTGCCTGAAACAAGAAGGGCGGCCCCGCGGGACCGCCCTCCTGCAATTCGTTGAGCCGATGGATCAGCGCGAGTAGAATTCGACCACCAGGTTCGGTTCCATCGTCACCGGATAGGGAACCTCGTCCAGCGTCGGTACGCGAGAGAAGGTCACCTTGTCGGTGCCGTCAGCGACGACGTAGTCGGGCACGTCGCGTTCGGGCAGGCTCTGGGCTTCGGCCACCAGCGCCATCTGCTGGGCCTTCTCGCCGAGCGAGATCACGTCGCCCACCTTTACCCGGCGCGAGGCGATATTGCACTTCACGCCGTTCACGCGGATGTGGCCATGACTGACGATCTGGCGCGCGGAGAAAATCGTGGGCGCGAACTTGGCGCGGTACACCACCATGTCGAGCCGCTGCTCGAGCAGGCCGATCAGGTTCTGGCCGGTGTCGCCCTTCATCCGGGCGGCCTCGTCATAGGTGCTGCGGAACTGCTTTTCCGTCACGTCGCCGTAATAGCCCTTGAGCTTCTGCTTGGCCCGCAGCTGCAGGCCGAAGTCGCTCATTTTGCCCTTGCGGCGCTGGCCGTGCTGGCCAGGTCCATAGGAGCGGCGGTTGACGGGAGAATTCGGGCGACCCCAGATGTTCTCGCCCATCCGGCGGTCGAGTTTGTACTTGGCGCTCTTGCGCTTCGACATGTGTCGCTTCCTTCAATCTGCTCTCGCTGCCCCTGCGGCAGCGCTCAAACCCGGCAGTGCACCACATGACCTTCTGCCACGTGCGGCCACCGCTTCACCGGGGTGCGGGGCCAATCGGAAACACCCGCCGGAGTACGACGGGGCCGAAGTGAGCGGCGCCCATGGCCGCTCGTGGAAAAAATGTCAATGGAGACTGCG
>CAYRCH010000287.1:0-1708 GCA_964422665.1 uncultured Sphingomonadaceae bacterium | reverse complement strand
CTTTCTGGCCTGCGCGAATGCGGGCCAGGATCGCGTCTTCCTCGTGCTGCCGGTCGTCCGGCAGGAGCCTGCGGATCGAGCGGCCGATCATCTCCCCGGCCGAATAGCCGAATAGGCGCTCGGCCGCGGGATTCCACAGGATGACGTTTCCATCGAGGTCCTTGGCAACGATCCCGTCCTCCGAGGACTCTACCAGGGCCGCGTACAACTCGTGCGTTTCCATCTATCAGCGACCCGTCTCAATTCTCTCTCCCGAGAGCAACCGGGCGGAATATACCCAGACCCAAGCCCATTACAACGGCGTAACGGGGAACGTCCTTTTCTGGCAAATACTTGTGCGACCGCTCCGGATATCGGCCCCCGGTCGGGCCGTAGGCTCAAAAGCCGGCCTTGCGGAACGCCCGGTCGAGATCCTCGATCAGGTCGAGCGGGTCTTCCAGCCCGACATTGATCCGCAGCATGCCCTCTTCGACGCCCGCATCGGCGCGGCCTTCAGGGCCCATATTGTGATGGGTTGTGGTCGCCGGGTGACACATCAGCGACTTCGAATCGCCGATATTGTTGGAAATATCGATCAGCTCCAGCGCATTCAGCACCGCCATCGCACGCTCGCGCCCGCCATCGACGAAAAAGCTGAATATCGGCCCGGCGGCATCCATTTGTTTCATGGCCAGATCGTGCTGCGGATGGCTCGGCAGTCCGGGGTGCAGCACGCGCGGCACGCGGCTTTCGATGAACTTCGCCACCTCCATCGCGTTTTCGGACTGTTTGCGAGCGCGCAGGTCGAGCGTTTCCAGACCCTTGAGCACCACCCAGGCATTGAATGGGGCGATGATAGGTCCGGTGTTGCGCTGGAACGGCAGCAGCACCTCGTTGATCCACTGTGCACTGCCGCACACGGCACCGGCAATCACCCGCCCCTGCCCGTCCATCAGCTTGGTCGCGGAATAGGCGACGACATCCGCCCCGAATTCCAGCGGCCGCTGCAGCGCGGCAGTCGCGAAGGCGTTGTCGACCACACTGACGATGCCCTTAGACTTCGCCAGGCCGCAGACGAATTCCATGTCGACCACGTCCATCGTCGGATTGGCGGGCGTTTCGAAGAAGAACATTTTCGTGTTCGGCCGGATCGCCGCTTCCCAAGCGGCATTGTCGCGCGCGTCAACCACCGTCTTCTCGATTCCGAAACGCGGCAGCAGATTGTCCACCAGCCAGCGGCACGAACCGAATGCCGCACGGCCAGCGACGATATGATCGCCGGCGGAGAGCTGGCAGAGCATCGCCGTCGTCATTGCCGCCATGCCTGAGGCCTGCGCCCGGCACGCTTCGGCGCCTTCGAGCGACGCGATCCGTTCTTCCAGCATCGCCACGGTCGGGTTCTGCAGGCGCGAATAGGTCATGCCTTCCGCCTCGCCGGCAAAGCGCGCGGCGACGGTTTCGGCATCGTCGTAAGCGTAGCCTGAGCTCAGGAACAGGGCTTCGCTGGTCTCGCCATGCTCGCTGCGCCATGTGCCCGCGCGCACGGCCCGGGTCGCGGGACGCCAATTGCTTGTGATCGAACGATCGGTTCCGGTGGTCTTCTTCATCGCGGGCGCGGTTTAGGGGCGGCGATTGTCCCGGGCAAGCGGCATCTCCGCCGCTTGCCTGAGCGGACTGCCCGGCCTATCGGATCGCGCGATGAGCGCCGCGCCCAGCCAGCACGCCACCC
>CAYRCH010000286.1:0-1715 GCA_964422665.1 uncultured Sphingomonadaceae bacterium | reverse complement strand
GCGGCGGTTCGACCCCGCATATCGTGCGCTACGTCCTCGGGATCAGCCTGGCGCTGGCCATCGTGGCGCTGTCGGCGATCTGGATCACCGGCGCGCTGTCACAGGGCGATGTGGAGGAAGAAGCGAATGTGGGCGGCATCGCTCAGGGTGCCGACACGGCGACGGATTCGGACGGAATGAATTCCGCCGAAGATTTCGTGTTCGAGAGCGAGCCTGTCCAGGCGGGCGAAGGGGACGAAGCATCGCGAACCGTCCCCAACCCGGCGACCGAATAGGTCAGCTCAGGCGTTCAATCGGGGGCCTTAGAGGAAGAGGAGGCACATCATGCCTGCAAAATCCAAAGCCCAGCAGAAGGCCGCCGGCGCGGCCCTTTCCGCCAAGCGCGGGGATACCAAGGTCTCCGACCTGCAGGGCGCTTCGAAGCAAATGTACGATTCGATGAGCGAAAACGAGCTGGAAGAGCTGGCCGAGACCAGCCGCCAGGGCAAGCCGGAGCATGTGGACGATTAGTCGTCGCCGTTCGGCACCGGAGATTCGATCGGCGGATCGCCGGCGCGTGCGGCTTTGACCGCTTCGGCGGCGCGCAGCACGCGCATCATGTTGCGGCTGGCGATCTTCTCCAGCTCTTCCTGGCTGTAGCCGCGCCTTGCCAGTTCGACGAACAGCGCCGGATATCCGGTGACGTCCTCCATCCCCACGGGCCCTGAATCCATCCCGTCATAATCCCCGCCGAGGCCGATATGATCGATCCCCGCCACATCGCGGATATGGTCGATATGGTCGGCGAGGTGGGAAATGGTAGTCTGCGGCTCGGGGTAGGCCGCGTCCCACTGCGCCATCCCTTCCTCGACCTTGTCAGGCTGCCCCTGCCACAGCGATTTGAGCCGCGCCTCATAGCCGGCGCGGTGGGCGAACCATTGCCGCCGCTCCTCGCTGAGATAGCCGGGCAGCGCCACCACCATCACGATCCCGCCATTGTCCTTCATCCGCGCCAGCACGCTGTCGGGCACGTTGCGCGAATGGCCGTTGACCGCCTGCGCGCCCGAATGGCTGAAGATCACCGGCGCCTCCGCCACGTCGAGCGCGTCGATCATCGTCTCCTCGCTGACATGGCTGAGATCGACCAGCATGCCGATGCGGTTCATCTCGCGCACCAGGTCCTTGCCGAAATCCGTGAGCCCGCCATGTTCCGGATCGGCGGTGGCGCTGTCGGCCCAGCTGGTATTGGCCGAGTGGGTCAGCGTCAGGTAGCGCGCGCCGAGATCGTACATCTGCCTGAGCACCGCCAGGCTGGTGCCGATCGAATGGCCGCCTTCCATGCCCAGCAGCGAGGCGATCTTGCCCGCCGCCATCGCCCGCTCGGCCTCGTCCGCGGTGAGCGCGAGGGCGAGGTCGCCGGGATAGCGGTCGATCAGCCTTTTGGTCACGTCGATCTGCTCGATCGTCGCCTGCACCGCCTCGGGTTCGGGGAGAGCAGCGCTGACATAGACCGACCAGAACTGCGCCCCGACCTTCCCCTGCCGCAGCCGGGCGAGGTCGGTGTGCATCGTGCGGCCGGCGGAATGTTCGGGACCGGTGTCGGTGGTGTCCTCGAAATCGAAGTCGCCGATCACGTTGAGCCAGCGGCCGCGCAGCTGGATCGGCACGTCATTGTGCCCGTCCCACACCGGCGCGGCCTCCAGCGCGGCACTGGCGGTCTCTTCGGGGGTCTGCGC
>CAYRCH010000285.1:0-1720 GCA_964422665.1 uncultured Sphingomonadaceae bacterium | reverse complement strand
TCAACCGTTCATACTCTTCCATCTTGCGCCGCAGGAAACGCTGGGTCATCGCCATTCTCTGGCTGATGCCTTGCGGCGTGAGCACATAGACGTAGCGGAGCTTGTTCTTCGCTTCCCGAAAGTTCGCGAATTTGACCGCGCCCCTGCCAGCCAGCTCCTTGAGGCAATAATTGACCTTGCCAAGGCTGATGCCGAGCTTTTCCGCAATTTCCCGCTGCGACAGGCTGGGATGCTTCTCGAGCAGGTAGAGCAATTCGAAATCGAGATTTTCCCGCCGCTGCAATTCCGCGTCGGTGTCTGGCCGCGTCGATTTCGCCACGGCTACCGCACTGCCGGAGACCTGCAGTCACCGAACCCTGGACTTGGACAGGCGGCTATGATGTTCATAGCGTTCAATTTTGAACATTCGCCATCGCCCGGCGAATTGCAAGCAGGATTTCGGGAGAGTTGGGGATTCAGGCTCGGATGAGCCTGCTGCGCGCTATGTCGACCCGGACGGTGCCCGAGAGCAATTCAAGAAGGACCGAAACACGTTTGCGCGCGTCGGAAGAGAGGATCGTGCCGTAGAGTGCGTCCAGCGGGCCACCCGTGATCCGCACCCGTTCGCCTACAGCCAGTTCCTCATCGAAGCCGATCTCGCCGTTTTCGCCCGCGAGACCTTGCAGGCGCTCGACAAAGCCCGGCGGAAGGGAAGCCGGCTGCGGGCCGAAGCTCACGATGCGGTTCACGCCGATCGTCCCGTTGATGGCACGCCATTCCTGGCGCGCCGGACCCAGATGGACAAACACATAGGAGGCAAACATGGGCTCCAGCACCGATGTGCTCCGCCGTCCAATCCGCCTGATCGTGCGATATAGCGGGCAATAGGTTTCGAAACCCTGGTTCCCGAGATGTTGCAGCGCCAATTTTTCGCGGCGGGGCTTTGTCTGGACAGCGAACCATCGGCCGCCATCGGATCGCTCCGCCAGTATCGTGGCCGGGGAGGCCTGCGCGACAGATAGCATCCGGCCTACTTGACCCCCGTGCCCTGCAAGATGACCTTCACCGTCTTGAAGAGGATGAATATGTCGATCCAGTAGGAGATGTTCTTGATGTAGAAGAAGTCGTATTTGAGCTTGCTGTCAGTGTCGTCGATCGAAAAGACGTGGCCCTGGTTCACCTGCGCCCAGCCAGTGATCCCCGGGCGCACGATATGGCGATAGCGATAGAAGGGGATTTCCCTCTCATACCATTCGGACAGGCTGACCGTTTCCGGGCGAGGGCCGATCCAGCTCATTTCGCCGCGCAATATGTTGAAGATCTGCGGGAGTTCGTCGATCCGGGTGCGCCGGAGAAAGGCGCCGGCGCGAGTGATCCGCTCATCATCGGAATGGGTCATGCTGGCCAGCCGGTCGTCGCCATTGTGCGTGATCGACATGGTGCGCAACTTGAACATCAGGAACACGCGCCCGCGGTAACCCATCCGCTTCTGGCAGAAGAATACGGGGCCGGGGCTGTCGAGCTTGATCATGGCGGCTGCCGCCAGCAATATGGCGAGCGCCGCCGGCATCACCAGAATGCAGAGCAGAATATCGGCCGCGCGCTTGATCTTGCGATAGGGGAGGCTGGGAATGAGTGCGCCGAACCCGTTCTCCGACAGATGCTCGATATGCACCTGCCCGGTGATGGATTCCCAAGCCTGCTTGTAGTGATAGACCGGAATTCCGGAGATCGCCGCCTC
>CAYRCH010000284.1:0-1732 GCA_964422665.1 uncultured Sphingomonadaceae bacterium | reverse complement strand
CGCGATTGGCCGGTCGATGCGTTTCGCGAGCGATGCCATTTCGGCGTGGGATAGATCGTCCTGTTCGATGGTCATTGCCGCACCGGCTATAGATCGGCTAGGCGCAACGCAAGCGTGCCGGTGCAGCTGTGCCGGCGCAGGGAATCGGATGGGAGTGGCAGCGGTTTGGCAATGCGGCGGAGGCGGATTTGGATTGCCCTGGCATTGTTCGTGGCTGCTGCCCTTGGCCTCGCCTGGTACGATGGCGGCCGGGAATCCCAGCGGCTGATCGTCCAGCCCGTTGAATTGCCGGAGGGATTTTCGTGAAGCCGCGACTGATGCTGGGGGCCGCCGCCTTGGCCCTGTGTTCTTCGCTGGTTATGGCGGCGCCGGAATCGCTGCTGCCTCCCGGTTTCGACGATCCGGCTCCCGCGCCTGCGCCGGCTCCTCGGCCGACCGCTGCACCTGTCGAAGTCCAGCGTCCCGGTTCCACGGCTACGGAGGCTCCAGCGGTGCCTTCGGCCGCGCCCGCCGAAATGCCGCGCGGCGATGCGGCGCTTCCTGCAGATTTTCCTTCGCTGGAAGAGCTGGAGGCGATGAGCACCGATGAGCTGGACGAGCTTTTCGGCATCCGGCCCAAATTCGATATTCCTGTTGCTGCCCGCCGCCAGGTGAAGCGGGTCGGGCTGATGAATGTTGCCGAAGGAGGCCTTCCTCCGAACTCGCTGGCGAGGCAGCCGGCATCGCTCGTCCGCGCCGCGCTGGCCGGGACCCAAGGTCCGCTCGTGTCGCGCTGGGGTCACATATTGCTTCGCCGGGCGCTGGCCAGCCGGCTCGAGGCGCCGGCCGGAATGGACCCGGTAGAATTTGCCGCGCTTCGGGCAGCGCTGCTTGTCCGGATCGGCGAGCCCCATGTGGCGCGTGCGCTGGTGCAGGATGTCGATTCCAACAATTATACCGAAGCGCTTACCGATGCCGCCTTCAATGCCTATCTGGCGGCGGCCGATCCGGTCGGGATATGCCCCGTTGCGCGACTGAAGGGCGACATTCGCAACGACGGATTGTGGCAGCTCACTCGCTCGATCTGCACCGCTTACGATGGCGATGGTCGCAGGTCGCAGCGCGAACTGGATCGCGCGCTGGGGGTGGGAACCGCACCTGCCATCGATGTGCTGCTGGCGCAGCGTTTCGCCGGGGCGGCGGGCGAGGGTCGCCGCGCGGTCAATATCGAATGGGACGACGTGTCGGAAATGACGCCCTGGCGCTATGCCATGGCGACCGCTCTCGGCATATCGGTGCCCGATAGCCTGCTGCTGGCCGGCGGACCTTCGTACGACAGGTTGCGCGCGACGGCTCCCGCTTTGCCACTTACGCTCAGGGCATCCGCATCGGATGAGGCGGGCAGGTCCGGCGTGCTGTCATCGGCGGCGATGGTCGACCTTTATTCGCAGGTCTATGCGCTGGGGAATATCGAAGGGGAGGCATCGCAGCGCGCCATGCAATTGCGCGAAGCCTATGTGGCGGCCACTCCGGAACAGCGGATGTCGGCAATTCGCCAATTGTGGGGCAGCGGACAGCCTGATTATGCCCGCCAGGTGCTAACCGCCTATGCCGCCGCGCGCATGCCGGTCAGCGATGAACTGGCGAATGATGCCGCGCCGCTGATAGCCTCGATGCTGGCGGCGGGCCTCGATCGCAATGCGATGCGCTGGGGCGAGATGGTGTCGCAGGGCAGCCTTGCCTGGGCGCTGCT
>CAYRCH010000283.1:0-1765 GCA_964422665.1 uncultured Sphingomonadaceae bacterium | reverse complement strand
GAGCGGCGGCTTCCGCTGCAACAGCGACGGCGCGCTGAAGCGGGCGGCGCTGGATGGCATTGGCATCCTGCGCTTCCCGGAACTGTTCGTGCAGGAGGAGCTGCGCGACGGCCGGCTGGTGGCGGTGCTTGGCGAGTACGAGATGCACAAGGTGACGCTGTCGGCGGTGTTTCCCACCCGCGCGCATCTTGCGCCCAAGGTGCGCGTGTTCGTGGATTTCCTGGTCGAGCATTTCGAGCGCCGCGGCTGGTGCCGGCGCTGATCAGTCCGGTTTCCTCTCCGGCTCCCAGGCGAAGCGGAAATCCTCCGGCACCGGCTTCCCCACGTGCACGCGGAACACGCAGCGGCCGTCGCCCTGCTGGAAGCGCTCGGTGCGCTCCACTTCCACGCCGAGCAGCCGCGACAGTGTCGACACCGTGACGCTGCATAGCCGGGGTTCGTCGCGGGCGGCGTTGAGGTAGGGGCAGTTGTGCTCCACGAGCATCACGCCATCGCGGTCCTCGCGCACCTCGGTGTACGGATCGGCGTCGAAATACAGCCCGCGCAGTGCCTCCATGCGTTCCGCCAGCGTCTTGCCGGCAAGCTTCGGCTGCCAGTGCGCGACCTGCGCGTCAGTGACCTGCGCGAGCACCTCGCGCAGGCCTTCCTCGCCGAAGCGCTTTCCAAGGGCCTCGATCAGCGTCAGCGTCAGTTCGTCGTAGAACTTCGGGAACAGCGCCTCCGCCGCCTCGGTGAGGCGGTAGCGGTGCGTGGGCCGGCCGCGGCCCGCCGGGGCCGCCGCCTCGCTCCACACCAGCGACTGCGCCTCCAGCAGCGCAAGCTGCTGGCGCAACGCCTCCCGGGTCAGGCCGAGCGCTTCCGCGAGTTCAGACTGCGAGGCGCCGCCGCGGAACTTGAGTTCGCGCAGCAGGCGTTGCCGGGTGTTGATTGCGACGTCTGTCATCGGGTCAGCGGCGGCCAGGGGAGGCGGCGATGATAGCCCTCAGCGCAGCGCCGCGAACACCAGTATGGCGACGCCGGTCACGGCGACGGCGGCATGTGCGATGACCGCGGCCTTCGGATGCGGCTTGTTGCGCAGGTGGAAGCTCACCAGCAGAAAGCCGCCGAGCGCCGCCAGGAACAGCACGCCCAGTGCCGTGCCGATCATCGTGTCCGCCTGGGTCTTCATCCACAGGTAGAAGACCAGGAAAAGGCCGCAGGCCGCCAGCGGACCGTGCAGCAGCGCAATGGCCACCGCCGGGGTGCGGCCGTCGAAGATCTGTTTCGCCATGACCAGCCCACCGAGGGCAGCGACCAGGAAAATGCCGATGGTGATTTCGAGCATGACCAGCCTCCTTTTTTCAAGTTGTCACTTGAAAAATAGTAGAGGCCGCGGATTATTCAAGGGCTAACTTGAAAAAAGTCGAGACGAAAGCCGGGAAGGAAGGAGAAGAATGCGTTCTTCTCCCTCCTTTCCGGACTGCCTTACCGGCAAGGCATTGGCAGGTATTTCTCTTCCACGCTCAGGTTGCCGCAACGGAACTGGAACTCGTCGTTCTCGTCCAGGTAGGGCGTGAAGTAGAACTCGCCGCCCGCCGCCGCCCCGGCGGATTCGTTCAGGCGGATGACCAGATCCTGGTCGGCGTCGAGATACATCGTCTCGATGACTTCGCCGCGGGTCGGCAGGTAGTAACCCGCTTCTTCCAGGCTCGCCGGCCATTCGCCGCTGCCGAGGTAGTACTGGCGCAGGTGTTCGCGCACCGGGGCGCTTTCCTGGTAGGCCATG
>CAYRCH010000282.1:0-1765 GCA_964422665.1 uncultured Sphingomonadaceae bacterium | reverse complement strand
GACCCGGCCATCGCCATGATGTGCCCGCCGAAATATGTCTTCTCCGCATCCTCCGAAGCCTGGATACGGATGTTGCGCGTCAGCAGGCCGACTTCGCCGCGCTGGTCGACGCCGAAGGTGATCTCGCCGAAATGCATATATTCGAGCGGCTGGTCGAGAGTCAGCCGGTTGCCGCTGATGCTTGCGATGCGGCGCGTTTCCGCCTGCCGCGAATCGAAGTCGGTCGAGGCGAGGACGATCTCGTCGCCCGCGCGCCAGCCGCTGGCGTCGAGGACTTCGATCTGGTTGCTCCCGGCTTCGGCCGTCCGCGCGAGCTTGGTCCAGGTGTGCTCCCGGTCGCCATGCAGGTTCAGCGTGCCGCGCATGAGCACGATGCCGCGGTCGCCCATGGTGTTGATGTCTTCGCCGGGGACATTGTCGGTCAGCGTGATCGTGGCCTTGCGCGTGTGCGGACGGGCCTCGGTGCCGATCTCCAGCTCGCCGCCCTGGACATAGATCCACTCGGTCGCGAGCTCGATGTCGCGCTCGTTCGAGAAGCCGAGCTTGCCCTGGATGGTCAGGCTGCGCAGGGCGGGGGGGCTGACGTCGAGGACCACGTGCATGTCGCGCGCGATGGTGACCGCGTCGCCTTCCGCCGGGACCTTGCCATCGGGCCATGCGGCGGGATCGGACCAGCGCAGTGTCCGGACCTCCGAAGAGCGCGAATCTGCGGGCACATCGGTGTGGTCATGGGCATGGCCATCCTGGGCGGCGGCGCCCGGCCCGAACATCAGGGCGGCGGGCAAAATCAAGGAAACAAGATACAGGCCAGGCTGCAAACGCATGTCGTTCATCCCCTCTCACGGGACTTTGTGTCCCGCATTTGTCGGATGCAATGTTGCAGCGAATGAGGCGATTGCACAAGCCGCTGTTGCATTGGTCCTGTTTCGGACATTGGCAATCAGCGCGAGGTCCTGCTGTTTTCCCCGATGCAAGCGCCTATATGCGCGCGGACATGAGCACAGCCCAGACTTCCTCCCAAGCCGCTGCCACCCTTCGCCATCGCGCCAGGCGTTGTCGAGACGCGGCGCTTCGAGGAAGCGCATGACGAGCGCGAGCTGATCCTGCGCGAACTGCGTGTCCTGGGCGATGAGGTTCGGGCGCTGCGGAAGGCGGCGGAAAGGAACAGCTGAAGGAAATCGCCGCGAAGGCTTTGCGGTTGAGCTGCGCCCGATCAGCCCAGGAACGCCCTCAGATGCTGCACCAGCCGCGGCCAGGCAGCTTCGGATTCGAGCACCAGGTGATTGGGGCTGTCGAGTTCCACGAAGCTCGCCCCGGGGATTTTCGATGCCATGTAGCGGCTTGCCTGCGCCGGGATCAGGCAGTCATCCCGGCAATGGATGACCATTGTCGGCACTGCGACATCGGGCAGCAGTTGCCGCACGTCGATGGCGCCCAGCACCAGGCTGAGCGCCTTGGCACCCTGCGGTGAAGTGGAAACCCGCTGCAGCTCGTTGAACCAGCTAGCCTCTTCCCGGCTCGCTCCCGGAAAATAGAGCGAGGTGAACAATTGCCGGAATGCGGGATTGTCGCGGCCCCAGCCGGTTTCGATGGCCGCCAGCATGGTCTCGCGGAAAGCGAGTTCTTCCGGATCGTTGCGCATGCGCCAGCCCATCGCATAGCCGCCATACAGCACCATGCGGCGCACGCGTTCGGGATGTTTCACAGCATAGGCGACCGAAACCGCACAACCCTGCGAAATTCCGAGCAGGTCGAAGGTTTCGAA
>CAYRCH010000281.1:0-1794 GCA_964422665.1 uncultured Sphingomonadaceae bacterium | reverse complement strand
CCGAATTCCGGGCAGCGTGGCGTGAGCTTTCCAACCAGTACATCCAGCTGCGCGGCCAGCATGATGCCACCCTCGTCGAGGGCGATGACGGCGTCTGGGTGGGCAAGGCGGTCTGGCCCGATCGCGAGACCTACATCCTCGCACTGGAACGCGGCGTGCCCGACCCCCAGGTCGCCAATCGCATGAACGCCGCGGTCGCCGAGCGCCTTGATCCGGATTTTCGGTTCATTGAGGGAACGTAAGAAGTAAGGCATGAGACGTGAGACGACGGTTGTCGTAGCCGGAGCCTCCCGCTGAAGCAGCCGTCGTCTAACGTCTTACCCACGGTTGCCCCATTTACCCCCTTTCCCGCAATGCGATGCCCCGCCGCCGCACTGACAATCGTGCGCATGCGCGACGGGGAAGGACATGCTCAGACTGCTGACGCTCAATCTCAATTACCACGGCGACGCCAAGGGCCCGTGGCCGCAGCGTCGCGAGCTGGTGCGCAAGGCGATCGAGGAATGCTCGCCGGACGTGGTTTTCCTGCAGGCCGTGCGGCTCGCGAATGGCGAGGACCAGGCGCATGAGCTTGGCCGCCTGCTGGGCTACCCGGAGGTCTTCTTCCAGCCCGCGGTGACCCGCAACGACGGCAGCATGGATGGCTCCGCCATGCTCTCGAAGCTGCCGCTGCTGCAACGGAACTCGCAGCCGCTGGGTTTCCGCGAGGGGCTGGAGGATGACAATCGCCGCGTCATCCAGCACGCGGTCGTCGAGATCGGGTCACGCCCGCTGCATCTTTTCAACGCGCATTTTTCCTGGGTGGCCGAGCAGGCCCGCGACAACATCGCCGAGTCCGCGGCGCTGCTGCCGCAAGATGCGGATGCCGTCCTCGCCGGCGACCTCAACACCCCGCCCGAATCGGCGCTGTTCCAGCCCTTCCGTGACGCCGGGTTCGTCGACGCCTGGGCGGCGCTGCATCCCGGCGAGGACGGTTACACCTTCGAAGCCGACAAACCGTTCACGCGCATCGACTATTTCTGGCTGAGCCCGGGGCTCGCCCCGCAGCTGCGCGAGGTCGAGCGCCTCAATCCCGGCGGCGACGGGATCTGGCTGTCCGACCACATGGCGCTCGCCGCGGGCCTCGCGTTTCCACCGCCTGTATAATCTGCCGCTTTCTCCCGCAGGTGGGTTCCGCACATGAAGATTCTCGTCATCGGCAACGGCGGCCGCGAGCACGCGCTGGCGTGGAAACTGGCGCAGTCGCCCCGCGTGGACAAGGTATTCGTCGCGCCCGGCAATGCCGGCACCGCGCACGAGCCCGGCGTCGAGAACGTTCCCATCCAGCCCATGGATTTCGCCGCGCTGATCGCCTTCGCCCGCCACGAGAATGTTGCGCTCACCGTGGTCGGCCCCGAGGCGCCGCTGGTCGGCGGCATTGTCGATGCCTTCCGCGCCGAAGGCCTGCGCTGCTTCGGCCCGAGCGCGAAGGCCGCGCAGCTTGAGGGCAGCAAGGCCTTCGCCAAGGACTTCCTCGCCCGGCATCGCATCCCGACCGCGGAATACCGGGTGTTCGCCGAAGTCGGCCCTGCGCTCGAGTACATCCGCGAGATGGGTGCGCCCATCGTCATCAAGGCGGATGGGCTTGCCGCCGGCAAGGGCGTGGTCGTGGCACGCACGCTCGCGGAAGCCGAGGCCGCAGTGCGCGACATGCTCGAAGGCAATGCCTTCGGCGATGCCGGCGCGCGGGTGGTGATCGAGGAATTCCTCGACGGCGAGGAAGCCAGCTTCATCTCGATGGTCGACGGCCGCCAC
>CAYRCH010000280.1:0-1817 GCA_964422665.1 uncultured Sphingomonadaceae bacterium | reverse complement strand
ATTGCAGCATCTGCCATTCCAACCAGCCGCGCTCCGGCGCGCCGGATTTGCGCCGAATGCGCCAGGGCGTGCACGATGCTTTCGACAAGATCCTGCTTGAAGGGTTGCTGGTGCCCAATGGTATGCCGCGCTGGGACGACAGGCTGGACGCGAACCAGGTGAAGGCGATCCACGCTTACCTGATCAGCCTGCAGGGTCCGCTCCGGGCACGCGAACTGCAATTGCAGCGTGAAGGCAAGCCGCTGGATTCGCGCAGCCTCACCATATTGAGTAA
Source organism: uncultured Sphingomonadaceae bacterium (assembly GCA_964422665.1). Classification (GTDB taxonomy): domain Bacteria; phylum Pseudomonadota; class Alphaproteobacteria; order Sphingomonadales; family Sphingomonadaceae; genus DASWIR01. The sequence goes on along the minus strand of CAYRCH010000280.1, from coordinate 1,543 downwards.
CTTCTGACCCGATTCCGCGCTCATCGAAGCGTGACCACGAGGAGAGAGATCCGATGACCCCCGAAGGCGTGAACATCAAATATCCCGACAAGCTCTTCATCGGCGGCAAATGGGTGGCGCCGATGAGCGGAAGCAAGCTGGAGATCGTCAATCCCAACAGCGAGGAGGTCGTTGCGGTTGTCGCGGAGGCCGGCCCCGACGACATGGACGCGGCGATCGCGGCCGCGCGCGAGGCGTTCGATCACGGCCCCTGGCCCACCACGCCGCCCGCCGAGCGCGCGGCCAAGCTGATGGCCATGGCCGACCATCTTGAAGCGCGTATCGGTGAGCTTTCCGCCGCCTGGACGGCGCAGGTCGGCGGCCTCGCCAGCTTCGCGCCGATCATGCATGGCGGTGCCGTTGCCGGGATCCGCGGGATTGCCGCAATGGGCGACAGTTTCGCCTGGACCGAGAAACGAAAAGGCCAGCAGGTCGATACGGCGATGATCGTGCGCGAGCCGGTGGGCGTGGTCGTCGGCATCGCGCCGTGGAACGCGCCTTTCGGCATCATGGCCAATAAGGTCGCCTATTCGCTGATTTCCGGCTGCACGATCATCATGAAGCCGTCGCCCGAAACGCCTCTGGAAGCCTATATCATCGCCGAAGCGGCGGAGGCGGCGGGGTTGCCGGCGGGAGTGGTCAACCTTGTTCCCGCCGATCGCGAAGCCTCCGACCACCTGATCCACAGCACCGAAATCGACAAGGTCAGTTTCACCGGCTCGAGCGCGGCGGGCAAGCATATCGCCAGCGTGTGCGGCGGCAACATGACCCGCTTCACCATGGAACTCGGCGGCAAGAGCGCTGCCATCATTCGCGACGATTTCCCGCTGGAAGCCGCGGCCAACATCCTGGGCAACACCATCACTGTGATGAGCGGGCAGGTCTGCGCGATGCTGAGCCGCGCGATCGTCACCAAGGATCGCCACGACGAGCTGGCCGAGAAAATCGCCGGTGTGATGAAGGGCATCAAGATCGGCAACTCGGACGATCCCGAAGTCCAGCTTGGCCCCCTTGCGATGAAGCGCCAGCTTGAACGTGTCGAAATGTATATCGAGGAAGGACGCAAGTCCGGCGCGGATCTCGTCACAGGCGGCCAGCGCCCGCCGCATATGAACAAGGGCTACTTCATTGAGCCGACCCTGTTCGCCAATGTCGACAATAAGAGCCGCATTGCGCAGGAGGAAATCTTCGGCCCCGTATTGTGCCTGATCCCGGCAGAGGACGAGGAAGACGCGATCCGCATCGCCAATGAGAGCGACTATGGGCTCAATGGCAGCGTGCTCACCGCCGATCCACAGGCCGCTTACGACGTTGCGCGGAAGGTGCGTACCGGCGTTGTTGGCCAAAACGGCATGCGGATGGAATTCGGCATGCCCTTCGGCGGGTTCAAGCAGTCGGGCGTTGGCCGAGAAGGTGGGGAGGAAGGCATCTGGCCCTATCTCGAAACCAAGACCATCCTGCTCGACGGTACGCCGGCTCGGCTGTGAGGCCTATCCCGGTCGCT
>CAYRCH010000279.1:0-1828 GCA_964422665.1 uncultured Sphingomonadaceae bacterium | reverse complement strand
TGCATGAAGCGCTCGACCGCGCTCTTGCCCGGCCGGTCGGCGAAATTCATCCGGCTGGCGACTTCGCGCTGCAGGTCGAAGGTCAGGCGGTCCTCTGCCCGGCCGGTGATCGTATGGAGATGGCAGCGAACCGCCAGCATGAAGTTTTCCGCGCGGCGGAAGCGGCGATATTCGTCGGCTGTGAGCAGGCCCACCTCGACCAGCTCGGACGCGCTCTGCACCTTGTGGATGTATTTGCCGATCCAGTAGAGCGTCTGCAGGTCGCGCAGGCCGCCCTTGCCCTCCTTCACATTGGGTTCGACCACATAGCGGCTGTCGCCCAGCCGCTTGTGCCGCTGGTTGCGTTCCTCCAGCTTCTCGGTGACGAAGGCGCGGCCCGTATTGGCGACCACTTCCGCGCGGAAGCGGCGGCGCCCGGTCTCGGCCAGGTCCTGGTCGCCCCACAGATAGCGCCCTTCGAGAAGCGCGGTGCGGATGGTGAGGTCGTCTTTTGCCATCCGGATCATGTCGTCCACCGTCCGGCTGGAATGGCCGACCTTGAGGCCGATATCCCACATCAGATACAGCATCGCCTCGATCACCTGCTCGCACCAGGGCGTGCCGCGCGCAGGCGTGAGGAAGGCGATATCGACATCCGAATGCGGCGCCATTTCCGCGCGCCCGTATCCGCCGACGGCGAGGATCGCGATCCGCTCCGCCGCGGAGCGGTTGCCGACCGGGTAGAGATGGGCGGTGACGTGATCGTACATCACCCGGATCAGCTGATCGACGAGGAAGGCGTAGCCCATCGTGATCTGGTGGCCGGCGCTGGGATGTTCGGTGAGGCGCCTGGCCATTTCCTCGCGCCCATGGTCGAGCGCGGCGCGCAGCAGCGCCACCACGGCGGGGCGCGATGCCTCCGGCCCGTCCTTTTCGACGGCCTGCGAGATCGAGGCCGCCAGCTTGCGCCGCTCGATAATCTCGCGCTTGTTGGGGATTTTTTTCCTGTTCACCGGTTTCCAGATAGTTCCAGATAGCGGCTCCGCAATGTCCGGCGGTCCACCTTCTGTGTCGCAAGACGGGGAAGTTCGTCCTCTACACGCCACAAATGTTGCGGAATCTTGAAGCTCGCCAGCCGCTCGGCAAGGAATTCGCGCAAATCGTCGGGGGTTACGTCGCGCACGGGCCGCGGTCGGAAAACCGCCGCGGGCATTTCGCCCAGCCGTGTATCTGGCAGGCCGAAGACCGAACATTCGATCACGTCGGGATGGGCATAGATCGCCTGCTCCACTTCGGTGCAGGAAATATTCTCGCCGCCGCGGATGATGATGTCCTTCTTGCGGTCGACGATGAACACGTAACCGTCTTCGTCCATGTGGCCGAGATCGCCGGTCAGGAACCAGCCATCGGATGTGAAAGCCGCATCGGTCGCATCCGGATCGTCCCAGTAGCGCAGCATGTTGCAGATCGAGCGGATGGCGATTTCGCCGTGCTCGCCCGGGGGGAGGGGATTTCCGCCAGCGTCCAGTATCGCGATTTCGGACAGCGGACGGCTGGGCCGGCCCGTGCTGTCCGGCTTTTCCTGGTAGGGCTGGTTGAAATTGCCGCAGCCCACCGCGTTGGTCTCGGTGAGGCCATAGCCGATGATCGGGTAGGCTGCGGGAAGCGCTTCGCGGATCTGGCGCACATGGGCGGGCGGGCGCGGCGCCCCGCCGGCGGCGAACGTGGCGCAGCTCGAGAGGTCGAAGCGGGTGCGCTCGGGATGCGTCGCGATCTCATGGCTCATCAGCGGCACCCCGACGAAATAGGTCACCGTTTGCGCCTCGATCAGCCGCATCGCTTCCAGTGG
>CAYRCH010000278.1:0-1838 GCA_964422665.1 uncultured Sphingomonadaceae bacterium | reverse complement strand
ATCCAGTACACGATCGAGGGCATGCCGCTGGGCGGCACGCTGACGCCACGTGTGGACTGGAGCTACCAGGGCAGCACCGCGCCGAGCCAGCGCACCACCATCTGGAACCAGCCCGGCTATTCGCTGGTCAATGCCCGGCTGACCTACGCAGTGGCGGATGAGGGCTTCTCGGTCGCGCTGGGCGTAACCAACCTGTTCGACGAGCTCCATTACGACAATTATTTCATCCTGCAGGATTTCGGACAGTCGAACGTACAGGGCCAGCCGGCGCCGCCGCGCCAATGGTACCTGACGCTCAGCAAGGAATTTTGATAGAAGAGCCTCCCACTGGCCAGGGCAGCGGAACCCATGGTTCCCCTGCCCTGGCCGTTTTTTTGTAGCGCGGAACAGTTGCCGGGCCCGCAAGCGCCGGAGTGGATCCCGCCTCAGCGCATCCGGCTAAGCTTACGCCGCAACCGCCTGATTCCGATCCAGCTTCCGATAAAGCAGAGCAGCATCACTCCTCCCAGCAGCGGGAGCGTCACGATGTCCCACAAGGGCCGCTGACGCAGGGCGTGAAAGAAATCCAGCCGGTGGAGCCCGTTGAACAGCCAGCGATATGCGCGGCTGGTAGGATCGGCGAAACCCACCATTTCGCCAGTGCGCGGGCTGAGGTAGAGCCGCGTCTCCTCCTCATCGGCATAGATCGCCCGCAGCACCGGCAGCTCGACCTCCCGCTTGTGCCCGTAATAATAGGCATCCGGCCGGGAAATCATGTCCATCTGCGCAATCGGTGTCGCAGGCTTCGCCAGGCGCGCCCGGGCCTCCAATTCTTCGGCACCGAGAGGCGCATCGGTCAGCGAGGGAAGCGCTGCACGCCTTTGCGCCCCCTCGGAATCCGCAAGGATCGCCCAGGCCGCACCGTCCTGTATCGATAGCGATGCCGAGACGATGTCGCTGGGTTGGCTTGCGGTCAGCGCCGACAGCAGCGCTTCCACATCGTCGCGCTCGGGCGCGCGGCCCGCCAGCGCTGCAACTTCCTCGCCAGGCCCGTCGCTGTCGAACATGCCCCATGGCTGCATCGAGAACAGCCCGCTTACGACCCAGGTCAGGGTGAGCATGCCGAAAATCAGCCCGGACCAGTGATGCCAGAGGGCCAGGCCATGATAGGGCGAAGGGCGGCCTCCCCGGCCGTATTGGCGGATGCCGACATAGATCCCGGTGACGGTCAGGAATGCGCCGAGCAGCGACGCATAGATGACGAGGTTGCTCCACAGCGCCGGGTTCGTCCGGATCGCGGTGAAATAGAGCCAGTGCGGAACCGCGCCGAGCCAGTTCCATAACCGCTCATGAGCGGTCGTGTCCTGCACGACCGTTCCGCTCATCCCCGAAACATAGAGCGTCGTCCCGGCCTCGTCGGCGAAGTCCACCTTGTAGAGCGGATGGTGCAGGCGCAGGCCGCCATAAACCGTCCATTGGTCGGTGCCGGTAACAGCAACACTGCTTTCGGGTGACGTTCCGGTGGTCCGCCGCATGTGAAGCCGCGCGGTCGAGAGCGCCTGCTCCCGGCCGATCTCCGGCAGCTGAGCTCCGTCGAGGCTGGTCATCTGCGGCCCCCGATCGCCCGTCCAAATAAGGACCGGGCGCCCGGCCAGCATTTCCACGCGCAGGGACTGGCCCGCCGCGGGATCGGGCAGGTCGGCAGTCTCGCAGCATTCCGACAGGTCGAGCGGCTGCAACCCGGCCAACCGCTCTTCCTCGCTCGTCTCGGGAAACGCGACATACATCATCACGATGCCCGACGCCGCCCAAACCAGCATCAGCAGGCCGATACCGATGCCGAGCCAGCGATGGATCAG
>CAYRCH010000277.1:0-1841 GCA_964422665.1 uncultured Sphingomonadaceae bacterium | reverse complement strand
GCTGCGAGACTGAAATCTGGCCGCTCTCCAAATCGGCGCCGTCAAATAACAGGCGCCCATCGGAAAGCATACCTTCATTCACCTCATATCCGGCAGTCTCGAGCGCGGATTTCCATCCCGCAAATTCGCCGGAGGGATCGTTCGGGACGCTAACCTGAAGCAAATAGGTGCGCGTGCCGATCTTGGTGTCCTGCAGCACGGTGTGCGGCTCAGGCAGGGCAACTCCCGCCGGGACCCAATCCCGATCGACGGCAGCGTTGCTGACGACTGCTTCGCTGTCATCTGACGATGCGTCGGCTTCGGTAGCGGTGTTGTCTTGGCCGCAGGCAGTCAGCAGGAAGAATGCCGCAGCGGCGACGATGCTGTTCGAACGGTTGATCTTCATGAGAGGTCCTTTCACGATACGGGCCGATCGACCATATTTTCTGTGGATTGCTTGCGGACGGAATCACGTCCCAAGAATGATGTTAGCCGAGTCTGGACAGGCCGAACGCACTTTTTCCTGGATTTGCTCGTTCAGGCGCCGGTCGTAGGCTGCCACATCCTCGCCCACATCGTCCACAAATCCGCCGAGAGAGCTGCGGTGAACAGGCAGCGCTCTGAGCAGGCCGATGCACTGCGTCGTCCCGGCATTTTCGGCAGACAGGGTCGTGTCGACGAAACGCGCCATGGCGCGGACATAGCACGCATCCAGCGCATCAAGCGCATCCGCCCGTTCCTGGCCGCCAGTCGCCGTGGTTTTCAGCAGGCCTGCCGCCTTGCCGACAACGCTTGCACAGGCCTGCGACGGGCTGCGTCCCTCACCGGCGTTTTGCCACGCCTTTTCGAATGAAGAGCTGTAGGTCTCGGCAACCTCCGAGCTACTGCCCGCGCTGCCAGTGCCGGCCGCGGAAGAGCCCTCCTCGCCCTCTGCCGAGGAGCAGGCCGAAACCAGCAAGCATGCAGATGCCAAAATAACCGAACAACGCATATTTCCCCCTCCGTAAAGTCAATGACGCTTCGAACTGCCGACCGAAGCCCCTTATGGTCTGCCGCCCGCACTCAAATATGCAGCGCCCGCCCATAGGCGGCGAGCACGCTTTCATGCATGCTTTCCGAGATCGTCGGGTGCGGGAAGATTGTCTGCATCAGCTCCGCCTCGGTCGTCTCCAGCACCTTGCCGACCGTGTAGCCCTGGATCATCTCGGTGACTTCGGCGCCGATCATGTGGGCGCCGAGCAGTTCGCCGGTCTTCGCATCGAACACCGTCTTCACGAAGCCTTCCGCCTCGCCCAGCGCGATGGCCTTGCCATTGCCGATGAAGGGGAAAGTGCCGGCCTTCACCTGATAACCCGCCTCTTTCGCCTTGGCCTCGGTCATGCCGACGCTGGCGATCTGCGGGCGGCAATAGGTGCAGCCGGGAATGGCGTTGCGGTCGAGCGGGTGCGGGTGGACGTCCTTGTTGCCCAGTTCCTGCGCGATCGCCTCGGCGGCGGTCACGCCTTCATGGCTCGCCTTGTGCGCCAGCCAGGGGCCGGGCACGCAGTCGCCGATCGCCCACAGGCCCTTGGCCCTGGTGCGGCCATAGGGGTCGATCTGGATGAATCCGCGGTCCATCTCCACGAGCTTGTCGAGGCCGATATTCTCGGTGTTGGGCACGATGCCGATGGCGACGATACAGTGGCTGAACTCGGTCTCGGCGACCTTGCCGTCCTTGCCCTTGATCTTGGCCTTCACGCCGCTGCCCGAGACCTTGAGGTCTTCCACCCCGGCGCCGGTCATGATCTTCATGCCCTGCTTGGTGAGCGCCTTTTCCAGGAAGGCGGAGACGTCCGCATCCTCCACCGGCACCACCCGGTCGA
>CAYRCH010000276.1:0-1842 GCA_964422665.1 uncultured Sphingomonadaceae bacterium | reverse complement strand
CCTTGCCGTAGCCGCTCCCAGCGCGCATCCTTCGGCCGGAGAACAGAGAGGGGAGAGGTCAATGGCATCTGCGGCGACGGGCGCGGCGCGCCCGCCACTGTCCACTGCGCGCAGCTGGTGGGCGATGGTGATCTTCATGGTCGCCCTGATGTTCAACTATCTCGACCGCCAGCTGCTCACGCTGCTGATCACCCCGATCAAGGCGGATCTCGGAATATCGGACACGGTGGTGAGCCTGCTGGTCGGCTTCGCCTTCGTGCTGTTCTACGTGCTCGCCGGCATCCCGGTCGCGCGGCTGGTCGATCGGGGCCCGCGCAAATGGATCATCGGCTTCGGCATCACCTTCTGGAGCCTGATGACCGCCGCCTGCGGGCTGGCGCAGAATGTCTGGCAGCTGACCATTGCGCGCATGTGCGTCGGCATCGGGGAAAGCTGCAACGCGCCTGCGACCTATTCGATGACCAGCGACATGTTCCCGCGCGACAAGCTGGCCCAGCCGATCAGCGTGATCGGGATCGGCCAGGTCGCGGGACAGGGCATGGCGCTGCTGGTCGGCGGCTGGCTGATCGTCGAGCTGACCGCGATCGGGCCGCAGACCTGGCCGGTGCTGGGGACGCTCAAGCCGTGGCAGATGACCTTCATCATCATCGGCCTGCCCGGCGTGCTGTGGGCGCTGCTGCTGCTCGCCACGGTGCCCGAACCGCCGCGGCGCGAGAAGGCCGGTGCCGCCACGCCGAGCTTCATGGAGGCGGTGCGCTTCCTGTGGAGCTTCCGCGACACATACGGCCCGATGTTCTTCGCCAACGGGATCAAGGCGATGCTCAGCTTCGGGGTCACCGTGTGGAGCCCGGTCTTCTTCGAGCGCAAGTTCGGCATGGCGCCGGGCGAGCCGGGGCCGATGCTGGGCATGATCGCTCTGGTCGTTGCGCCGATCGGGCTGCTGCTGGGCGGCTATCTCGCCAATCGCATGGCCGCGGCGGGTTACAAGGACGCCAATATGCGAATGGTCTGGCTGGTGACCATCCCGCTGATTCCGGTCGCCATCCTCTACCCTCTGGTGCCGACGGAGTGGATGGCCTTCACCCTGATCGGCGTGTCGCTGTTCCTCGGCTCGATGGGCTCCGCGCCGGCCAATGCCGCGATCCAGGCGGTCACGCCCGGGCGGATGCGCGGCACGACCACCGCCATCTATATCGCGCTCTATAATGTGCTCGGCTACGGGCTGGGCCCGCTGGTCGTCGGCCTGCTCAACGACAATGTCTTCGGCGAGAGCGGGGTCGGCTTTTCGATGGCGCTGCTGGGCGCGGTGGCCGGGAGCATCGGCCTGCTGTTCGCCTGGATGTCGCTGAAGCCCTATTCGCGGCTGATCGACGCGGCTGAGGAACGGGGCGACTGAGTTCGAGGGCTGCGGACGGAAAAGCCACAAAGGTGCTGACACATCTTCCGATTTTACGCAGCGCGATTTGTTCCTTACCGCATTGAATAAACAGGAGATTTTGGAAACGCAGTGTGGACTTTGCTTTCCCGAAAGCCACACTCGGCTGTGGACTTTGCGGGGGTCGGCGCGTTCGGACTTTGGTTGATGAAATACATACGCTCACGCGCGCGCATCCGCGCGAGGGCGCATGCCCATTCTCGAGTGAGGATCGACGGAGTCAAAGAGCCAGGCCACCCACCGAGTCGGGGCCGGGGCGATCTAGGCAGGTTCGATGCGTGTAGGAAAGCGGGAAAGGTGAGGGGCGATCTCGGCCCCTCCACCGTGCCGCGCACGGTCCCCCTCCCCATCACTGCGCGACGGGGAGGATTTACCCGATCCTCCCTGTGAGCGAAGCTCATGGGGAG
>CAYRCH010000275.1:0-1844 GCA_964422665.1 uncultured Sphingomonadaceae bacterium | reverse complement strand
ACACCCGGGTGAGTCCGTCCGGCGCGATCCGCACCAGCTCGCGCGCGACTTCCTCCGCCGGATCATGCGTCCAGCCGGCAAAGATGACCTGGTCGAGCCGCAGGGTTTGCTCCGCGATCGCCGCCACGATGCGCGGATGGCAATGGCCGTGGGTGGTGACCCACCAGCTGCTGATCGCATCCACGATGCGCCGCCCGTCTTCGGTGATGAGAGCCGCGCCCTCCCCGCGCACAATCTTGGGGATCGGCTCGCCGAGCCCGTGCTGGGTGAAGGGATGCCAGATGGGGGAGTCGGTCATTTGGCGTGCGCTCTCTTCCCGTCAATCATCCCGGATGCTTCTATCGTCACCCTGAACCTGTTTCAGGGTCCATTTTTCCACCCGCACTGTCCGAGCCAGGGGGCACAATGGATGCTGAAACAAAGTCAGCATGACGGTGGGGTTACAGGGCAATGCCGGCCTCAAATGCACCGCGCAGCGCCGCCGCATCGAGCGGGTCCAGGCGGGGCAGCCGCCCCAGCCTGCGCACCTGCCCGATCCGGCAGATCGCCTCTTCCGCCGCCTCGTCGCCGTCGCCGATGAAGGCGATCCCATGGACGGGGACGCCGCGCGAACGCAAGGCCTCCAGCGTCATCAGCGAATGGTTGATTGTGCCGAGGCTGGTGCGCGCGACCACGATCACCGGAAGCTGCCATCGGGCGAAGATGTCGGCAAACAGCAGGTCGCCGGCCAGCGGGACCAGCGCCCCGCCCGCCCCTTCGACCACCAGCGGTCGCTGCACCGGCAGGGCCAGCGCATCGGGATCGATCTCCACCCCGTCGATTCTTGCGGCGTGATGCGGCGAGCATGGCGTTTCCAGCCGGTAGGCCTCGGGCAGGATACGATCGGGCGGCAGGCCGGAAAGTTCGGCCACGCGCGCAGCATCGGTGCCGTCGTCCAGCCCCGCCTGCACCGGCTTCCAGTAATATCCATCGAGCAGCGCAGTCAGCCCGGCGGCGAAGACGGTCTTGCCGATGCCGGTATCGGTGCCGGTCACGACGAAGCCGCTCATGCGAGGGCGCGCTCCAGCGCCGCGGCCAGCGCGTCGACATCGGCGGTGCTGGCATTGAGCGTCAGCGCGATGCGCAGCCGCGCGGTCCCCTGCGGCACAGTGGGCGGGCGAATCCCGCGAATATCGAACCCAGCCGCCTGCAGCCTGCGCGCGACGTCCATCGCCCGTGCATCCTCGCCCAGCACCAGCGGCATGATCTGCGAGCCCGAAGCGGCCGCGCCCAGCGGCGCCAGCACCCGCTCCCCATGGGCGATCATGGCGCGCAGCGCGTCACGCCTTTCGGGTTCGTCCGCGCAGATGTGCAGCGCCTCGCGCACTGCGGCCGCCATCAGCGGGCTGGGCGCGGTGGAGAAGATGAAGCCGCGCCCGCGATTGACGAGATGCTCTTTCATCACCCGCGGACCCACCAGCAGCGCACCCTCGCAGCCGAGCGCCTTCCCGCATGTGTGCAGCGTGATCAGGTTGGCGCGCGGACGAAGTTCGGCGGCGAGACCGCGTCCGTCGGCCCCGAACACGCCCGTCGCATGCGCCTCGTCTACCACCAGCACCGCGCCGTGCCGTGCGGCCACATCGGCCAGTTCGGGGAGCGGCGCGCGGTCGCCATCCATCGAATAGAGGCTTTCGACTACGATCCATACCTGGCCGGTGGCCGCGCGCGTCCGCCACGCTTCTATGGCATCGGCAAAGGCCTGGGGATCTTTGTGTTTCACCCCCCGGGCATCCGCCCGCGAAAGCCTCAACCCCTCATGCACGCTGGCATGGATCAGCTCGTCATAGAGGACGAGGTCGCCCCGC
>CAYRCH010000274.1:0-1846 GCA_964422665.1 uncultured Sphingomonadaceae bacterium | reverse complement strand
CAGAAACAAGCGCGCCCTTCCGGCGTTGGGCGAGAACATATGACCATTTCCATAGAGACCCGCTTCTCCTTCCGCCTGCCCGCGCGGGGCGACGTGCTGCTGCAGTTCGAAGCCGCGGCCATTCCCGAGCAGCAATTGCGCGAGAGCGAGACGCGCTTTCCGCCCGGGTGCCGCGTCGCGCGGGTGAGCGCGGAGGACGATATCGGCGAACGCGTGTGGTTGCGCGGCGAAGGCGTGGTGGAAGTGGAGCACCGCGCGCTGGTCGATGTTGAGCGGCTGACGCCCGACCTCGGGGCGCTGGGCGCGCTCGACCACCATGTGCTGCCCGGCGAGACGGTGCGGTATTTGTTCGATTCCCGCTATTGCCCGGCGGACAGCTTCCAGAGCTTCGTCGAGGCGGAGTTCGGCGGCACTTCCGGCGGGGCGCGGATCGCCGCCATTTCCGGCTGGGTGTCGGAAAAGTTCGCCTATGAGCCGGGCAGCTCGACGCCGGCCACCACCGCGCTCGACAGCTTCGTCGAGCGGCGCGGCATCTGCCGCGACTACGCCCATGTGGTGGTGACGCTGGCGCGCGCAGCGGGCATCCCCGCGCGCTTCGTCAGCTGCTATGCGCCGGGGGTGGAGCCGCCCGATTTCCACGCCGTGGCGGAAGTGTTCCTGGCCGATCCGACAGGCGGCGAGGGAGGGGCCTGGTGCCTGGTCGATGCGACCGGGATGGCCGATCCGGCCGAGCTGGTGAAGATCGGCGTGGGCCGGGATGCGGCCGATGTCAGCTTCATGACCAGCTTCATCATGTGCGAATTCCTCGACAAGACCGTTTCGGTCGGCGTAACGGGCTGATTTTGCGGGTTCGCACCGTCGGGCTGGCCATGCACCTTGCATGCTGCTAGCCGTGCTGCATCGCAGCATCGCCGTCGCGGGCTTGCCGGCAACACTGTGCAGGAGGGCACATGACCGAACTCGTCGCGGTCGATATCGGCGGCACCCATGCGCGTTTCGCGCGCGCCTCGATCGCGGGGCGCGGCGGGGCGATCGCGATTGACGAGCCGGTGACGCTCAAGACCTCCGACCATGCCAGCCTGCAGACCGCGTGGGAGGAGTTCGAGCGCCGCGCGGGCAAGCGGCTCCCGCGCGCCGCCGCGATCGCCATCGCCGCCCCGATCACGGGCGAGACGATCCGCATGACCAACAATAGCTGGATCTTCCGCACCAGCGCGCTCGACGAGCAGCTCGGGCTGGAAGCGGTCACGCTGATCAACGATTTCGGCGCGGTCGCCCATGCGGTGGCCTGCGCGCCGGCGGACCAGCTGCTGCACGTGACCGGCCCCGACCGGGCGCTGCCCGAACGCGGCACGGTCAGCGTGATCGGCCCCGGCACCGGGCTCGGCGTCGCCCATTTCCACCGCCACGATAGCGGCTATCACGTTCAGGCGACCGAAGGCGGCCATGTCGAATTCGCCCCGCTCGACGAGATCGACGACTGGATGCTGGCGCGGCTGCGCAAGCAGCATCTGCGCGTCTCGACCGAGCGGGTCCATTCCGGCCCCGGCATCGTCGAGATCTACCGCGCCCTCGCCGCCCGGGAGAAGCGCAGCGAGGAACCGCCCTCCGACCGGGTGATCTGGGAGAAGGGCATCGCCCGCGAAGACAGCCTGTGCGCCGCGGCGGTGGACCGGTTCTGCACCTCGCTCGGCAGCGTGGTCGGCGATTATGCGCTGGCCCACGGGGCGAGCGCGGTGGTGATTGCCGGCGGGCTGGGTCTCCGGCTGCGCGAGTTGCTGCCGCATTCGGGCTTTGGCGAGCGGTTCCGCTTCAAAGGCCGCTATACGGAGATGATGGCCGGCAT
>CAYRCH010000273.1:0-1853 GCA_964422665.1 uncultured Sphingomonadaceae bacterium | reverse complement strand
TTTCCGGCCGGATAGAGCTGGGCGGCAACAGCATATTGTTCGACTGGTCGAAGACCCATCTCACCGTGGAGCTGCTCGACGATTTCGAGCGGCTGGCCGAGGCGGCGGATTTCGCCGGGATGCGCGATGCGCTGTTCCGCGGCGAGATCGTCAATGTCACCGAAGGCCGGGCCGCGACCCACACGGCGGAGCGAGGCGTGGGCACCGAGACGCAGGTGGAGGAATCCGCGGCGCTGCACCGGCGGATGAAAGGCCTGGTGGAGGCCATCCACCAGGGCGCGCTGGGCGAAGTGAAGCACCTCATTCATATCGGGATTGGCGGTTCCGCGCTCGGCCCGGCGCTGGCGGTGGATGCGCTGACCCGCGACGGAGCCGTGGTCGATGTCCATGTGGTCTCCAACATCGACGGGCTGGCGCTGGAACAGGCCTTCGCCGCCTGCGATCCGGCGACGACGATGCTTGCCGTGGCTTCCAAGACTTTCACCACCATCGAGACGATGACCAATGCCGCGAGCGCGCTCAAATGGCTGGCGCAGAACGGGGTCTCCGACCCGGGCGGCCGCGTGGTGGCCCTGACGGCCTCGCCTGACAAGGCGGTCGAATGGGGCGTGGATGAAACGCGCGTGCTGCCTTTCGTGGAAAGCGTCGGCGGGCGTTATTCGCTGTGGTCCTCGATCGGATTTCCGGTGGCGATTGCCACGGGCTGGGACGAATTTGCCGAGATGCTGGAAGGCGGCGCAGTGGTCGACCGGCATTTCCGCGATACCAATGGCCGCGCCAACCTGCCGCTGCGCGCGGCCTTTGCCGACCAGTATTATTCGCGCCTGCGCAAGTGCCAGACCCGCGCGGTGTTCGCCTATGACGAGCGGCTGGCGCTGCTGCCGTCCTACCTACAGCAGCTGGAGATGGAATCGAACGGCAAGCGGGTAAATGCCTCGGGCGAAGCGCTGTTAGGTCCGAGCGCACCGGTCACCTGGGGCGGGGTGGGCACCGACGCCCAGCACGCGGTGTTCCAGCTGCTTCACCAGGGCACGCATCTGGTGCCGGTGGATTTCATCGCCAGCATCGCCCCGGGCGACGATCTCGACGCTGCGCATCACCGGATCCTGCTGATGAACTGCTTCGCTCAGGGCGCGGCGCTGATGGCCGGCCAGGCGAGCAGCGATCCCGCGCGGGCCTATCCCGGCAACCGCCCCTCGGCGACGATGCTGTGCGATGATATCGATGCGCGGGCACTGGGCGCGCTGATCGCCTTCCACGAGCACCGCACATTCGCCAATGCGGTGCTGATGGGGATCAATCCGTTCGACCAGTTCGGGGTGGAGCTGGGCAAGCAGATCGCCCGGCAGATCGAGGATGGCGGCGGCCATTTCGACGCCAGCACGCGGGGGCTGCTGGAGGCGGCCGGGCTGAGCTAAGGATGGCATCCCTTCCGCCCGATCAGATTCTTTGGCGGATACTCTTCGAAATCAGGAGAGGTTGGAAGGCATTGTTCGTGTTGGGTGGTTTGGTTGTGGCGATATTGTCAGTTTACGTCTGGCGAGACGCTTGGATTAAAGCCGAAGGCAAGCCGATCGAGGCGGTAATCACTTCTTTCGGAGCTGATCCAATCTCCGAAAAGTTTACTCCGGGAAGGATCGAGGTGTCGGCAGTGTCCGAGGACGGCGTGGTGGGCCGGTTATCGGTCCCGGCCGACCGTCTTGTCGGGTGTCGCGTGGGCGATCGGATAGCCGCAGAGAAAGTCGGCGCCAGTTTGCGTCTTAACCCGGGTCCCTGCTGATCGTTAAGTCTCCGCTACTTCATCAGCAGCAGGAGGCCCCAGCCGAGGCCGGTGCTGGCGAAGAACATCGGCC
>CAYRCH010000272.1:0-1856 GCA_964422665.1 uncultured Sphingomonadaceae bacterium | reverse complement strand
AAATCATGGTGGGCGCGGCAAGGATTGAACTTGCGACCCCACCCGTGTGAAGGGTGTGCTCTACCACTGAGCTACGCGCCCGCCCTTGCGCCGGGCATGTGCCCGCGCGGCAGGGGGGCGCCATTGCCACGCGCCGCGCCGCAAGGCAAGTGCCTCGCTGCGCGCGGCCTTCAGCGGGGCACGAAGCGCGCCAGAAACTGCATCCATCCGCCGGTGCCCTGCTGCGCATTCGCGGACGGCCGCACCGGGCATTCGAGGCAATAGGCCTGCGCGCCGCGCACATTCAGCAGCCGGTCGAGGTCGCCGGCCAGCCGGCCGAGCAGCCGCTCCTGCCCGCCGCCGAGGATAGCGGAGAGGTCGCGCGCCTGACGCTGCTCGCCCTGTTCGGCGCCGAACAGGGAAGCGATCATCTCGCTCCACGGGTCGAGCGGGCTGGCGAGATATTCGGCGTGCCAGCCGCCGTCCTCCAGCCCGGCCTCGCCCGCGACCCAATCGAGCGCGGTGTCGAGCCCGCCGAACTGGTCGACCAGCCCGATCTGCCGCGCCGTGCCGCCGTCCCACACGCGGCCCTGGGCGATCGCGTCCACCTGCGCGGGGCTCTTGCCGCGCGCCTCCGCGACCATCGCCACGAAGCGGCGATAGATGTCCTCCACCGTTGCCTGCAGCACCGCGTCGGTTTCGGGCGTGAAGCCCGCGGCGAGGTCCGGTTGGCCCGACAGCGGCGTGGTGCGCACCCCGTCGGTGGTGACGCCGTAGCGGGCGAGCGTGCCTTCGAAGGTGGGTATGACCGAGAAGACGCCGATCGAGCCGGTAATCGTCTCCGGCTCGGCAAAGATCCGGTCGGCAGGGGTGGCCACCCAGTAACCGCCGCTGGCCGCGACATTGGCCATCGAGACCGCGACCGGGATGCCTTTCGCCTTGTGGCGCAGGATCGCGCGGCGGATCTCCTCCGCCGCGGTGACCGTGCCGCCCGGCGAATCCACCCGCACGACCAGCCCGGCGAGGTCGCGCTGCAGCGCATTGTCGAGCAGTTGGGCAATCCGCTCGCCTCCGGCAGTGCCGGGGCCCGCTTTGCCATCGACGATCTCGCCCGCGATTGTGACCACGCCGATCGGCTTGCCGCCGCGATCCTGCTTCAGGCTGGCGAGATAGGGGTCGAGTTCGGTCGAGGCGAAGGCGCCCGGCGCCTTGTCCCACGCGTCCTCGCCGGCGATTTCCGCCACGCGTTCGCCGAACGCCGTGCGGTCGCCGATCTGATCCACCAGACCGGCCTCCAGCGAGGCGCGGGCGAGGTCGCCGCCGCTGGCAGCGATCCAGCCGGGCACGTCTTCTGTCACGAGGTCGAGCTTCGCCTCGGGCCGGCCCTTGCGGATATTGGCGAGGTACTCCTCGAATATGGCGCCATAGAGCGCCTCGGCATTTTCGCGCGCCTCTGCCGACATGCCGCTGAGCATGTAGGGCTCGACCGCGCTCTTGTAGGTGCCGACGCGGTAGATGCGGGTGTTGACGGCGAAATTCTCAAGCAGGCCGGAGAAATAGAGCCGCTCCCCGCCCGGGCCCATGATCACCGCGCCGCCGAGCGGATCGACCCAAGCCTCATCCGCATGGGCGGCAATGGTCAGCGCATCGTCGCCATAGGCGAGCGCATAGGTCAGCACCTTCTTGTCCGCCCGGCGGAACCGGCCCAGCGCTTCGGCGATTGCCTGCATGTGCACCTGCCCGCCGCCGAGGAAGGAGGAGAGGTCGAAGGCGATGGAATTGATCCGCTCGTCCGCCGCCGCCGCATCGATGGCGCGAACGATATCGCGCGCGGCATACTCGCCTTCCGGCAGCGTCCCCGAAAGCGCGAGGGCGAA
>CAYRCH010000271.1:0-1874 GCA_964422665.1 uncultured Sphingomonadaceae bacterium | reverse complement strand
TGCCGACGATCTCGTCGACATAGGAGCGGGGTATCGCGAATATATGTTCGCCGACCGAGAAGGTCAGCGAAGGTACGATGCTCAAAGTCAGGGGAACGTTGAGCAGGATGCGCGTGCCCGAACCCGGGGTGCTGTCGATCGTCAGCGAACCGCCGGCGCGCTCGATGTTGGAGCGCACCACGTCCATTCCGACACCGCGGCCGGAAATGGCGGAAGCCTGGTCGCGAGTGGACATGCCCGCTTCGCATATGAGGGCGTTGCGCTCGCGCGGCGTAAGCTTGTCGGCTTCCTCGTTGGTCAGGATGCCGGCGGCGATAGCCTTGGCGACCAGCTTTTCGGAGTCGATACCCCGGCCGTCGTCGACGATACCGATGCGGATCTCGTTGCCCGTCTGACGCGCCGAAATGGACAAGGTGCCGATCTCGCGCTTGCCTGCCGCTCGGCGATCGGCAGGAGTTTCCAGCCCGTGGTCGATCGCGTTGCGGATCATGTGCATCATCGGGTCGCGAATAAGCTCGATCATTTCGCGGTCGAGTTCGACATCGCCGCTTTCAAGTTCGATCATCACCTGCTTGCCGAGCTCGGCGGACAGGTCGCGAACCACGCGCGGATAGGTCGAGAATAGCTGTTCGATCCGCTGCATGCGCGTGCGGGTCATCGCGTCGCGCACTTCGGCGAGGATCGTGGAAAGCCGGTTGAAGGGTGCCTCGAGCCCGGTTTCTCCGTTCATGGCGTGGAGCCTGCGGGCGAGATCGTTCCGCGCCACCACCATGTCGGACACGCCGCTCATCACCCGGTCGAGCAGTTCGACCGGCAGCCGGATCGAGCGCTGCGGCCCGCCCTTGCGGATTTTCGATCCGCCTGCGGGCGCAGCCGCCTTCGTTTCGGGCGTTTCGACTTCCGCGTCTTCCTCAAGCGCGGCAATCAGGGCTTCGTCATCCCCGTCGGGGAATTCGCTTCCCGCTTCCAGCGCCTCGATCATCTCGCCGATCCGGTCGATGATGGCGAGGACGGCATCGACAAGGGCACTGTCGGGCTTGCGCTGCCCCGAGCGAATGTCGGACAGCGCGTCTTCGGCGACATGGCTCAGCTTTTCCAGCCGAGGCAGGTCGAAGAAGCCGCAATTGCCCTTTACCGTGTGGAAGAAGCGGAAAATGGAATCGAGCAGTTCCCTGTCGCTGGGATCAGCTTCCCAGGCGACGATCTGCGTTTCCAACGCTTCGAGCAATTCGCGGCTTTCCGCGACGAATTCTCCAAGCAGTTCATCCATTGTTACCACCCCCAACTGCGCGCGATGCACACTAATGAAGCTGGATGGTTAACAATCCGTCACAAATCGTAATACTCGGCCGTATTGTACTGGGGACGAGCGAGCGGTCCTTTTTGCGCGCGGAACCTTGCGGCGCGAAATTCGCTGGCCCAGAAACCGGCAGGAGAAGTGAGAAGCCCTTGGCAACAAAGAGCCTCTATCAGCCGAAACGCAAGCGGCGCTGGGGAATGCTGGCGCTGGTGGTGGCGTTGCATGCGCTCGCGATCGCGGGGCTGGGTTATGTATTCGCTCCGGACATCGCCAATCGCGCGATCGATGCCGCGACTTCCGTGCTCACCGTCAACATCACGGCTTCCGAGCCTGACCCGCAGCCACCCACAGAACCTGACGCAGGAGCGGCCGGCGCCGCAGGCGACAGGGCAACCCCGCGGCCGACATCCGCTCCGGAACCGAGAATGCCGGTCCGGCCCGACCCGCCCTCCCCGCGGGCGAGCGCGGAAGGAACCGAAAACAGATCGGGCGCGAATGCAGGCGAGGGCACCGGTGGGCCGCAGCAGGGCGCGGGGACGGGAACGGGCGGAAGCGGATCAGGGCAGGGTGGCGG
>CAYRCH010000270.1:0-1884 GCA_964422665.1 uncultured Sphingomonadaceae bacterium | reverse complement strand
TCGGATCCGCCTCGATCTCCACTCCGTTTGCGCGAGCCGTGGCGACGCCTTCCTCCACCGACAGTCGGATCATTTCGCGGCTTTCTTCATGCTTTGCAAGAAAGCCCGGAGTCCGGCGAGTGAGCGCACAAAGTGGGTTCATCGCGGCGTTGAATATGGCCTTGGCCCAGATTGCCGCGCTGATTTGCGGATCGAGAGTGCTTGGCAATCCGCCTCTGCTTAGTGCTTCTGCAACTTTCCCGGCAAAAACGGGATCGCCGCCGAACGCGGGATACAGTTTTGAGCCGCCTTCGCCGAGTGAGCGGACTTTGCCGGGAGCTACGAGATCTGCGGGCAGGGTACTCACTCCCACGAGCACGCGTTCGGGCGCTACATGATTTGCCACCCGCTCATCGTTACCGAGGCCATTCTGCAACGTCAGGACATGGGTCTCGGGGCCGATAATTCGCGTCACGCCCTCAAGCGCCGCATCGGTGTGAAATGTCTTGGTGAACAATAATATGAGATCGGCTTGGCCTTCGGCCTCCTCAGGACGGCAGGCGGGCAGCGGCAAGTGCTCGGTGCCCGCTCGTGTTTCGAGTTCCAGCCCGTGGGCCCTGATAGCTTCGAGATGCGCGGCATCGATGTCCACCAATGTAACGTCACAACCCGCACGGTGAAATGCACCCGCGTAGAGGCATCCCATTGCACCGGCACCGACCACATGAATTCTCATCCTGTTACCTCGTCTTTGACGAGCTTATAGCGGTAATCATCGTCACGGTGCAGCAGCAGGTCCGCCCGCCGCGGCATGGCGGCCCACAGGGCCCGTGTGTAGCGCTCGTAATGCTCGACGAACCGGGTCACGCCTGCGCGGTCCATACCCTTGCGGCCGGTCTGTGCGGTGAGGTCATTTTCCTGCCGAAGACGAGAGGCAATTACCGTGTCCAGTCCCGCAACCTCGATCGAGGCGAGCAAATCCAAGCGTCGCCATAGTCCGTCATAGTCGCGTAGCAATGCTTCGCGCGACCAGGCCGTCCATAATCCGTCGGGGTCATTTTCCCGCTCCAGCTTGTTAATCGGCCCACGCCAAGGCGGAAGGTCGTCCGACTGCAAGCCTACGCACCACCCCTCGATCAGGATGGCATCGGGCCGTCCAGCGAAGGAGGGGCATTCGTTATTGGGCATGCGGTCGTCAGCAAGCTTATCGAACGCCGGGAGCGGGGTGACGTCGTCGGGGGCGGCGGCAGAGAGGGCTTCGATGGTCCGCCGCATCAAACCGATGTCGTGCGTTCCCGGCACTCCGCGCGTTGCGCAGAGAGGATGGACCGTTCGGGCGAGTTCCTGCCGTTCGGCATGGGTGAGGTAGAAATCGTCGAGCGACAAGATGGCGAGCCGGATTCCGCGCGCCGCCAGCTGCCGTTCGACAATTGCGGCCAAGGTGGATTTGCCTGAGCCCTGTGCTCCGTTGAGCCCGGCAAGCAACGGCCTGTCGCCGCTGCAGCGCTTGGCAAGTGCTTCCGCCAGCAGCTCGGCCGCATCGTCTGCGGTGAGATCACCTGTCACCGAGTATCTGCCTGCCAAGGATCAGCAGGAGCTTGACGTCGATGGCGCAGCCGCGTCGGCGGGCCGCGTCGAGGAAATCCGGGACATCCGCGAGCTTCACCCGGTGGACCTCGATCTCCTCGTCGCCAGTGCCGCCGCCGTCGCCCGTTCGTGTCAGATGCTCCGCCTTCAGCAGCGTAAAACTTTCGCTGACCATGCCGGGCGAGGAAAAGAATTCCCCGACAATGCGCCAGTCTTTCGCGCTGTATCCAGTCTCTTCCTCCAGCTCCCGCCGCGCGGCTTCAAGCGCTTCCTCATCTTCGCTGCCATGATCGTCACCGATCAGTCCAGCGGGCAGTT
>CAYRCH010000269.1:0-1906 GCA_964422665.1 uncultured Sphingomonadaceae bacterium | reverse complement strand
ATTCACGGCCCGCCTCGGCCGCCTCGCGGAATTCGAGCGCCCGGTTGGTGGGCGAGGGATGCGTCTGGATCCATCCCGTCCATTCCGCCCCGTCTCCCTGCGCGCCGGCCTCTCCCAGCAGCCGCTCGAAGAAATCCGCCGCTCCCTCGGGCGAGATGTCCGCACTGGCCATGCGCCGGCGCGCGAAGCCATCCGCCTCGCTTTCCGCCTCGCGGGAGTAGCCGAGCGCTGCCAGGCCCAACACGCCTTCGCCGACGCCCGAGCCGACGCCGCTCGCCAGGATCGAAATGCCGAACTGGCGCAGCAGCGCGGTCATCACGTGGCGTTCGCGCACATGGCCGATCTCATGCGCCAGCACGCCCGCGATCTCCTCCGGGCTTTCGGCATTTTGCACCAGTCCGTCGAACAGCAGCACCTGCCCGCCCGGCAGGGCGACGGCATTGACCATGTCGATATTGGCGACCCCGACGCGGATCGGTTCGCCGCCGGGATCGAGCCGCGCGGTCAGCCGCGCCAGCGCCGCTTCGCCTTCGGGCGTGCGGCAGATGCGGTTGCCGAAATCGCCGATCATTGCCTCGCCCATCCGCCGCTCCCAGCTGGGCGGGACCATCGGCCCCAGCCAGCTCGGCGCAGTCATGACCACCGCCACCACTACCGCGCTGACCATGGCGAAAGCGATCGCCGCCTGCGGCAGCCCGATCCGGTCGACCCATTTGCCGTAGCGCTGGCCGACCGGGAGCAGCGCCTCGATTTCCCGCGGCGCGGTGCCGCGCAGGATCAGGCGGAACTCGCTGGTGCCCTCGAGCGAATAGACCCGCTCGCCCGGCCGCGCTTCGCGAAATAGCAGTTCCGAAGCGGTGAAATCCACGCCTTCGCCCAGCGGGTGGCGCAGCACCAGCCGGTCTCCGCCATGCCAGCACAGCAGCCCCTCATGCCGCAGCGCGGTGCGGCCATCGTACCAGGCGGCAGGATATTCGACCGGCTCCGTCACTGCGCTAGACCGCGCCGATATCGAATGCGTCGAGCAACCCTTCGCCCTGGCTGGCCATGCGCGTTTCGGACTGGGTCAGCTCGTCGAGCAGGATCTCGCCGCTGGCTTCCATGTGGGTGATGAAGAATTTCCAGTGACGATAGGAGAGGAAGATGGAACCGATGCCGAGCGTCAGCACCACCAGCGCGACGTCGCCGAGGAACAGCACGAGCCAGTCCTTCGTGCTGGCGTTGAAGCTGAATTCGAGATCCTTCCAGCGCGTGGCGCCGACCACCTCGCGGAAGAACTTGGCATAGAAGGCGAGCGCAATGAGGCCGAGCACGACATAGAATATAAGCACTGCCACGACGATCGCGACGACGATTCCGATCATTCCCCCCGTCTCGATGGACTCGGGAGTAGCTTCGATGCCCAGCGCCGCGCCGAAAAACGCTATCGCGGCCATTCCGATGAACAGCGCAAACGGCGCCAGGTAGAACAGCAGGAAACGCGCGATAAGGCCGGTCGACTCGGCTTTCGCCTCGAATGGAAAAGGTCCGAAGCTGAGCTTGTTCCAGCGGTCGTTCCACAGCTGGGTCATCGACCAGGGCACCATCAGGCCAAACGGGATCCAGCCGACAATGCTCTTCCACATATAGGTGAGGCCGTAGCCGAAGCCGGGATCGTTGCTGCCGCCCCGGATCCCGCGCCAGCGCGTCCGCGACAGCCGGTAACGCAGCGCGCGGTAGCGGGCGAGGCCGTAGAGGTAGAAAATCGCCACAAGGCTGGCGATGGTCAGCACCGCCGCGGCAGCCTCCTGCCCGCGCATCGCCAGTGCCTGGGTCACGAACGAGAGCATCACGTAGGGAATCCCGAACACGACCAGCACCAGCAGGAAGCCGATGAACAGCTCCATCCCGGTGCCGGCCCATTCGA
>CAYRCH010000268.1:0-1911 GCA_964422665.1 uncultured Sphingomonadaceae bacterium | reverse complement strand
GAGAATCCGCGCATGGCGTTTTTCGGGATCGAAATCACCACGCGCGACCAATTGAAGGAATTCTACGGCTTCCTGCATCGCTACGTTAAAGAGACGGTGACGGTGGAGCGTTTTGTCGGCAGCCAGGAGCTTGCGGCGGTCGAAGCCATCGTCCGCATCGAAGGCACTGCCGATCTCACTCGCGAGATTCTCGACGCAAACGGGATGGAGCAGTTCTTCCCGATCGCGAAAGGCGAGGTGCAGGAAATGCGCCAGTATATTCACTATCATCTCAAGGATGGTAAGATTGTAAATGTGGGATGCGCCCTGGTGCCCTAAACAGGGTCCGGAACATCGTTGCGGATAGCAATAACTTCATACTTGCGGTAATTTCGCATATCTGAAATACCGCGCGGCATGATTGCAACTTCCCATGTCGGCAGCCTCCCGCGCGGCCCCGAACTCGTCCCTCTGCTCCTCGCCCGCGACAAAGGCGAAACCTACGACGCTGCAGAATTCAATCGCGTTGTTCAGGCGGCGGTGGACGATGCCGTGGCAAAGCAGGTCGAGGCGGGCGTCACCTTCGTCAGCGACGGCGAGATGGGCAAGATCGGCTATTCGACCTATGTCATCGAGCGCCTCTCAGGCTTCGGCGGACACACACCGCGGAAGCCTGCCCGCGATCTCGCGGAAGTGCCCGAACTTGCGAAAAAGCTGTCGGCAATAATGGGCAGCCAGGAATTCACGCGCGCCAGCGCCATTTCCAAAGTCGAACTGGTCAATCTGGAGCCGCTTCACGACGATATCCGCCGCTTCCGCACCGCGCTCGACCGGCATGGCAAGGGAGCGCAGGGTTTCCTCAACTCTGCATCGCCGGGTCTCATCACGGCATTCCAGCCCAACCAGTTCTACCCAAGCCACGAGGCCTATCTGGCCGACCTCGTTGAGGCGATGCGGCCGGAATATGAAGCGATCGTGGCCGCGGGGTTCCTGCTGCAACTCGATTGCCCGGACCTGGCGATGAGTCGCCACACCGGATATCAGGATATGAGCGACGAGGATTTTCTTCGCACCATCGAGGCCAATGTCGAAGCGCTCAATGCCGCGACCGCCAATATTCCTGCGGAGAAGATGCGCATGCATCTGTGCTGGGGCAATTACGAAGGCCCGCACGATCACGACATTCCTCTGGAGAAGATTATCGACGTGGTGCTGCGCGCGAAACCAGCCACCCTGCTGTTCGAGGCCGCCAATCCGCGGCACGAGCACGAATGGACCGTCTGGACCGAAGCGAAACTTGGCAGCGATCGCATCCTCGCCCCTGGCCTGGTCGACACCTGTTCCAACTATATCGAGACGCCCGAACTGATCGCACAGCGCATCGAACGCTTTGCGCAAATAGTGGGCAAGGATCGCGTCATCGCCAGCACGGACTGCGGCTTCGGCACCTTTGCCGGCTACGGCAAGATCGATCCCGCAGTCGCATGGAAAAAGCTCGCGAACCTGCGGGCAGGCGCGGATCTCGCTGATCGAAGGATCACATAGTATGGCGGAATTCAACGGAACTGCTGCGGCCCAGTCAAGCCAGGTCAAATCCGCGACGCGCACGCTCGACATCATCGAATATGTCGTCGCGCATGATCGCCCTCTGGTGGCACAGGATATTGCCAAAGCGCTGGCTATTCCGGTGTCCAGCCTTTCCTATCTGCTTTCTACCTTGGTCGATCGCGGTTACCTGCAAAGAGACGGTCGGCGATATTCCCCAGGGCCGGGTCTCGAAAGGCTCCAGACCCGCAGCGGCAGTTTCAGCCTCTCGGACCGCGTCGCGCCGCTGGTGCGAACCCTGCGGGTCCAGCTCAACGAAACGGCGAGTTTCTTTATCCGGATCGGCTGGGAGGTGGAGCCGATCGCCACCGAAACCAGCGAACAGGC
>CAYRCH010000267.1:0-1914 GCA_964422665.1 uncultured Sphingomonadaceae bacterium | reverse complement strand
GCCGCGCCGATCGCGTCGAGCGCCTCCGCATCCGCGCGCCGGGGCGACTGCGGGTCGGCATCCAAATAGAGCGCCAGCTTCTCGACTTCCGACCGGGCCAGCCGGACATCGAGCCCCGCCGCCCGGCCGATCCGTTCCGCCAGCGGCCCGTCGAGCTGGAGCCCGATAGCGTCGCCCATCCGGCGCACTTCCTGCGCGACCGACTGCAGGTCGGGCGGATAGAACATCGCGACCAGCGCATCGGCGCGCTTTTCGAGCAGCCTGGCGGTGCGCGATTTGTCGGTGGCGGCCTGCGCGACCACCAGCACCGGCGCCGCCTCGATGTTTTCGGCCTCCGTGCTTTCGATCAGCGCGGCGAGCCCATCATGCGCCTCGTCTCCGCTGGCGCGGACATAGATGTGCCGGGTCTCTCCGAACAGCGAGGAGGAGCGCGCCTCGTCGCCGAGCAGCGCCGGATCCTTCCGCACGTCGCTGCCGGCCAGCTCGACGCGTTCACCCGGGTTTTCCAGCAGGGCAGCAATGCGGTCGGCTGCGGCGGAGGCTCCCGCTTCGTCCGGCCCGCAGAAGAAGAATATCCGGCATTGCTTGGCAGCCTTGGCCGCCGTGCCGGCGAAATCGCGCTGGGTCGCCTTCATCCCTCGGCCCTGAGCGCGAGCGCCAGCTGCGTCACGATCCGGTCGGCCACTTCCTTCGCCAGGTTTTCCAGAGCGGTCTGTTCCGCGGCGATTGTGGCATATTCCGAACTGACAACGTCGATCCCTGCATCCGATCCGGCCGTGGCGTCGAGCATGATCTCGCCCGTGGCCGTGTCGACCAGCTGATACCTCGCGCGCAGCGTGCGCCGCTCGCGTCCGATCGTGTCGTCGGTCAGCAGGCCCAGGCCTTCGAGCTGGTCGTCGAGCCGCACGTCGAGCCGGTACCGTTCCGCGCCGTCGTCGGAATAATTGCCGAGCCGGTCGCGCAGCGCATTGCGCACCAGCCATCCGTCACGGCCGGGGATCGGCGGCACCGCAACCGCGGCAAGCCCCTGCGCCACGGCCCCATCGCCGCCACCGGCATACATGGGTTGCAGTCCGCAGGCGGAAAGCGGCGCCAGCGCCAGCAGGACCGCCAGCGCCCTCATGCGACGATATTGACCAGCCGGTCAGGCACCACGATCACCTTGCGCACCTGTGCTCCATCGAGCGAACGCTGCACCTTCTCGGAAGCGAGCGCAAGCGCCTCCAGCTCGGCCTGGGGCAGGCCCTTGGCGACGGTCAGCGTGTCGCGCAGCTTGCCCTTCACCTGCACCGCAACGGTGACTTCGTCGTCCACCAGCAGCGCGGGATCGTGCGCGGGCCAGTCAGCCTCGGCCAGCAGCCCGGCAAAGCCGGCGCGGCTCCAGGCTTCTTCCGCGATATGCGGCATCATCGGCGAAACCAGCTTCATCAGCGCCGCGATCGCCTCGTTCCTCGTCGCGGAGGGCGCCGCCTTTTCGACGGCGGATGTCAGCTCGTAGATCCGCGCCACGGCCTTGTTGAAAGACAGCGCCTCGATATCCTCGCCGATGGCTGCAATCGACTGGTGGAGCCTGCGCAGGAGGCCCTTGTCCTCGCCAGTTGCGGCCGCGTCATACTGGCAGAACAGCCGCCAGAGCCGCTGGACGAAGCGCGCGCATCCCTCGATGCCGCTTTCCGACCACGGGAGGTCGCGTTCGGGGGGACTGTCCGAGAGCATGAACCACCGCACGGCATCGGCACCAAAGCGCGCGACGATATCGTCCGGATCGACCACGTTCTTCTTGGACTTCGACATCTTGATGACGCGTCCGATGGTCACCGGCTGCCCGTCGGCCTTGAGGATGGCCCCGTCGCCGCCGCGTTCGACTTCTTCGGGAGAGAAATAGACGGCAGCACCCGTTTCAGCGCTTGCGCG
>CAYRCH010000266.1:0-1934 GCA_964422665.1 uncultured Sphingomonadaceae bacterium | reverse complement strand
GGATTGCCTTCCTCGACGCCCGTGTATTCATAGACCGCCGCCGGGCAGTAGCGCGTTTCGGGCCCGGCATAGACCGGCCAGTTGACCTCCTGCGGCACAGCGGGATCCTTCAGCCGCAAATGGCAGGGCTGGTCCTCGGCATGGTTGGTGTTCGACAGGAACACCGATGAAAGCCGGTCGAAGCTGATCTTGCCGTCGGGTTTCGGGTATTCGATCTTTTTGAACTGCTCTGCAGGCTTCGTGTTCTCCGCGTCGGTATGGCGATGCTGCATGGTGACCGGCAGGCCGATCTTCAGCGTGCGCATCCACATATCCGCGCCGGCCAGCATCGTGCCGAGCAGGCCGCCGAAGCGGGCCACCGCCGGCTGGGCGTTGCGGACTTTGCCCAGTTCGCCCGCGATCCAGCTGGCGCGCAGATTGGTGTCGTATGCGGACAGCTCGTCGCGAGCCCGGCCCGCGCCCAACGCCTCCACCGCGGCTTCCGCCGCCAGCATCCCGCTCTTCATCGCCGTATGCGTGCCCTTGATCCGCGGTACGTTGACGAAGCCCGCCGCGCAGCCGATCAGCACGCCGCCGGGGAAGGCCAGCTTCGGCACGCTCTGCCATCCGCCTTCATTGATCGCCCGCGAGCCGTAAGCGACCCGCTTGCCGCCTTCGAGCAGCTCCCTGATCGCCGGGTGGTGCTTCCAGCGCTGGAATTCCTCGAACGGATAGACCCACGGATTCTCGTAATCCAGCGAAGTGACGAAGCCCAAGGCCACCTGCCCGTTCGCCTGGTGGTAGATGAAGCCGCCGCCCCAGGTGCCGCTTTCCGACAGCGGCCAGCCCTGCGTGTGAACTACCCGGCCCGGCACGTGCTTTTCGGGCGCAACGTCCCACAATTCCTTGATCCCGATGCCGTAGACTTGCGGGCTGCATTCCGCATCGAGCGCGAAGTGCCGCTTCATCCGCTTGGTCAGGTGTCCGCGTGCGCCTTCGGCCAGCAAAGTGTATTTCGCGTGGAGTTCGATCCCCGGCTGGTAATCCGCCTTGTGCGACCCGTCCGCCGCCACGCCCATATCCTGCGTGACGACGCCCTTCACCGCGCCATTCTCGTCCATGAGCATCTCGGCGGCGGGGAAGCCGGGGAATATTTCCACGCCCAGCCCTTCGGCCTGCTCGGCCAGCCAGCGACAGAGATTGCCGAGCGACCCGGTGTAGCAGCCCTTGTTCGACATCAGCGGCGGCATCATGAAATGCGGCATGCCCCACTTGCCGGTTTTCGAGAGCACCCAGTGCCAGTTGTCGGTCACCGGAACTTCCTTGAGCGAACAGCTTTCGCGCCAGTCCGGCAGCAATTCGTCGAGCGCCTTGGGATCGATCACCGCACCCGACAGGATATGCGCGCCGATCTCCGAACCCTTTTCGAGGATGCAGACGCTGGTATCGGGCGATACCTGCTTCAGCCGGATGGCCGCGGCAAGCCCTGCAGGGCCGCCGCCGACGATGACGACATCGTATTCCATGGATTCGCGTTCGCTCATGCGTTCGCCGCGTCCTTCGCTCATCTGTTCGGATTAGCCTTGATTGCTGCGCCTGCTCCGGTCAAGACCTGCTCCGATGACGAGGCCCTCGCCGTACGCCACACTTGCCGCCGAATGGGAAGCTGCCCGACAATGGTGGGGCGAGGCGGGAGTGGACTGCGCCTTTGCGGACGAACCGCAAAGCTGGCTGGCCGATCCGGAGGAGGAAACGGAATCGGCACCCGAAACACAGGCAAGAGCTGCCGTCCCTCCTCCGCCGCCCGAGGAACCGCGCATCGGGGGCGATCCGTCGGCCTGGCCGCAAGACATTGCCAGTTTCACGCAGTGGTGGCTCAGCGAGCCTTCGCTTGCGCCGGGCGATGCGAAGCTGCGCGTCCCGCCGCGTTTCACCGAAGGGGGCTGGCTGCTGGT
>CAYRCH010000265.1:0-1942 GCA_964422665.1 uncultured Sphingomonadaceae bacterium | reverse complement strand
AAACGAACCATCAGCTTCTCTCCCGTAATGTTATTTCTACCATCGGTAACAGCGCACGCCATGCCCGACAACAATATCGCTCAGCGGAACAGGCGGGGCAGGAAGTCGGCGAGGTAGCGCCGCCAGTTGATCCAGGTATGGCCGCCGCCGCTTTCATTGTAGACATGCGCGATCCCGTGCTTCTCAAGCATCGCGCGGGTCGGCGCCACCGTGCCATAGAGGAAATCCTCCGTCCCCATCGCGTAATAGACGAGCCGCAGCGAGCCCGCCGCGCGAGCCAGCGCTTCACCATTGGCTTCCTCATAGGCGGCAAGCCCGGCCTCGCCTTGCGGCCCGAAGCCGAGCCCCATCGAGAATATGCCGACATATTCGAACAGGTCGGGCCGGGTGAGGCCGAAATTGATCGTATGCGCGCCGCCCATGGGAAGCCCGGCCATCGCACGATGCGAGGCATCGGGCAGCGTGCGGAAATGCACGTCGACGAAGGGGATCAGGCTCCCGGTGAGGTCGTTGCCGAAATCCGTATTGGCCAGCATGTCGGCGCCGGGACGCGGCGGCGTGTGTCCGAAGGGCATGACCACGATCATCGGCTCGGCCTGTCCGGCGGCAAGCAGATTATCGAGAATGTAATTGGCATGGCCGACCGAGGTCCAGCTATCCGCGCTGTCTCCCGCGCCATGCACCAGGTACAGGACCGGATAGCGCTCGCCCCCGTTCATGTAGCCCGGCGGCGTATAGACCAGCGCCTGCCGCCTCTGGCCCAGCGCGTCCGACCAATAGTCGACCCGCGAGACCGCACCGTGCGGCACATCCCGCCGATAGGTCTGGAATTCGCCTTCCGGCCCTTTGACTTCGAAGGTCGATCCGACGCCGGTGCGTTCGAACGAGAAGGTGGTGGCTTCGGGATCGGGCACCCGCGCGCCGTTTACCGAAAACCAGTAGCGGTAATTGTCGGGCGGAACCGGCACCGAAGTGGTCGCACTCCACAATCCTGACGCGTCCCTGGTCATGGCGAGGCCGCGCGAGGAGCCCGGCGCGATGCCCATCGGGATGGCCTCGTCGATATCGTTGCTTTCGACTCTCACGGCGTCCGCATCGGGTGCGCAGAGCCGGAACGTCACTGTCCTGTCCGGATTGATGCTGACCGATTCATAGGGCGCGGGCTGCGGCAGGAACCCCTGCCTCACGCAGCTTTCCTGCGCCGCGGCCGGTGCTCCAGCCATCGCTGCCCATAGGCCCAGCCCTGCGACAAGCGCATGGTGTTTCCGCATCATTTCCTCCCCTTTGGGTGCCGGAAGGCTTCGCTGTCCGACTCGGCAGCGGCCAGCAAAGCCGAATTTTGGCGCGCAGTCTATCGACTTGGCCGGTGCCTGCGGTTAGGCTGGCCCACGACAATTCTGACGGCGCGGCACATCCCTCCCTGCCCGCCGGCAAGCTCCCGGCGCAGCCGCCACAAGGCGATATGCTGCGCATGGGAATGTGGTGATTGGAGGGGATATGACGCCTTTGCCGAAGACCGGCCTGCCGATCCTGCTTGCGGGGACGGCCTTGCTTGCAGCCTGCACGCAGCCAGCCGGTGAAACACCGGGCGCCCAGGCAGCAAGCGAAGCCGATGGCTCCGCACAAATTGTCAGCGATCCGGGCGAGCGGCAGGTCTATTTCGGCGACCTCCACCTCCATACGTCCTACTCGCTGGACGCTGCGGCGGCGAAAACCAACACCACGCCCGACGATGCTTACCGCTATGCCAAGGGCGAGGCGGTCGAATATCTGGGCCAGATGGTCCGGCGCCATGCACCGCTCAATTTCCTCGCCGTGACCGATCACGCCGAATATCTCGGCAATGTCCGCCAGGCGATGGCGGGCGAGCGCTACCTGCCCGGCGACCCCGCCGAGTGGCGGCGGCTGTTCAGCCATGAAGGCGGGGCGGTGATGTTCGAGC
>CAYRCH010000264.1:0-1957 GCA_964422665.1 uncultured Sphingomonadaceae bacterium | reverse complement strand
CGAATGGGACTGGTAGAATTCGAGCGTCCGCGGGTCCATGGCGGTTCACCTAACCCGCTTGTCCCGACATTGCGAGGGGACGGCAGGGGCCCGCGGACCATGGCCAGCGCGGGCGCGACGGTGCGGGACGGGATTGCCCGCGGCGCGCGGCGCGGGCATACCGGCTCGCGGGTCGGTTTGGGGGCAGGTTCATGCGCAACGCGGAACGCAAATTCGCAATATCGCTGGCAGGGTTCGTCATCGCCATGCTGCTGTTCGGGGCCTCGCTCCAGGGCGCGCTCGGCCCGGACGACGGATGGCCGGCGACGATCGCGGGTGTCGGCGGTCTCATGCTGATGCTGGTGACCGGATATATCGCGGTGGTCTCCGCCCGGGCCGGCATCGGCGCAGCGCGCCTGCGGGCAGGATCGGGCGTGATCGCGCGGTGGCGAGTGCCGACCGAGACCTGGCGCGCCTTTCGGGACATCCGGGCGGAACAGACCGGAGTCAGTGTGCCGTCATTTCGCGGATTGCTGTTCGCGCCGCGCGAAGTGGGTGCCGGGGAAGCGCCCGAAGTGATTTGCGGGACGCGCAGCCTCCTTATCGACGGTTGCTATTTCGCCGCCTCGCCCGGGCGCGGAACGGGCATGGAGCAGGCGGGCCTTGTCCCGACGCGCCCGCCCTGCGTGGCCTTGATTATCGCCATGTTGGGCGGGGCGCACGGAACGGCGCTGACCCGCCGGTGGCTGCTGCTATTGCCGGTTGCACCCGATGCGCAGGACCAGGCGGATGCGGCGATCCGTCACTATGCGGCGGAAGTGGCGAAAGTCCGGGACATCGGCGACCTGGCGTGGAGCCATCCGCTGCGGGCAGCGGCGTTGTTCTGGGGCGTCCTGCTGGCGTCGATTGCCGCTGCGGCCGCGGGTGTCGCGATGGAAGTGAACGGCTATTCCGGCACGCTGCCGGCCGCGCTTGGCATCAGCGGGTTCATGGTCGGGCTGGGTACGCTCATCATCGGGCTCAAGGTTTTCCTCTCGCGCCGTCGATGAGACCCGCTCGCCTGGCTGCATTCCGCATTGGTTGGCCTATGGCCAGCTTCGCTTCCGTCGCTTCGCTCCTCGCGATGACGGTTTTCAGGAGGAATTCCATGCAGCTCGATCTCGTCGATGTGTTCGGTTCAGGCCCGATGAAGGGCAATCCGCTGGGCGTGGTGCGCGGCGCGGAGGGGATGGATGATGCGCAGATGCTCGCGCTGACGCAGTGGCTGGGATTTTCCGAGACGACTTTCCTGCTGCCGCCGACCGATCCGGCGGCGGATTACCGGGTGCGGATATTCTATCCGGCGGGCGAACTGCCCTTCGCCGGGCACCCGACGCTCGGCACCTGCCACGCCTGGCTGGAAGCCGGCGGCAAGCCGAAGCGCGAGGGCGCGGTGATGCAGGAATGCGGCGTCGGGCTGGTCGAAGTGCGGCAAGGCGAGGGGCGGCTGGCCTTCCGCGCGCCGGAGCTGACCCGCGGCGGGCCGCTGAGCGATGCCGAGCGAGCCGAGGCGGCCCGGGTTGCGGGCGTGGAGGAGGCGTCGATCGTCGAGGCGGTGCATGTCGCCAACGGGCCGAAGTGGCAGCTGCTGCGGCTGCGCTCTGCCGAGGATGTGCTGGCGGCCGAGCCGGTGGCGAAGGCGCCCGCCGGCACCGATGTCGGGCTGGCCGGGCCGGCGGGCGAAGGCAGCGGCGCTGATTGGGAGCTGCGCGCCTTCTTCGCCAACCAGCATGGCGCCATTGTCGAGGATCCGGTGACCGGGAGCTTCAATGCCGGCGTGGCGATGCACCTGTTCGCGAGCGGGCTGACGGAGGGCAGCTATATCGCGGCGCAGGGCCGCAAGACGGGCGCCGATGGGCGGGTATATGTGATGCAGGATGCGGACGGCGCGGTGTGGATCGGCGGGCGCTGCGACACGGTGGCGCGCGGGGCGGAGGTG
>CAYRCH010000263.1:0-1960 GCA_964422665.1 uncultured Sphingomonadaceae bacterium | reverse complement strand
CCCCGACGAAATAGGTCACCGTTTGCGCCTCGATCAGCCGCATCGCTTCCAGTGGATCCCATTTGGGCATCATCACCAGCTTGCGGCCGAGCGCGAAGGACTGGAGGAAAATCGGCACTTCGCCGGTCACGTGGAACAGCGGCACGGGGACCAGCGCGGCCGGCGGGTGTTTCGGCGCCTCGCCCGCTTCGGTCATCTGGCCCAGCACCATCAGAGTCTGCGCCGCGAAATTGATCGTGGCATTGAGCACGCCGCGATGGTCGGAAAGCACGCCCTTCGCCGTGCCGGTCGAACCCGAAGTGAACAGGATGGTGGCGAGATCGTCCGGCCCCAATTGCGGCAGCTCGGTTCCTTCGGCCCCCTGCTGCAACTCGCCGAAACCCTCGGCCGGACCGCCGCCATGCGAGAAGGTGACGATCTGCGCGGCGCAATCCCTGTCTTCCAGCCGGGCGGCGCGCTGCGGATCGGCCAGCACCAGCTTGCAGCCCGCCAGCCGGATGCCCGCGGCGAGGTCGTCGCCCGTGCCCCAACCATTGAGCAGCGTGGCGCAGCCGCCCGCCATCACGATGCCCATATATCCCAGCACCCAATTGGCCGAATTGCGCGCGGCCAGCCCGATCCGGTCGCCCCTTTCGACGCCGTGGCGAGCGATCAGCCCCTGCGCCAGCCGGCGGGCAATGGCGAATGCCTCAGCGAAGCTGACCCGCGTGTCGCCATCGACCAGGAAGCATGTGTCGCCGTGCTGCGCGCAGTAATGGGCGAAATAGTGAGTCAGCGAAGGCGGGGCCTTGGCGAAGGCGGGATAGGACCGGCCGCCCCGTTCGACGTCCACGGTTTCGAGCGGGCCGCCGGGCGCGGTCAGCGCGGCGAGATGCTTGTCGAAGGCCAGGTCCAGCGCGCTGGGCATCTCTCCGTCACCTCGCAGTTTCCGGGTCTTTCGCAGCCTGCCTCGCTGTGGCAAGGACGCCCGGCCCGGTTCCCTTGTTCGGGAACAGACTAGGCGGAGGGGTCGATGCTGTCACTACTTGCGTCCGTTGCGGCGCAACCGATCTACTGGGAAGATCTCGGCCTCAGGCCGGGCATCGATCTCGGGGGCTTCATGCTCCGCTATTATTCGCTCGCCTATCTGGGCGGGATCGTGCTCGCCTGGTGGCATGTGTCGAAAATGGTCAAGGCACCCGGCGCCCCCATGGCGCAGCGCCATGTCGACGATTTGTTCTTCTACTGCACGCTGGGCATCATCATCGGCGGGCGGCTGGGCTATGCGACCTTCTACCAGCCGGAATTGTGGGGCTCGGCCGACATCTTCAAGCTGTGGGAAGGGGGGATGAGCTTCCACGGCGGCGTGATCGGCGTGCTGGCGGCGATCGGCTGGGTCAGCTGGCGCGGCCAGCTCAGCTTCATCCGGGTATGCGACTATATCGCCGTGAACGTGCCCTTCGGCATGCTGTTCGGCCGGATCGCGAATTTCATCAATGGCGAGCTCTATGGCCGCCCCGCAGGTTCCGACGTGCCCTGGGCGATGGTATTTCCCGGCGGCGGGCCGATCGCGCGCCATCCCAGCCAGCTCTACGAAGCGGCGCTCGAAGGCGCGCTGCTGGTGGTGATCATGCTGCTATTGTTCTGGCAGACGCGTGCCCGCTGGCGCCCCGGCCTGCTGGTCGGTGTCTTCGCGTTCGGCATCGCGGCAGGCCGTTTCACCGTCGAATTCTTCCGCGAACCCGATGCGCAGCTGATGGAGTTCGCCATGCGCACGGGCCTTTCCATGGGCCAGTGGCTGACAATTCCGCTGATGATTGCGGGCCTGGCCGTGGTAGTCATCGCGCTGACCAGGCCGCCGCTGGGAGCGGCCGGTGCCAGCGCGAAGACCGATGAGTGAGACCGCAGATCTCGGGAGCATATTCCGCCGCATGATCGCCGCCACCGGGCCGATCAGCGTCGCCCATTTCATGGCGGAATC
>CAYRCH010000262.1:0-1983 GCA_964422665.1 uncultured Sphingomonadaceae bacterium | reverse complement strand
TGCCTTCGCTCGAGCGGTTCGACGAGGCGATCGGCGATGATCTCAATACACCGATCGCGCTTACGGCATTCGAGGAACTGCTCGGCTTCAAGAAAGTCGACCGGGCAAAGAAACTGGCTGCGATCGCCGTGATGGACGCGGTGTTAGGACTGAAGTCGACACATCTGACACGGTCCATGCTGCGAATTCGTCCTGCCGACGCCGCGATTTCCGAGATCGAGATCGAGGAGGCTCTGAGGCGCCGCCAGGCAGCCCGGGCAGCGAAGGATTTCGCCACGTCGGACGCGATCCGTGACGAGCTCGCGGCGAAGGGCGTCGAAGTGATGGACGGCGATCCGCTGGGCTGGGAATGGAAGCTGTGACGGGGCCCCTCCCGCTTGCGGGAGGGGTGCGGGGTGGGCATGGAGAGATGATGGCCCCGCTTGCATTTTACCCACCCCCGGCCCCTCCCGTGAACGGGAGGGGAGATTAGATGACCATTGCCGTCCTTCCCGCATTGCTGCGGCCGATGGTCGAGGCGCGGCTGCCGGAGTGGATCGAGCCGCGCTGGTGGGCGTCTGTTGATGAAATGCATATGCATGCGCCCGCGGCGGAGATCGGCTGGTTCGACATGCATGACAAGGCGCCTTTCCAGGCAGCGGTGGAAATGGCGCGCGGGCTCCGATGGCTCAACACGCTGTATGCCGGCGTCGATTTCCTGCCGCTGGACGAGCTGGCGGCGCGCGGCATTGCGCTCACCAACGGGGCAGGGCTCACTGCCGCCCAGGTCGCAGAATTCGCCGTGCTTTCCATGCTCGCCATCGCCAAGGACTATCCGGCGCTGGTCCGCGCGCAGGATCGGCGGGAATGGCTCTCGGCCGCGCCCGGGATCCGCCAGCTCGCGGGCAGCCGGGCGCTGATCCTCGGTATGGGCGCGATTGGGCGGGAGATCGCCCGCATGCTGTCCGGATTCGGCGTGGAGATCGTGCCGGTGCGGCGCTCTCCCGGGCCGGGGGAACTCGGGCCGGATGACTGGAAGGCGCAGCTTGGCGCGTTCGACTGGATCGTCCTGGCGCTGCCGGGGACGGACGAGACGAAGGGTCTGCTCGGGGAGGCGGAATTCGTGGCGATGAAGCGCGACGCTGTGCTGGTCAATTTCGCCCGCGCGGATGTGGTCGACGAGCCGGCCCTGATCGAGGCGCTGCGCAATAAGCGGATCGGGGGTGCGGTGATCGACGTCACCGACCCCGAACCGCTCCCGAGCGACCATCCATTCTGGTCGCTCGGAAACGTCCACCTGACCATGCATCTTTCGGGCATTCCCACGCCTGCCAGCATGATGCGTGCCGCCGATCGCTTCATCGCCAATTGCGAACGCTGGCGTGCCGGCGAACCGCTCGAATCGCAGGTGGACCTGGCCAAAGGCTATTAGGCGTCGTCCAGCAACAGCAGTTCCGCCGTCAGCCGCAGTTCCGGTTCAGGCAGCAGGCGGTGCTCGATATCGACCACCGAGGCATCGGCCACCAGTTGCCCCGGAATCGCAAACTCGTGCTCCGGCAGGAAGGCGATGAAGCATTCGCCGGCCTCGACAGCGTCCTCGCCGCGAAACTGCAGCTCGATCCGGTGGCGGGTGCCGGAAAAGGTGATGCTGGCCCAGGGCTTCTCCCCGTGGGCGAGCAGTTCCGCATGGGGGCCGGTGAGCTCCAGCAGCGCGGCGCGCAGGCGTGCGCCGGGGCCGCTGCGACCCGGCCTTGAGTGTGTTGTGGCCGAAGGCAGGGGCGGCCGGGAGGCGTCAGGGTCAAGCAGCATGGCATCTATCCTTTTCGAATGTGTTCATGAAATGTTCCACCCGCAACGTCACCGGTCTGCCGGGTTCGCGGCCATTACGCAGGTCGAAGACGAAGCGGGGATCGTGTGCGGCGAGCCGGCCGAACCTGGTCGGCGGCATCTCGTTCCGGCGGAGGAACTGCTCGATTTTGCGGATCAGCATGGCGGCTTCCTTGT
>CAYRCH010000261.1:0-1994 GCA_964422665.1 uncultured Sphingomonadaceae bacterium | reverse complement strand
GGCAGGGCCTGCAATTCGGCCATGTCGAACTTCTCGTCATTGGCGCGCGCCCACTCCACCGCCCATTCGGCATCGGGCACGATCAGCCCGACCAGATGCGGCCGCTTGTCGCCCACCACCATCGCCTGCGCGATCTCGGGCTGCAGCGTCAGCATGCCCTCGATCTTCTGCGGGGCGATGTTGTCGCCCTTGTCGTTGACGATCATGTCCTTCTTGCGGTCGGTGATCACGATCCGGCCCTTCTCGTCGAGATGGCCGATATCGCCCGTATGCAGCCACCCGTCCTGCAGCGCGCGCGCGGTCTCCGCCGGGTTCTGCCAGTAGCCCTGCATCACCAGCTCGCCGCGCACGAGGATCTCGCCGTCCTCGGCGATCCGCACTTCCACCCCTTTCAGCGGCGGGCCGACCGTATCCATCTTGAGCCCGGCCCTGGGCCGGTTGCAGCTGATCACCGGCGCCGCCTCGGTCTGTCCGTAGCCCTGCAGCATGGTCAGGCCGAGCGCTTCGAAGAACAGCCCGACTTCGGGATTGAGCGGCGCTCCGCCCGAAACCAGCGCCTTGATCCGCCCGCCGAAGCGCTTGCGGATCTTGGGCTTCAGCGTCCTCTCGAGCAGTGCTTCCATCGGCAGGTCGGTCAGCCGCCGCCGGCCGCGCGACTTGCGCTCCCCGATGGTGAGCGCGCGGTCCATCAGGTAGTTGGCCACGCGTCCCTGCTTCGCGACCTGCTTCATTACCCGGGCGCGCAGGACTTCGAACAGGCGCGGGACGACCACCATGATCGTCGGACGCACCTCCTCGATATTGCTGGCGAGCTTCTCCAGCCCTTCGGAATAGAAGATCTCCGCGCCCATCCCGATGGGGAGGAACTGGCCCCCGGTGTGCTCGTAGGCGTGAGACAGCGGCAGGAAGGAGAGGAAGCGCTCCTCGCCCCAGCCGAAATCCTCGGCCAGCACATGCGCCGCACCCTCGACATTGCACAGGATCGCTCCGTGCGAGAGCTGCACGCCGCGCGGCGCCCCGCCCGTGCCGCTGGTGTAGATGATGCAGGCCGTGTCGGTCCGGCCCACCTTGGCCATCCGCTCCTCCACCGCCCTGCGCGCCGCGGCAGCGTCCCCGGCAAGCAGGGCGTCCCAGCTGTGACAGCTGAAACTGTAGGACTGGCTCGACTTGACCGTTTCCATCGCGATCAGATGGTCGGCAATCCCGGTGCGCATGATCGCCGGGACCAGCGGCCGGGCGAGCTTCTCGGTCGAGACGATCACCGCCCGCGCGCCGGAATTGTCGAGGATATGCTGGTGGTCGCGTTCGGTGTTGGTGGTGTAGGCGGGCGTGGTGATGCATCCCGCGGCCATGATCGCGAGATCGGCGATCAGCCATTCGGGGCGATTCTCCGATACCAGCATCACCCGGTCGCCATCGGCAAGGCCGAGACCACGCAGCGATTCGGCCAGCAGGCAGATCCGCTCGGCCGCTTCGCGCCAGCTGATCGTCTGCCATTCGCCATCGTGCTTGGCGCCGAGAAACGGCCTGTCGCCGCGCTCGTCGGCCCGTTTCAGGAACAGTTCGACGAGGTTGTTCGCTGCCGCGAAATCCGAAAGCTGCACGCCTGGCCTCTCCTCTTGCCCCCCGCGGTCACTGCATTGGTAACCGAGGGAGAGAGGTCTAGTTTCCCCCCGCCGTAGCGGCAAGCCTGCTGCGCGCGAGGCTCAGGGACGCGCCACCGCACCTTCGCTGCGCGGATCGGCGGCACCGACCAGAGCACCGTCCACCCATTCGGCGGCATTGGTCTTGAGCGGCAGTAACCGCGCGGACACCGTGTGACCGAGCGCTTCCAGCGCCGGGATCATCGCTTCCAGCTGCGTGCCCTGCTCAACGGCGATGCTGTCGCCGGGTGAGAACGCAACGGGGAGGGCGATCGCCTGCTCGGCGGAGAGGCCGAAATCGATCACGCCGATGATCGTCTTGGCCACCTGCACCGGGATGGTCGATCCGCC
>CAYRCH010000260.1:0-1995 GCA_964422665.1 uncultured Sphingomonadaceae bacterium | reverse complement strand
CTACTTCTTCAGCTTGGGCGCGCCGCCGCGCAGGCGGGTGCGGTGCGCGGAGAGGTCGAAGATCTCGCCGGGTTCGCCGTCGTCCTGCAGCAGGCCGAGCCGCCGCGCGACTTCCTGGTAGGCTTCCTCTTCTCCGCCGAGATCGCGGCGGAAGCGGTCCTTGTCGAGCTTGTCGCCCGTCTTCATGTCCCACAGGCGGCAGCCATCGGGGCTGATCTCGTCGGCCAGGATCACGCGCGAGAAATCGCCGTCCCAGATGCGGCCGAACTCCAGCTTGAAATCGACCAGGCGGATATTGATGGCGGCGAACATGCCGCACATGAAATCGTTGATCCGGATCGCCATGGCCGAGATGTCCTGCATCTCTTCCGGCCCGGCCCAGTTGAAACAGGCGATATGCTCTTCCGCGACCAGCGGATCGCCCAGCGCATCGTCCTTGTAGTAATATTCGATCAGCGTGTGCGGCAGCGGTTCGCCTTCCTCAATGCCGAGGCGCTGGCTGATCGATCCCGCAGCGACATTGCGCACGACGACTTCGAGCGGGATGATCTCGCACTGGCGGACCAGCTGCTCGCGCATGTTGAGCCGGCGGATGAAGTGCGTCGGGATGCCGATATGGGCCAGCCGGGTGAAGACATGCTCCGAAATCCGGTTGTTGATCACGCCCTTGCCGTTGATCTTGCCCTTTTTCTGGGCGTTGAAGGCGGTCGCATCGTCCTTGAAATACTGGATGATGGTGCCCGGTTCCGGACCTTCATACAGGATCTTGGCCTTGCCTTCGTATATCTGGCGCCGGCGGGACATAGGCTATACCTTTGAAACTCTGGAGAAAATACAATCGCCCCGGCAGTGGGAAGCATAATGCTTCGCACGGGCCCGGGGCGTCCTGCCGCATATAGGCAAGCGCGCGCGCGAAAGCAATTGCGGCGCTCTTTCGCCCCGCGTAGCGCATATGCCATGGATGCCAAAGTCAGACTGCTGGAAGGCGAGGAAATCGCGCGGGCGCTGGGCGACCTGGCGCGGCTGAGGATCGCCGTCTTCGCCGAATATCCTTATCTCTACGATGGCGACGAGGCTTACGAGGCAGGATATGTCCGCGAATTCGCGGAGGAGCCGGGCAGCGTGCTGGTGGCGGCGATCGACGGCGGCCGCGTGGTCGGCGCGGCGACCGCATCCCCGATGGCGGGGCAGAAGGCGGAGTTCCGCCGCCCGTTCGAGGACCGCGGCTATGATGTTTCGCGCCTGTTCTATTTCGGCGAAAGCGTGCTGCTGCCCGAATATCGCGGGCAGGGGATCGGCCACGCCTTCTTCGATCACCGCGAAGCCGCCGCCCGCGCCGCCGGCGCGGCCCATGCGACATTCGCCTCAGTCGTGCGGCCGGACGACCATCCTGCCCGTCCGTCAGGCTACCGGCCGCATGACGCATTCTGGACCAAGCGCGGCTATGCCAAAGTTCCCGGGCTGGTGACCGAACTCGCATGGAAGGATCATGGCGAGAAGGGCGAGACCGCGAAGCCGATGCAGTACTGGATGCGGGCCCTGTAACCTGGCTGCTGTAACTCGACACGCCATGCGCCAACCGCCATACCCCGTGCCATGATCGAAAGCCGTTCCACCGATGCTTTTGCGGCGCAGCGCGCCGACCTGGCGCAGCTGGCCGACAAGGCAAGGCTGCGTTCGCTCGCGCCGCGCGTGGGCGTGGATTTCGCGTCGAACGACTACCTTGGCCTCGCCGGGTCTTCGCGCCTGAAGCGCGCGGTGGAGCAGGCGCTGGAGCGCGGCGTTCCGGTGGGCGCAGGGGGTTCGCGCCTGCTGCGCGGCAACCACCCGGAGCACGAGGCGCTCGAGAGCGAAGCGGCGGAGTTTTTCGGCGGCGAGGCGGCGATCTTCTTCGCCAATGGCTACGGCGCGAACAGCGCCCTGATCTCCACACTGCCGCAGCGGGGCGACCTCGTCCTCTATGACGAGCTGATCCATGCCAGCGTGCATGAGGGG
>CAYRCH010000259.1:0-2017 GCA_964422665.1 uncultured Sphingomonadaceae bacterium | reverse complement strand
GATCGCTACGCCGGTGCCGATGCGGAAGGTATCGCGGCCGCTTGGGGCGAATGGCGGGCGGCGCAGGCGGCGCTGGAAGAGGCGCGGGCCGGGATCGCCCAGGCGAAGGCGGACCAGGAATTACTGTTGGCGCATCTCGCCGAACTGACGGCGATGGAGCCACGGGAGGGCGAAGAAGAAGCGCTCGCCGGGGCGAGGGCCGACATGCAGAAGGGGGAGAAGCTTTCCGGCGATCTCGAAGAGCTCCGCCGCCTGTGGGATGGATCGGAAAGCCCGCTCGCCGAACTTCGCGCCGCCGCCCGGCGGCTTGACCGGATCGCGGGCGAACATCCGCTGCTGGCCGAAGCGCTGGCAGCGCTGGACCGGGCCGCGATCGAGGCCGGGGAAGCGGAAGAAAAGCTGCAGCGCGCTGCCGAAGCGATGGAGCACGATCCAGCCGAGCTCGACCGGATAGAAACGCGGCTGTTCGAATTGCGGGCGCTGGCGCGCAAGCATTCGGTCACGGTGGACGAGCTGCCGGCCAAGATGCGCGACATGCGGGCGGCGCTGGATGCCATCGAAGCGGGCGATGCCCATATCGGGGCGCTGGAAAAGGCTGCGGAATCTGCGGGGCAGGTTTATCGGGCCAAGGCGGAGGAGCTGCACGCCAACCGGGTGGCGTCTGCTCTGCAGCTGGACGAAGCGGTTGCCGGCGAGCTGGCCCCGCTCAGGCTCGATGCGGCCCGTTTTCGCACTGCGGTCGCGCCGTTGCCGGAGGAACGCTGGGGCCCGCACGGGTTCGACAGCGTGGAATTCCTCATCGCGACCAATCCCGGCGCGGATTTCGCGCCCCTTGCCAAGATCGCCAGCGGCGGCGAGCTCTCACGCTTCATCCTCGCGCTCAAGGTCGCGTTGGCGGAGCAGGGCGGCGCGGCGACGGTGATTTTCGACGAGATCGACCGCGGCGTGGGCGGGGCAGTCGCCAGCGCGATCGGCGAACGGCTCGCGCGGCTGGCCGAGGGAGGGCAGCTGCTGGCGGTAACGCACAGCCCGCAAGTCGCGGCACGCGGGGGTACGCACTACATGATCGCCAAATCGTCGGAAGGTACGGTGACGAAGACTTCGGTGGTGCTGCTCGATGATGCCGGACGGCAGGAGGAGATCGCGCGGATGCTCTCGGGTGCGGAGATCACCAGCGAAGCGCGCGCCCAGGCCGACCGGCTGCTGGAGGGCGTGTGAGCGAACCGCTCGATCGGCCGGTCTGGAACGCGCTGACGACCAGTCAGGCCCACCTTGCTGGCGTGAGCGGGGCGGCGGTTCGGATCGATGCGGATTACGGGCCCTTCGCTGCCGCCCGCGATATGGGCGAGGAGGCGCAGGCGGCTCTGTATGCCACGCTGCGCGGACCCGACGATCGGATCGGCGTGGTCGAGCGCGAGGAATGGCCTGCTCCGCAAGGCACGCGAATCCTGGGAGGCGGCGAGTTGGTGCAGATGATATGGGATGCGTCACCGCCGGGCGAACCGGATGATCCCCGCATCGTCCGCCTCGTCGAAGGCGACGCCGCTGAGATGGCGGCGCTGGCCCATGCTACGGAGCCGGGGCCCTGGGGCCCAAAAACCCATCTTTACGGCGACTATTTCGGGATCCGGGAGGGGACCAGGCTCGCTGCCATGGCCGGCGAGCGAATGCGTTTGCCCGGGCTGTCGGAGCTTAGCGGAGTTTCAACCTGGCCGGAATTCCGGGGGCAGGGCCTTGCCGGAGCGCTGGTCCGGCGCGTGGTTCGCGGTTTCCTGGATCGCGGCGACCAGCCATTCCTGCACTGCTATGCCGCCAATGCGGGAGCGATTGCGCTCTACGAGAGCCTGGGCTTCCGTATCCGAGCAAGGCTCGCGTTCACGATACTGGCGCTCGCTTGAGGTGACGCTTACTCACATTTGGGGGGAGAATAGCGGGTGAGCCAGGAAAAGATATCGGAAGCCGAAGCCGCCAATGAGCTCATGCGGCTGGCGAAGGAGATCGCCCGGCACAACCGGCT
>CAYRCH010000258.1:0-2024 GCA_964422665.1 uncultured Sphingomonadaceae bacterium | reverse complement strand
TCGTGGAGGAGATCCCCCACACGGCCACCGGCAAGATCAGCAAGAAGACCCTGCGCGAGCGTTACCGTTAAAGCTCGACGGCCGGATGCATCTGCACCCGGCCGCATAGCTTCTGTCGTGCGTCAGCCGCGCTCGGGCTCCGGAGGCGGAGGCGGCGGAGGCGGGGGCGGAACCGGGCAATTATCCGTCGCCAGAATGACCGATCCGTCCGGGCAAGTCTTCGTCGCTGGCGGGGGCGGAGGTGGCGGCGGAGGCGGCGGCGGGGGTGGCGGCGGCGGAGGTGCGGCCGCTCCAAAGTTGTAAACCAGCCCCACCAGGAGGGAATGCGTCGTGAAATCCGCTTCGATCGGGTTTCCGAGCCCCGTGTCGAATTCCATGCTGTGGGCGTTGAAATATTTGTACTTGGCGCTGATGTCGAGGCTGTCGCTTATCGGCAGCCGCACGCCGCCGAGAAGCTGCCAGGCGAAGCCGCTGTCCTTGTCGTTGATCAGCAAGGGCTCGCCCACCAGGCCGCCATCCAGGTCGACCCATGCATAACCGACGCCGCCGCCGACGAAGAACTGCGCGCCCTCGTCCGGTCCGATGTCCAGCATTGCATTGGCCATGGTGCTGAGAATCTCTGTCCGCCCGTCGAGATTGTCGAACGAGGTTTGCAGCGGATCGCCCGGGTCAAGTTCGACAAGGGCGCTGTTCACCTCGGCGCTCTTCAGTCCGGCCCGCTTGTAAGCCACCTCGCCTTCGAGACGGAACGCGCCGAGATCGTAGCCGGCAAACACCGCGAGTTCGAAGCCGAGATCGTGCTCGACATCGATGGCGTCCTCCAGGTCGAATTCGCCATCGAGATTGGAATCAATGTCCGGGCTTATGTCTTCGGCGATCACGCCGCCGCCCTCGAAACCGAAATAGGGCTGGCCGTCACGCGCGAGCGATGGAGTGGCGGCGAGCGCAGTGCTTGCCGCCAGGAATATTGCGAGTTTCCTCATATCACGTTCCTCGATTGCTACCCATGGGATCGCTGCAAGCGTGCATCCAGGCTTGGAAGGTCCCATCCCAAGGACTCTCACAGGCCGATTACGTTCCGAAGTCCGGTTCTAAAGCAGCCTCAACTGCCCGTCCGTATCGGGCCGGCGGAACTGCGAGCAGTCGAGCTCCAGCCGCATCGGCTCCATCCCGGCGCGGCGGCGGGCGAGGTCGAAGCGGGCGCGGAACAGGTCTGCCCAGGCGCCGCGCGGCTTCATCCGGCTGAAGAAATCCGGATCGTTGTCCCGCCCGTCCCGCACCGATTGCACGATCGACATCACCTTGCCGGCCCGTTCCGGGAAATGCACCGAGAGCCATTCGCGGAACAAAGGCGCCACCTCATAGGGCAGGCGCAGCATGATCCAGCCCGCCGACCTGACGCCGAGCCCTGCGGCGCGGGCAATGATCGCCTCGATGAACTCGTCGGTGATCGCCGGGATCACCGGCGCGACCGAGCAATGCGTGGGCACCCCCGCTTCCACCAGCCTGCCCAGCGCCGCGAGCCGCTTCTCCGGGGCCGCCGCGCGGGGCTCGAGCTTGCCCGAGAGCACCGGGTCGAGCGAGGTCACCGAGATCGCCACCGCGGTAAGATTGCGCTTCGCCAGCTCCGCCAGCAGGTCGAGATCGCGCAGCACCCGGTCGGACTTGGTGGTGATCGTCACCGGGTGCCGCGCCTCCAAGCATATTTCCAGCACCTGCCGGGTGATCCGGTAGTCCCGCTCGATCGGCTGGTACGGGTCGGTATTGGTGCCCATGGCGATCGGGCGAGGGCGGTAGCGCGGATTGGCCAGCGTCTTGCGCAGCAGCACGGGCGCATCGGGCTTGGCGAACAGCTTCGTCTCGAAATCCAGCCCCGGCGACAAATCGTGATAGGCGTGGGTCGGCCGGGCGAAGCAATAGACGCAGCCATGCTCGCAGCCGCGATAGGCATTGATCGAGCGGTCGAAACCGATGTCGGGCGACTGGTTGAAGCTGAGGATGGTCTTCGGATGCTCCTCCGTGAC
>CAYRCH010000257.1:0-2032 GCA_964422665.1 uncultured Sphingomonadaceae bacterium | reverse complement strand
GACTCGCTCGGGCCTCAGCGCGAACAACTCGACCACCGCGCCGGAGGCATCGCGCAGCACCTGCACGAAGCCATTGCCATGCATCAGCAGCTGCGCCGCCAGCGTCTCCAGCAGCGTCTGCCCGGCACTGGTCGCCCCGACCAGCTTCAGCAGGTGCGGATCGGCCGGGGCCAGCGGCGCGCCGCCGACCCCTTCGGAGACCAGCCGCACGGCGCGCTGCGCCACCGGGTTCTCGAGGAAGCCCTGCCGCACCGCGCGGCCATAATCATAGGGCAGCTGCGTCCCGCTGCGCTCGATCGCCCATTGCCAGGGCGAGGTAAAGCTGCGCGCCAAAGGCACACGGGCGCCGCCCCCGCCCTTGAAGGCGGAGGCGATAGTGGAAAGGATCGTCATGGGATGTTCCTTCGGTTGGTAAACTATTTCCCCCTCGCGGGGAGAGGTCGGGTGGCGGCTACGCCAAAATTCCCACCACCAACCCCTCCCGCAAGCGGGAGGGGAGAAGGCGGCGCGGCATCGTCCCCCTCCCGCCTGCGGGAGGGGTTAGGGGTGGGCCGGTGTCCCGGCTTCCACCACCCGCACTCTCAATCCGCCGCCGGTTGCGATCGCGCTGCACTCGGGGGTAGGAACCGAACCGCAATGATCCGGATTCCGATTGTCTTCCTGCTGGGCCTGCTTCCGGCCAATTGCGGCGCCCCGCGCGCCGAGCCGCCCAAAGTCTTCGCCGTAGATACCGAGCAGGCGGCGCCGGCCCTGCTGGAATGCCTCAGATCCTGGCGCGGGGAGTCTCCTTTCCCTGAGTTGCAAGGTATCGGTTTGCACCCCAATTCGGGGAAGGACTACTTGCTGCAGACCAGCAATGGCGACCAGATCATGATCGACACGCGGATCGGCAGCAATCGGCTGATAATGTACTCCGAGCGGTCCCCCTCGGAAGAGCAGGTCGAGTTTCTCTCGGACTGCGCGAGCGGCTGATCCCGCCCATGCCGCTGCCCACCCCCGGCCCCTCCCGCAGGCGGGAGGGGGGAAGGCGGCGCGGCATCGTCCCCCTCCCGCCTGCGGGAGGGGTTAGGGGTGGGCAGGAGAGCCGGGGGCCCTTCAAATCACAACACACTCACCCTCGGCCCGCCGCCGCGGCCCTTGCCCAGCATCAGTTCGGTCATCGCCCATACCAGCGCATCGGCCCGGTCGGGACTTCGCCCCGGCCCTTCATAGCCGCCGCC
This sequence comes from uncultured Sphingomonadaceae bacterium, assembly GCA_964422665.1. Taxonomy (GTDB): domain Bacteria; phylum Pseudomonadota; class Alphaproteobacteria; order Sphingomonadales; family Sphingomonadaceae; genus DASWIR01. The sequence continues at coordinate 812 of CAYRCH010000257.1, read as the reverse complement.
GGCCATGATTCCGCACAGCTCGTCTTCCAGCTCGGGAAAGGTTCCGCAATGGCGCACTCTCCCGGCCTCATAGGCCGCCGCGACCGGCTCCGCGCGCGCCGCCTTGCCGCGGCTCGCATGGACCAGCTTCACCGGCAGGCCGATATCGGCTGCGCGCAGCACGCTCATCACCATGTCGCCGCCCTGGTTGGCCTCGGCGATCACCCGGTCGGCGCCCCAGGCGCGCGCCGCGCCGGCGGCCGCGCGGGCCCAGCGTTCGGGGCTCGCCCGCCGCACCGAGCAGTCGGCCAGCACGCGGCCGATCCCGTCCTGCCCCTCGGCGCAGACCACGATCCCGCAGGCGTCGCCGTCGGAGGAGGCGGGCGGGTCGATGCCCACCACCACGCGCTTGTACTCGCCGGGGGCCTCCTCCTCGCGCCCCTCCTCGATCAGCGCCCGGCTCCATAGCGCGCCCTCGATCTCCTCGATCAGCTCGCCGTCCAGCTCCTGCCGCGCCAGCAGGCTGCGGCCGAAGCGCACGCGGATCGAGCGGAAGAAGCCCGGCGGGAGGTTGTCCTTGTTGTCCGCCGTGGTGCCGCGGGTCACCGCCACGTCCGACTGGGCGAGCAGCTGCATCAGCAGCGGCACCGGGCGCGGCGTGGTCGTCGCCACCGCGCGCGGCGCGTCGCCGAGCCTGAGGCCGAGCAGCATATTGTCCCACGCGGCTTCCGCCTTCCCGGAGGTTTGAACCCATTTGGCGATTTCGTCGCACCAGGCATGGCTGTGCTGGGGCCCGCGCAGGCTTTCCGGCTCGGTCGCCGCATAGAGCGTGG
>CAYRCH010000256.1:0-2043 GCA_964422665.1 uncultured Sphingomonadaceae bacterium | reverse complement strand
ACAGAATCGGAAACCGGGGGCCCGGGGCGGGCCTAGCAACAGAACCGCCCCACCTATTTTCCGATATCGAGATCCAGCAACCGGATAGCGCTCCGGGCGGCCCGCTTTCGCAGGCAGGGCGAATGTCAGCCCGCAGGCTCCGCTTTGGCTGTTTCAGCCTCGCGTCGTTCCCGTTCCATCCGAAGGCAGTCGAGTATTTTGGCGCCGGCCAGGAATACCGCGCCGGTGCAGGCGAGGAACAGGAGTTTGCCGCCCCATCCCGGAAACCGGGTGAGATAGGCGCTGCCGCGCTCGGCCGCGCCCAGGCCGAGCGCATAGATGATCAGAAAGGCTTCGAACCTCGTCTTGATGGTAAACAGCCGACCGATCTTGCGCAGCATGGGCATCCTTTCCTTAACGCTGCGAGGTGCAAGCCCCATGCCATGAACGGCTTTTCGCGGCGCGCGAAGGTTAACAGGAGGCCGATTGTAAGCCCGGCCGACGATGCGTCCAGTGCGTTAACCCAATTCTTCCAGCGAAAGCGCGCGCAGGAGGGAAAGGCGTGCCGAAACGATCCGGTCGCGGAGCAGCTTGTTGCCGATTTCCGCCGGCTGGATCGCTTCGGGCCAATGTTCGGCGATCACGCGCCCGATAGTCTCGGCCTTCGAGTCATCGAGCAGAAACCGCGGATCGACCCGCGCCGGGTCTGCGACGACGCGCAAGCGTAGGCAGGCCGGGCCGCCGCCATTGGCCATGCTTTCGCGCACATCGACCGGGAACACGCGGCGGATCGGCCCGTTGCCGGCCAGCATCTGCTGCACCCATGCCCAGACCGTGCTGCTTTCCCGGCATTCCGTGGGGACCACCAGCGCCATCCCCCCGTCCGGCAGCGACAGCAATTGTGCGTTGAACAGATAGGTGCGGATCGCCTCTTCGAGCGGCACTGCCGCCGCCGGCACCTCGACGATCTCTACCGCGGGAAAGGCGCCCCGGATCGCATCATGCGCTTCCTTGCGGTCAGCGAAAGCCTGTTCATGGGTGAACAGCACGCGCTCATTGGCCACGGCGACAACATCGTTGTGAAATGCGCCCGCATCGATCGCGACCTGCGACTGCTCGATGAACAGCGTTCGGGCGGGATCGAGCCCGTGGAGCCTGGCAACGGCCCGGCTGGCCTGTTCGTGCTGCCGGGCGGGAAAAGCGCCTCCGCCCCTGCCATAGACGAAAATCTCCACGCCTGGGGCGCCGTGCGTTTCTGCCAGCCGCATGTGGTTGGCCGCGCCTTCGTCGCCGAAGGTGGGCGGCACGGCGTCATGCAGCGCGAAATGGTCCGTATCGGCGAAAGCAACCGCAAGCTGGCGCGCCGTATCGCGCCATTCGTGGCTGCGATGCGGCATGGTGACCAGATTGGCCGGAGTCAGGTGGCAGCGGCCGTCGCCGGTATCGGGAGCGGGACTCACCGTCGCGGCATTGGCCGTCCACATCGAGCTGGCCGACCATGCCGCGGCGGTGAGCACGGGATCGGCCCCATCCTGTGTGCCAAGCTGTTCCAGCCAGGCATCGTCGGGCCGGGGCAGGGGCAGGAGAAAACCCTGCTGCAGGCCGAGCGCCATATTGTGCCGCATCTTGGCAAGGCCCTGCAGCGCCGCCGCGCGCGGATAGGATACCGATCCGGCATTCTTTGTCGCAGCAAGGTTGCCGAAGCTGAGCCCGGCGTAATTGTGGCTGGGGCCGACGATTCCGTCGAAATTGATCTCGACCAGCTCGCCAGCGCTCACCGTGCGATGCTCCACACTTCGCTGCCGTCGCCCACGCCCAGCAGGTCGGCGCTCTGCGTGTCGATCGCGACCTTTTCGCCATCCACCTCGCGCGCGCCGTAGCAGCACCGGAAATTGCCCAGCCGACCGGCCGCGATCAGCGCTTTCTCACCTTTGGAGAGGTCCGTGAGAGTGACGGTGCCGCGATGGGCCTCGCGAATGCTTTTCACATTGTCGGTGCGGGCGATCATGGTCGGGCCGCCGTCGAATATGTCGACATAGCCTTCATAGGCGAAACCTTCATTCT
>CAYRCH010000255.1:0-2071 GCA_964422665.1 uncultured Sphingomonadaceae bacterium | reverse complement strand
GCAGCATCATCGTGCCGACTTCGACGCCGTAGCCCCACATGGCGCTGTCCATCGCGTAATCCTGCAGCGGGCCCTTGAGCGTGTCCGAGGGCGCGCGCGGATGGATGTAGATGCAGGCATTCAGCGCCTCGGCCGCCTCCAGCGCGGGCCAGAATCGGTAATCGTCGAAATAGTCGCCATGCGTATGGCCGTTGACGATCATGCCGTTGAGCTTCAGCTCACTCATGCAGCGCTCGATCTCCTTCGCCGCCCGTTTGGGGCTGTGCGGGGCGAAGCTTCCGAGGCCGGCGAAGCGTTTGGGATTGCCGCGGCAGATATCGGCCAGCCGGTCATTGGCCAGCGCGGCCAGCTCGGTCGCCGTGTCGGCATCGAACATCTGCACGCCCGGCGCGGTCAGCGTCAGCAGGTGCATGTCGACGCCGTACTGGTCCATCTGCGGCAGGCGCTGCTTGTCGACATCGAGCAGGCCTTCGAGGAAGTTCATCTTGCCGTAGCCGGACGTGTCCTCATCGGCGTCGTAGATCCCCTTGACCAGCAGCTTGTCGAGGCTCTGGCTGGGGCTCCTCGCCACCTTCTTCAGCTCGGCGGCGACTTCGGGGATCGACCAGGCTTCCTCGGTGGCGATCAGGCGGACTTTCTCTCCCATTATTCTCTCCATTCGTGTCAGTGGTACTCGACAAGGCTGCCGAGCCAGAAAATGAATTCGGGCCACCAGGGCTGGCTGGAAACGGGATAGAGCAGCAGCTGCGGCACCACCACGATGGCGGCGCCGATCCAGCTCAGCCGGCTGACCGTGCCCATCGTCCGCCATTCGTGCCACAGGATCGCCGCCACCAGCGCGTCCATGGTGAGATAGGTCTCGATGAAAGTGAAATGCTCGATCCCGAGCCCCTGCATATAGATGCGGTTCATACCCGGCATGATGATGCTGATCGTCGCCATCAGCATGAGGCCGCGGTGGATATGCGGCTTTTTGGCCGCCCTGATGCCGAGCGCGAAGATCAGCGCAAAGCTGGGCGGTGCAGTCACATTGAGCCAGAACACCGCCGGCCCCACCCCGGGAAGCTGGGTGGTCGATGCGGCGGCGAACATGATGAAAGTGCCCATCAGGGCGGCAAAGGTCGCCACGGCAATCCCGAACATGCCGAGCGAGCGGTGCCACTTCACCTTGCGCGCATTGATCAGCGCTGCCTGCACCAGCAGGAGCAGCATCCAGCTGAACCATGCGAAGCCATGCAAATGGACGATCGGCGAATCCGGCGGGCGCGTGCCGGTTGCCATCGGCACGAAATAGGTGATGGCGAAGCCGCCAAAGACGAAGCCGCACAGGATGAGCACCAGCACCAGGTGGAAGCTGGGCCGGAACCCGGACCTTGCGGCCGGAGCGTTGGTGGGTTTGGCGGCAGTAGTCGCCAAGATCAGAGATCCCGTATGAAACCGGCCAGGAGCGGGCCGAGATCGTCGAACTCGCAGCCGATTTGCATCGCGGCCGAAACATGGTTGTGCCCGGCGAGCACGTGCATCAGCGGCCATTGGCCGGTCTCGTCGAGCCGCGCCTTCGCCAGTGCCATGGCCTGGCGCTGGAAATCGGGCGGGTCGAGCTCGCTCACCGTGTAGAAGCAGGGGAGCGAGGTCTGTGCCAGCGCCGCCTTCGTCGAGGCGACGCCCCAACCGGCCCGGTCGGCACCGTAATATTGCGGTTTGAACTGGTCGGCCTCGGCAATGACGAGATCGTAAATACCCGAGATCATCGCCGCGCCGAGCAGGTGCGGCTGGGCCTCACCCGGCCGGGCGACGACATCCGCAACGTGGGTCCCCCCGGCGGACGTCCCCGTGATCACGATGCGGCCCGGCGCGATCCCGTATTCCTGCGCATGCTCGGCGAGATGGAGGATGGCGGCGGTCAGGTCTTCGCGCCCGTCGGGCCACATGGCCTCGGGGGCGAGGCGGTAATTCACCGTTACTCCGACGAAGCCTTCGCGCGCAGCCCAGGCGCCGAAATGGTTCTGGAACGGGTCGCCCGCCCCGCCCTTGTCGCCCATCACGAAGCCGCCGCCATGCACGAAAACGA
>CAYRCH010000254.1:0-2077 GCA_964422665.1 uncultured Sphingomonadaceae bacterium | reverse complement strand
TTGTCTGCGGTGCGCCCCCGCAAACGATTCTCTCTGACTCTTGGTGATCGGGGAGTTCGAAACCGCCACGAAACGGCCCCATGGCCTTTAGCTCGGAAAGCCTGTTGTATACGCCACAGGCTCCCCGACCATAGGTCAAGGAGTTGGTGCCGTTCTGGCTGGCACCGGCCATTCGTGAGGGGTTACTACGCCCCAGAGCAGCGCGTCTGCTCCACCCGCAATCTTAGCCGAACTGCGCGGGAATGTCTTTGCCTATTCGGCGCAGCAGGCATCGAGCCGCTGAAATCCCTCACCTATTGGCTGCGCGACGCCCCGAAGTGGGGTGCCGCCAGCGCATAGGCGCAAATGCGGCACGCTACGCGCCGCCGATCCCTCGCCATGGTTCGCCACAGTCCGCTGCCGCCCCCGGCAGCCCAATCCCGACTGGAGGTGATCCATGCCCAACCCGCTTGCGGGCCTGCCGCCGCGCCTGTTGCGCACCAAGGAAGCCGCGCGCTTCCTCGGCATATCCATCCGCACCCTTGAGAAGCATCGCACCTATGGCACCGGCCCGACCTATCGCAAGGTCGGCGGGCGCGTCCTCTACACCGTCCGCGATCTGGAAGACTGGAGCGCGGCGGGCGAGCGCAAATCCACCCGCGACAAGACCGCCGGCACCGTCTTTCCCGCGCGTCCGCTCACGCCCGAAGAACGGGGCGACTGCTAGATGCTGCGCGAGGACGATCACGACCCCGCGCAGCCGACCGAGGACAGCGAGCGCAGCCGCCTAGACCCCTTCGTGGTCGCAACCGGCGACGCGCCGCCGCGCGACCAGCGCGACTTGATGGAACGGCCGTTCTTCTCGCTGGCGAAGACCCCGCGCACCAAGCCGATTCTCTACAAGGCCGCCGACATAGAGGTGCAGGTGTTCGGGATGCCCGAGCATGGCATGGCGACCATTTGGGACGCCGATGTGCTGATATGGGCGGCCTCGCAGATCGTCGCGGCCGAGAACAACGGCCTCACCACGTCGCGCTTTGTCCGGTTTACGCCTTACCATCTGTTGCGCGCCATCGGGCGGCCGACCGGCAATCACCAATACCGGCTTCTGAAAGCCGCGTTGGCGCGGCTGCAATCGACTGTCATCGCCACCACGATCCGCAACGGCCCGCATTGGCGTCGCCGGCAATTCTCATGGATCAACGAGTGGGAGGAAATGACGACGCGCGCCGGCCGCGTCGAGGGCATGGAGTTCGTCCTGCCCGAATGGTTCTACAACAGCGTCATCGACCGTTCGCTGGTCCTGACCATCGACCCGGCCTATTTCCGGCTGACTGGCGGCATCGAGCGATGGCTTTACCGCGTCGCCAGAAAGCACGCCGGGCACCAGCGCCACGGCTGGATTTTCGAGGTCGCGCACCTTCACCAGAAATCCGGCAGCCCGGCGCGGCCGTCCGACTTCGCGCTCGACCTGCGCCGCATCGCGGCCCGCCAGCCGCTCCCCGGCTACCTGCTCCAGATCGAGCGGGAAGACGGCCGCGAGCTGCTGCGCATCCGCCCCGAAAACCTGTCAACAGGCACTGTTGATAACCCTGTTAATGCCATCGGCAGATCAGGCGCACGGGGTATCGGCACATCAGGCGCATCACTATCGGCAGATCAGGCGCACGAACCGCAGCTAACGCTTTGGCCTGAAAAGCGGAATCCGACCGCTAACTTATCTAACAGAGAATCTAACTCTTTTTCTTTGACGCGCGCGCAGGCGAAGCGTGGTGCCGGTTCTGCCCGAAGGGGCGAGCCATGACGGCCGCGCTCGACGCGCTGCGCCCGCGCAGCCCCCAGCACATCACCGGAGACGAACAATGACCCGTCGCGCCCATCGCAGCGCGCACGGCCGTCCGCTGCCGGACGGGCCTGCGCCCTTCACAACATTGGTCGAGCTGACCTTCGAGAAACGCAAGGTCGAGCACTGGATACGCTTCGGCCGCAAGAGCTACGAGCAGATCATCGACCGCCGCCGCAGCGTCGTTGGCTTCGCGCCGGGCAGCGTCTTTGCCTTCGTCCGTTGGGCATCTGGCGAGCATGGCACGGTCGTTTC
>CAYRCH010000253.1:0-2095 GCA_964422665.1 uncultured Sphingomonadaceae bacterium | reverse complement strand
GGCGGGATCATGCTGCCCAACCACAACCCCTTCGTGATTGCCGAGCAGTTCGGCACGCTGGCCGCCCTGTTCCCCGGCCGGATCGATCTCGGGCTCGGCCGGGCGCCGGGCGCTGCGCCGATCCTCGGCCAGGCGCTGCGCAAGGAGCTGCACCGCGCGGCCGAATATTTCCCGCAGGACGTGCTCGAGCTGCGGGCGCTGCTCACCGGCGATGTCGACCTGCCGATCCGGGCCACGCCGGGCTTCGGCTCGGATGTCGAAATGTGGATGCTCGGCTCCAGCCTGTTCGGGGCGCAGCTCGCTGCGCGACTGGGCATGCCCTATGCCTTCGCCAGCCATTTCGCGCCCGACCATCTCGACGAGGCGCTGGCGATCTACCGACGGGATTTCCGCCCGTCCGCCTATCTCGACCGCCCGCATGCGATGGCGGCGATGACGGTGATCGCGGCGGACACCGACGAGGAGGCGGAATATCTCGCCTCGTCGCAGGAACAGGCCTTCGTGCGGCTGCGCAGCGGCGATCCCGGCAAGCTCCCCCCGCCGGTCGAGAACTACCGCGATACCCTGCCGGCGGCGTCGCGGGGGATGTTGCGCCATCTTGATCGGGCTCGCGCGGTTGGCAGTCCGGCGACAGTGTCGGCGAAGATCGCGGAGTTCGTAAAGCACACATCTGCCGACGAAATCATCACCAGCGGGGCCATTTTCGACCCCGACAAACGGTGCCGTTCGCTCGCGCTGGTGATGGAGGGGGTGACCGGCTGAATGGCCGGCAAGATAGTTTCTTTTTCAACCAAAATGAGGCAGGGGCGCTTTCGCGGGTGCCGCTAAGCGGTTAGAGGCTCGGGCTCATCCCACCGCGACATCGTTCGGGAGATTGGCGCACATGGCGTCGAACAACAAGAAGCGCACAGGCAAGGCAAGGCCCGACAAGACCGCCGCCGCTCCCAGGACCAAGCCGGGAAAGCCCACAAAGCTGCAGGCGATCCTCGAAAAGCGGATCCGCGCTTCGCAGCTTCCGGGCGAGGAGCCGCTCGAAGGCGCCCGGCTCGCCGAAGCGGCCGCCTTCCTGCTCGAGGCCGCCCGCCAGAGGGACCAGGGCGAACCGGTGATCGTGCTGCACAGCGCGAGCGAGCAGCGGCGCTTCATGCGCATTGCCCTGATCAATGACGACATGCCCTTCCTGGTGGATTCGGTTGCCGCCGCCATCGCCGCCCACGGGCTGGCGATCGACCTGCTGGTCCACCCGATCGTGCCGGTCGAGCGCGACAAGTCCGGGGCGCTGGCCGGAATCCCGGTCGCGGCAGGCGCCGGCATGGCGCGGGAATCGATGATCTATGTCGAGACCGCGCGGGTCGATGCGCGCCATCGCCGCGCGCTCGAATCCACGCTCAAATCGACACTGGCCGATGTCCGCGCAGCCGTGACGGACTGGCCGAAAATGCGCGAGCTGATCGCCGCCGATGCGGCCCGCGAAGGCGATACGGAAGGGGCCGAGCTGCTCCGCTGGCTCGGCGACGGGATGATCACCCAGCTCGGCCACATCACCCGCCGGCGCGACGGCAGCCATGCGGACATGCTGGGCGTCTGCCGCAGGAGCGCGCGCAAGCTGCTCAGCGAGGCGTCCTACAACCGCGCCTTCGCCTGGTTCGGGAAGAGGCATGATGACGGGCGCGGCGAACCGCCGCTGATCGTCAAGGCCAACCACATCTCGCAGGTCCACCGCCGGGTCCCGCTCGACCTGTTCATCGTGCCGCTGCGCGAAAAGGGCAGGGTCGAGGCGCTTTCGATCCATGCGGGGATCTGGACCAGCGCGGCGATGAACACGCTCCCCGGCGCGGTGCCGCGCATGCGCGCGCAGATGGCCGAGCTGATGGACCGGTTCGGCTTCACCCCCGACGGCCATGCCGGCAAGGGTCTCGCCCATGCGCTGACGACCCTGCCGCACGATCTGCTGATCGGATTTTCGACATCCGACATCGAACGCGTGACGACCGCGATGATGGCGCTGTCCGACCGTCCGCGGCCCCGCCTGGTGCTCGTCGAGGCGCCGCTCAAGCGCCATCTCTTCGCCTTCGTCTGGCTGCCGCGCGACCTG
>CAYRCH010000252.1:0-2122 GCA_964422665.1 uncultured Sphingomonadaceae bacterium | reverse complement strand
GCTGGTTTTCCGGGAGGTGCCGGTATGCCAGCAGCGCATGGAGCATGGCGTCCCACCCTGTGGTGGCACCTTCGGTCTTCTCCGCCCACCAGTAATTGACGAGGATGTTGAGCGGGGCCAGCGATTGCACCTCATGCCACCAGGCGAAGGGAATGTAGATAGCATCGCCCGGCTTGAGAGTGGCTCGCACCGCATGGCTCCAGGCTTCAGCAAAGCGCGGAAACGCGTCGAGATCGGGATTCGCAGTATCGACCATGCTGACCGGAGCGCCTGCCGGAGTCTGTTCCAGTGGACCCGTATACAGATTGCCGATCTGGTCGGGCGGAAAGAGCGTAAAGCGCCGCTGCCCGGCAACGTTGCATGCGACGTTCTCCATAAGGTCGAAATGGGGAGCGACCCGAATACGGTTGCCTATCCATATGCGCGGCTCGACCCGCGGAAGAAGCGCGAGCGAATTGGCCTTCGCAAAGGCCGGCAGCAGCTCCACAATATTCTCCGACTGGACTGCCATTGCCGGAGGACTGTCCACGGTGCTTGCTCTGATAAGGTCGGACAGGAAATCGCCCATCTGGCCGCGAGCGGTGCGAAAATTGAAGCCTGTCATGGCGGGATTGTAGAAGAATCGACCGCCTTCCTCCGGCGCAGCGGCCAAAGCCGTGACCGGTCGCGAAGGGGGGCTGCTCATCAGATAGGCAACCATGGCCTCGTCGCTTTCCCGGGCGGCACGGACGGCGGGCCAGTGATCGACGAGGCTGCGCATTATGATTGGCCGGCCTGCCAGACGGATTTCCTGAAACCGCTTCTCGTCAACTGGGCTGTCGATTTCTTCGATCGCGGCAGGGGGCGACAATTCGCTCATGCCGTAAGCTGCACCGCTGGGTCTATCGCACTACCATTTTGTGCCAGGAACATCTCCTGCGTCGGCATTTCATTGGCTGCCCGGGCGACGACTTCGCGTATATGGGCGAGGCGTTTCAGAGTTTCCTCTGGCGGCAGCAGCTCCGCGGCCGGGTGGTACCCCCGCGGCCGAATGCCCTGGCCGACCAGCACCGATGCCCAACTGGTTTCGGTGAACAGTTCATTGTGTTCGCGGAAAATACGCCCGGAACTTTCGAACATCTCCCGTTTCTCCCGCAGTCCGTCAGGCGGATCGAGATGGCGGCAATAGCGCCAGAACTCCGTGTCCTCGCGCTCCGTGGCGCGATAGTGCAGCACCAGGAAGTCGCGAATATCGACATAGGCCTGTTCCGACTCCCGATTGTAGCGATCGATTTCCGCCTGAGAGAAGTCGCGGGTCGGAAACAGCGTCATCAGCCGCGCCATGCCTGCCTGGATGAGATGGATGCTGGTCGATTCAAGCGGTTCGAGGAACCCGCCCGAGAGGCCGATCGCGATCACATTCTTATGCCAGGCTTCGCGGCGATAGCCTGCCGTGAAGCGCAGTTGATTGGGCTCCGCTAGCGGGCGTCCATCAAGATTTTCGACCAGCATTCTTGTGGCCTCGTCCTGGTCCATGTGCGCGGAACACCATACATGGCCATTCCCGATACGATGCTGCAACGGTATCCGCCACTGCCAGCCGGCCGACCGGGCGGTCGAGCGGGTGAGAGGGTTTGTCTCCCCGGCGAGTGTGCAAGGGATCGCGGTAGCCCGGTCGCAGGGGAGCCACTTGCTCCAGTCCTCGAAACCCACGCCCATCGCATCGCTAATCAGCAATGCCCGGAAGCCCGAACAATCGAGAAACAGGTCGCCCTCGATCCGTTCGCCACTTTCGAGCAGCAGCGCGGTTACAAAACCGCTTTCGCCGTCTTGTTCGACCTTTGTGATCCTGCCTTCCGTCCGCACCACGCCCTGTCGCTCTGACAGGCGGCGGAGAAAGCGCGCGTAGCGACCCGCGTCGAACTGGAAGGCATATCCCAGCTTGGCGAGCGGCGAATTGGGATTGTCGTTGCGCGGCCGGATGAATTTGCCCGCCTTGGCCGCCACAGCGGAGATCGAGTAATCGTCGAGCTTCGTCTGATCTCCTAGTGCCAAGCCGCGCAGCCAGTGATGGTGGAATTCCACCCCCATCATGTCGATCCCGTAGAATCCGAAAGGATGGATGTAGCTATGGCCAGGCCGG
>CAYRCH010000251.1:0-2125 GCA_964422665.1 uncultured Sphingomonadaceae bacterium | reverse complement strand
TGATCGACAGCAAAGCCCGGCCCGGCGGGCTGAGCGAATTCCAGCGCGAAGGGCTGGAAGTTCTGGCGACCGCCGCGATGAGGCGGCTCAATGCCCACCAGGAAAGAATCGAAAGCCAGCAGGCGTTGCGCCGCCGCGAAGCGCAGCTCCACGCGCTCGCGGATTCCATTCCCGATATCGCCTGGTCGGCCAATGAAGAGGGCCGGATCGATTATCACAATGTCCGCTTCACTGAATATGTCGGCGGGACGATCGAAAATGCCGCTTCGCCCGTTCATCCCGACGACCGCGCACGGACCGATGCCGAATGGGAAAGAGCGCGCAGCACCGGCACCAATTTCGAAGTCGAACACCGTGTTCGCCGCAATGACGGCCAGTATCGCTGGATGATCGCCCGCGCCGTGCCGCTCAAGGATGATGACGGGCAGATCCTGCGCTGGTTCGGCACCACGACCGATATCGACGATGCCCACAAATTGTCCGAGAGCCGGGAATTGCTGGCGCGAGAACTGTCGCACCGAATCAAGAACATCTTCGCCGTGATCGGGGGCCTGGTTTCCCTGACCCTGCGCAAGCAGCCCGGCGCTCGGGAACTGGGCGATGAACTGATCGGTATGATCCACGCGCTGGGCCGCGCGCACCATTATGTCGATCCGGTGGCCGCGGCGAGCAACAGCAAGCTGCGCGAACTGCTGAAAGAGCTTTTTGCCCCCTATCTGGTGAACGGGCAGAGCCGGATCGATGTCACCGGCGATATCGTCGAAGTCGCGCCGCGGGCAGTCACGCCGCTGGCGCTGGTGTTTCACGAACTCGCCACCAACTCGACCAAATATGGCGCGCTTTCGAGCGAGGAAGGCAGGGTCACGCTCGCACTGGAGCGCGACGAGGCCGAAGGCGTTGCGCGCTTCACCTGGACGGAGACAGGCGGCCCGGAACCGAAACAGCCCGGGGCAGGCGGCTTCGGCTCGCAGCTGATGGATATGAGCATCAACGGCCAGCTGCGCGGCAGGCTGGAGCGCAAATGGCTGCCGGGCGGACTGGTGGTGGAGATCGAAGTCCCCTTCGAGGCGATCGGCGCCTAGCGCGCGACAGCGGCCGCGCGGGCGCCGCTAGAATCCCACGCCATTCGGCCAGTGCGGCGCGGCAAGGCCCATCACCTTGAACAGCGAGCCCATCTGCTTGGGACTGGTGAGCCGCTCTTTCGCCAGCATCAGCGCCTCGCGGTGCTGCGGCGCGAATTCGGCCAGCGCCGATGCGCGATCCTCTATGCCGACGGCAAAGAGAAACTCGCCCTGGGTGACCGTGCCCAGCCATTTCGCGTTTCGCGACTGCGCGATGGCCGCCAGCGAGGCGAAATCGACATGCGCCGACAGGTCGGCCTCGCCCGGGGCCTCGAACGGGTCGAGCTTGCGATGGGCGCGCACGGCCTGCAGCGTCGATCCCCCGCGCGGTTCGGTATGGCCGTAATCGATGAACAGCGCCGCCCCGCCCTGGTCCACCAGCCGCCCGGCCACTTCGAACATCACCGCTGCCGCGGCCGGCGAAGTCTCGATCACCGTGCCTTCGGGCGCGCCGCGGCGATCCTCGGGCACCGCCGCATCCATCGGCTGCGAGCCCGCGACCAGGCAGAAACTGTCGCCTTCGAGCCCGACCATCATTTCGCGCCAGCCCTGCGCTGTCTTGACCAGCTGGCGCACCGGCAGCGCATCGAGGAACTCGTTGGCCACCACCAGGACGGGCCCGTCGAAAGGTATGGTCGATAGGTCGTCGTGCCAGATGGCTTCGGGCAGCTGGGCCTGCTGCAGGTCCTTCAGCGCGGTCGAAGTTTCGACCAGGTGGACCCGCGGGGCGAGCCCGTAGCGCTTCATGGCCCGGAGCGCATCGCGCGCCAGCGTGCCGCGGCCCGGCCCCAGCTCGACATAATGCACCGGCTCGGTCCGTCCCTGGCGGATCCACATATCGGCCAGCCACAGGCCGATCAGTTCGCCGAACATCTGGCTGATTTCGGGCGCGGTGACGAAGTCCCCCGCATCGCCCAGCGGATCCTTCGCCGCGTAATAGCGGGCATTCGATTCCGCCATGAAATGGGCGACGCTGATCGGCCCGGTGGCGGCGATCATGCGGC
>CAYRCH010000250.1:0-2144 GCA_964422665.1 uncultured Sphingomonadaceae bacterium | reverse complement strand
CGCAGCGCCCCGGTGGGATCGGAGAGACGCCCGTCATCGAGCCGCATGATCAGCGAATCCGGCACTTTCTGCAGCAGGTGCAGGTCGTGGGTCGCCACCACCACAGTCGTGCCCAGCCGGTTCAGCGCCTCGAACAGCCGCAGCAGCTTGAGCGCCATTTCCGGATCGACATTGCCGGTCGGCTCGTCCGCGATCAGCATTTCCGGGCGGCCGATCACGGCCCGGGCAATGGCCACGCGCTGCTGCTCCCCGCCCGACAGGGTTTCCGGGCGAGCGTCGGCACGGCCGCCGAGCCCCACCCAATCGAGCATGTCCGCCACCGGCTTGCGCAGCGCCTCTTCCCGCACGCCCGAAACGCGAAGCGGCAGGGCGACATTGTCGAAAGCGGAAAGATGCTCGACCAGACGGAAATCCTGGAACACCACGCCCAGCCTGCGGCGAAAGGCCGGCAGGCGGATGCGCGGCATGGTGATCACATCGGTGCCGAACAGGCGAATCATCCCGCGCGACGGGCGCTGGGCCAGGTAGAGCAGGCGCAGCAGCGAGGTCTTTCCCGCGCCGCTCGCCCCGGTGAGGAAGTAGAATGTCCCGGGAAACAGGGTGAAGCTGAGATCGCTCAACACTTCGCGGTCGGTGCCATAGCGCAGCCCGACATTGTCGAAGCGGACGATGTCGCCCCCCATGTCGCTCATGCGCCGCTCCCGACCTGCCGGGCGCATCGCCGATGCGAAGCGGGGCGTCGCAAACGGGTATGGGGAGCAAAGCTGGTCATGCGCCCGGCCCTATATACGCTGTTCGATGTGGAAAAAAGCCGCACAGGGCAGTTGTTACGCCCTCCTCCCCTTGTTGCGAGGGGGGGACAGTGCTTTACGCTGGATGTCGGGATGATCATCAGCTGCCCCGCTTGCTCCACCCGCTACGTGGTGCCCGACAGTGCCGTGGGTGTCGACGGCCGTACGGTGCGTTGCGCCAAGTGCCGACACAGCTGGTTCCAGGAACCGCCGGCGATCGAAACGCCGCCTGCCGCCGAGCCCCTGGCCCAGCCGGAACCACCTCCGCCGCCCCGGGCCGAAACGGAAGCAGAGACCGCTCCGCCGCCTCCCCCACCTGAGCCGGAGCCTGAACCGGAGGCCGAGCCCGAAACCGCGGCCCCGCAAGACGCCGAAGCCGCCCCGGCGCCGGAGGACGAACAGCCCCCCGAGGAGGAAGAAGCACCGGAAGAGCCGCCCGCCACCCCGCGCGGCCGCGCCGACATCCGCTTCAATTTCGAGCAGATGTCCCGCTCGCTGGACCGCGGAAATGGGCGCAGCGATGCCTCGGAGCGGCGCTCGCGCTTCCTGCCGCCCGAGCCCGAGGCGGCCGAAGAGGATGCGGTGCCCGAACCCGTGGCTCCGCCCGCGCCCGCCTATGACGAGGCCTACGACGAGGACGAACTTTCGCAATTCGATGCCGAGCCGCCCTTCCGCGCGCGGCGCAATCCGCTCAGGATGTGGACCTGGGCTGCGGCCATCCTCGGCCTGATCGCCATGGGCACCATCGTCGCGGTGAACTACTGGGGCCTGCCCGACTGGGTGCCGGTCAGCCGCCCGACCTTCGCCGCCAGCCAGCCGGACCTCGTGCTCGATTTCCCGGCGGACCAGCAGGACCGCCGCCAGTTGCCCAACGGCACCGAGTTCTTCGGCGCCAGCGGCTCGATCACCAATGTCGGGGCCGAGGCGCGCAGCGTGCCGCCGATCCTGATCGTGCTGCGCGACGAGCGGGAGCGGATCGTCTATTCGATGGAAGTCCGCCCGCCCAAGCGCGTGCTGGCGCCCGGTGAGACGGTGGCCGTCAACGAAGCGGTGACCGACGTTCCGCGATCGGCGCGGATCGCCGAAATCGGCTGGAAGCCCAGCTGACGCGGGCGCGGCCCGGCGACGAAAAAACCCGCGCACCAGCCCCTCGCAGAAAAACCCTTACCGAAGGGCGACAAGCCCGCTTGCAGCCCCACTGACCCTTTGCTAATGGCCGCCCCCTACCTGGCAGGCCCCCACCCGGGGGCCTTGTCACTTCAAGTGCGGTCGTGGCGGAACTGGTAGACGCGCAACGTTGAGGTCGTTGTGGGCGAAAGCCCGTGGAAGTTCGAGTCTTCTCGACCGCACCAA
>CAYRCH010000249.1:0-2155 GCA_964422665.1 uncultured Sphingomonadaceae bacterium | reverse complement strand
CCGACGCCGATATTGACTAGCGTGATGCCGCAATGATCGGGGGCAGTCAGGTGATAGGCCGGCATCTGGTGGCGCCGCCATGTGCCCGCTGCGATCTGTGCTTCCGCGTCTTCCAGATTGGAGCGGTCGAAATGCGCGCCGGGTACCGAAAAGCCGGTGAAGGGTCCGCTTCCTTCGCGCAAAGTGTCGAGCGCAAAGGTAACGAATTCATCCACATAGCGGATATAGTTCGTAAACAGCACATAGCGCTGGAAATCTTTCGCCGGCGTGCCCGTATAATGCCTGAGGCGGGCGAGACTGAAATCGGTGCGCGGCGCATCGAAGAGCGCCAGCGGGCGCACCCGGTCGAACGGCACAGCCCAGGTACCGTCGGCAACCTCGTCTCCGATACTGACCAGTTCGGGCGTGGGGAAATGGTGGGAAAGCTCCGCGCTCGATACGCCGGAAAGGTCCACATCGGAACCGTCCAGCACATAGGGATAGGGTATCTCGTCCCCGGAATGGCCGACCGACACGGTCACCTTGTAGTCGCGGACGAGGTGCTCGAGCTGGTCGTTCAGATAGCCGCGAAACAGCGACGGATCGGCGATCGAAGTGGCATAGGTACCCGGCTGGTTCAGCCGCGCATAGGCGCGGGCCGGCGTCGGGATCGCGCCCTCAGTGTGAAACTCGATCCTGAGTTCGGGATAGGCAAACAGCCCGTTGCGCTCGGCCAATGAGGGCGGACGCTCACCGCGCTCGATATAGGCCTTGAGGGCCTGTTCCAGTCTTTCCGCCGATTGGCGGTACTGTTCCTCGAGCCGGTCGAGCAGCTGGGGGATGTCTTCGAGTCTCGTGGTCATGTGTGGATCATGGTCTCGACCAATTGCCAGGTCACTGCAAGCTAGGGCCGCCAGATGACAGTTTCGAGCGCCTTTCCTGCCGCGCTCCGTCCGTGCTAGACGGCATCATGGTGACAGCAAACACAACCGGGAAGGCCTGAACCTTGTCGCTGCCTCCCCTCTTCGACCGCCTGCGCCTCCCTGTGATCGGCGCGCCCCTGTTCATCATTTCCCATCCGGCACTGGTCATCGCGCAGTGCAAGGCGGGCATTGTCGGCAGCTTTCCCACGCTGAACGCCCGGCCGGCCAGCCAACTCGACGAATGGCTGCACGAAATCACCGAGACTCTGGCGGCGCATGATCGGGAGCATCCCAACAAGCCTTCCGCGCCCTTCGCCTGCAATTTGATCGTCCATCGCTCCAACCCCCGGCTGGAGGAAGACGTGCAGATCCTCGCCAAGTGGAAGCCGCCGGTGGTGATCACTTCGCTGGGTGCACGCGAGGACGTGAACGAACTGGTGCATTCCTGGGGTGGGATCGTGCTGCACGACATCATCAACGACCGCTTCGCACGCAAAGCCATAGAGAAAGGCGCGGACGGGCTCATTGCGGTCGCGGCCGGCGCGGGTGGGCATGCCGGCGCACTGTCGCCATTCGCGCTGGTCCAGGAAATCCGCGAATGGTTCCACGGCCCGCTGGTCCTGTCAGGCGCGATCGCGCATGGCCGCTCGATACTCGCGGCACAGGCCATGGGAGCGGATCTCGCCTATATCGGATCCGCCTTTATCGCCACCGACGAAGCGCGCGCTCAGGAATCCTACAAGCAGGCGATCGTGGATGGGCGTGCTTCCGACATCGTCTATTCCAACCTCTTTACCGGCGTGCACGGGAATTACCTGCGCAGCTCGATCGAGGCCTCTGGGCTCGACCCGGACAACCTGCCCGAAAGCGATCCGACAAAGATGGATTTCAGCCAGGTGACCGGCAGCGATGCCAAGGCCTGGAAGGATATCTGGGGTTCCGGCCAGGGGATTGGCGCGGTGAAGTCGATTAGGCCCGTCAGTGCGCTGGTGGATCGACTGGAAGATGAGTACCGGGAGGCCAGAAGCGAGATGGGATTCGTGCCAAGATAGGCCTCGGAATGGAGGTCATCATGGGCAACTACCCGCTCAAACGGCCCAAACCCTGACGAGATTGCCGTAACGCGCCGGCCTCAGCATGAACCGGTCGCCATGGGCGAGCTCGATCTGCGTATCTTCCCGCAGCGCGCCTTCCTCCAGCAGCCAGTTGACCAGGCGTGCAGCCAGACGGGCGGCGGATTTGGGCTCTTCGAC
>CAYRCH010000248.1:0-2193 GCA_964422665.1 uncultured Sphingomonadaceae bacterium | reverse complement strand
AAGGGATTGTCCTCGGGGATCGAGCCGTCATCGTTGATCCGCACCAGCTTGCCGAAATGGTTGGATGGATCCTGCACCATCTCGCCGTAATTGCGGTCCCCGCTGGTGATGTAGAGCTTGCCGTCGGCGCCGAAGGCGATCCGCCCGCCATAGGAGCCGACCGGCGGGCCCTGTCCGCAGCAGCGCTGGGGCAAAGGCGGCTTGCCGTACCAAGCATCGGCAACCCAGATATCCTCAACGTCATCCAGCTCCATCCCGCCGTCCCAGCGGGCGCGCAGCACGGCCGTGGTGGCGTGGCCGCGCACCTCTTCGCCCGGCTTGGTATAGGAAATGTAGAGCAGGCGGTTGTTCGCAAAATCCGGATGCAGCACCACATCCATCAGCCCTCCAATGCCCACGGCCAGGATCGGCGGGAGGCCCGCGATCGGCACCGGGTCGAGCTCGCCGTCCCGGATCACGCGCAGCCGGCCCGGCCGCTCGGTCACCAGCATGTCCCCATCGGGAAGGAAGGTCAGGTCCCATGGGCGAACGAGGTTCTTCGTGACCACTTCGACGAAGACCGTGCCCTTCTCGGTCGTGAAATCCCACGGGCCGGAACCCAGTTCGGGCGAGGCGAAGAATGGCGGCGGCGCCTCGTCCGCCTCTTCCTGCGCAGGCGCCGCTCCATCATCCTGCGCCAACACCATAGCGCCCTGGACCGCCAGCATTGCTGCCAGCGCGGGCACGATCAATTTCCGCATGAATATTATCTCCCTGGGATTCTCTTTGCGCGCATCATTGCGCGCTCTGCCCGCGGGCGCAATCCCCGGATAAAGTCAATTTACCCCGGAGCGACTATTCCTCGCCGACCAGTTCCCGGGCGCGGGCGGCCCGCTCGTCGGCAAACTGGCTGCCGGTGGCGAGAATATAGTCGCGCACCGAGATGTTCCCTTCGTGGCAGGCATATTCGAACATCCCGTAATCCTCGTTACGGGTCCACGGGAAGTCGAGCTTGAACGGGGCGGTCAGCACCACCGGATCCTCGATCCACGCCTCGTATCGAATGGTGTTCGGACCAGCGGGCGTGAGTCGCTCGGTGATCTTCATGGCCGCGCTGTTGGGCACGGGGCGGGGGCTGTCGCCGACATTGCCGATATGCCCGCCGGGCGTGATATTGGTGGTCTCGATCACCAGCGTGTCGCCATCCCAGTGCCCGCGCGAGAAGCCCAGCCAGCTGGTCACCGCCGCCGGCGGCGCAGGCCGTCCGTCGAGATAGACGATGCGCGTGTCGTGGATCATCTCGAGGCTGATCGCGACGATGCCCGGGGCCTGGAAGACCTCGATCCCGCCATTATAGGCGCCGGGCAGCATCGATCCCGGCATGCCGCGGGTGATGCAGCGGTCCCAGACCGAAAGATCGTCCACCCAGTCGAACTGCGTTTCTGTCCAGCTGCTCTTCTGCTGCGCCGCGCGGCGCGCGCCTTCCTCGGTCATCGGGGGATAGCGCCCGTCGGCGGGCTCGGTGATCAGCGAGGTCTGCCGCAGCGGATAGCCGCGCTCCGCCCAATGACCCATCCCCATCAGATTGGCCTCGTCTTCGGCCTCATAGCGGTCGAGCTGGCGCTGCGCCTCGGCGAAGGCGGCCTCATATTCCTCCTCGGTCAGCTCGGCGCGGGTTCCGAAATGCCTGGGCCTTTCACGCGGAGTCTGGCCGACAATGTCGATCGGCCATTTCCCGCGCAGGTCCGGATCGCCCCATTCGGTGCGCGGCGCCGACCAGTTCTGCCCTGGATTCCCAGCCTCTTCGGCAAAGGTCGCCACCGGCATGGCCAGCAGGCCAATCACCACGAGAAGGCGCTTCATCCCGTTTCTCCTCTCCCGCGGCGACTATGCACGGCGCCCGAGGCGATTCAACCGGGAAGACCTGTCGCCTCGCGGGAATCCTGCTGGCGGATGAATTGCCGGCCCACGGTGTGTTCAGGGAACTAGTTCGATAAATGAACAGTTGAGAAGTCCCAAGCGGATTTCCGCAGGAGAAAGATGATGAAATTCCAGCTCCGTAACCTGTTCGCATGCGCCGCCGCTGGTGCGCTTGCCGTATCGCTCGCGGCTTGCGGGCCGGAGGACCCACAGGAAACCGCGACTGCGCAGCTGGGCCTCGCGGAAGGCTACGAACCGGGCTGGTCGATGATGGATTTGGCGGGCGTCGATCCC
>CAYRCH010000247.1:0-2210 GCA_964422665.1 uncultured Sphingomonadaceae bacterium | reverse complement strand
TCGTGGAGACATCACATGTATGGCTGGGCATTCACCCTTGCGATTATCGCCCTGATCGCCGCGGTCCTGGGATTCGGCGGGATTGCCGGCGCGCTGGCGGATATCGCGCTGATCATATTCGTGCTGGCGGTGATCGGAACGATCATCTTCCTCGCCTTGGGCTGGAAGGCCGGCAAAGCCGTCGGCAAGAGGCTATAGCGACGGCTCGAAGGGAACGGCGGGCTTTCCCGCCGCTCCCTCACGCGATGATGATGTGCGCGCCAGCAGCGCGAAACGTTTCTAGATCGGGTTTACCGTGGCTTCGAAGCTGAGGTTCACATCGAGCGTGTCCTGTGGATCGGGATTGCGATGCCCCGTCAGGTCCATAGCGGTGAGCGTCCCCTCGACTGTACCTGTAAGTTCCAGCGTTTCGCCATTCAGTGACGAGTTGGTCACGGTCAGCACGAGGCCCTCTTCCTGGCTGCCGTAGTAAACGCGCGCAGGGCTCGTGCCTGGTATGCCGATAGTGACGTCGGCGCTCGAGAAATCGCCGCCCAGTTCTCCGCTCCATTCCGCGCCAATCATCAGGGAACCGAGGTCGCGCTCGCGCAGCCCCTCGCCCAGAATGTAGAGCGACAGATGCGAACTGCTTTGGTCGGACTGTGACGGGACGACGTAGAGGTCCACCTGCTCATCGCCTATTGTCCCTGTGACCGAACCGGCCGATTCCGGCTGTTCTGCATCGACGGAAGATTCCGCCGTTCCAGCAGTCTGGCTTTCGCCCGAGCCGCAGGCAGCAAGCAGGAGCGACGCGGCAAACGCCGTACCGGAGTAAATGCCCAGTTTCATGTGTGTTCTCCTCTAAGTTTCAACGCAGTGTCGCCACTGTATTCGCCGGATACCGGCGTCACGGGCACTGGGCCGTTAGCTTGAGTTCCCTTTCGGATTCGCCGTCCGGGCTCACCATTGCGGTGCCCTGGATCCCGCTTCCCGAGGCCTCCAGAAACCCGCTCTCTTCCGCCGCGAAAACGGCATCGTCAGGATTCGCAGTCGGGTAAAACGTCACGACATCCATGCCGCTTGCATATCGGGCCACCGAAAGGACAGGGCCTTGCGCGAGAAGCGAAGTCATCGCTTCCATGGGATTCCCGCTATTTGAATCGGGCACGCCGCGAAGCGGGGCCAGCAGGTCTTCCGGAACGCCAGGAGCTGCGGCATCGAGCGCAAGGGCGATCTGCGTGTCGGGGTCGACGGGCGACGGATAGTCGCGGAGGCACTGGAAAGCTGCCAGTTCGAACACGCGGCCATCATAATTGATGGTCACCTTGCCATCGCCGGCCGGCGTTCCCCCGCTCTGTGCTTCGCTCGTGGCGGCATCGCCGGTTGCAGCGCTATCCCCGTCGCCGGTGCCGCAAGCAGCAAGCAGAACCGCAGCGGCAAGCGCTGTCGCGGTAAATATCGGCTTTCGCAAAATATCGTCCCCCTGGCTGATTGCCTTCAGTTTCCCTTGCCCGGCAATTCAGGGGATGGGGGAGGGGGAGTCAAGCCTTGCGGGAATTTGGGACCATTTTCGAGCCTCGGTCGCCTTGGCCCAAGCTGTCCGGCCTGCTCCCCGCGGGGCGAAGGTCGCGATCGCTAGGCCGCCACGCTTTCCTTTGCCGCCGGTGCCGCATTGCGGATGAGGTAATCGAAGGCGGAAAGCGCAGCCTTGGAGCCTTCGCCCATTGCGATCACGATCTGCTTGTAAGGCACGGTGGTGACGTCTCCGGCGGCGAAAATGCCCGGGAGGCTGGTCGCGGCCTTGTGGTCGATTTCGATCTCGCCGTGCTGCGACAGGGCGATGCCGCTGTCCTTCAGCCATTCGGTGTTGGGCACCAGCCCGATCTGGACGAACACGCCCTCCAGCTCGACGCGGTGCTCCTCGCCGCTCTCGCGGTCCTTGTAGACGAGGCCGCTGACCCGCTCGCCATTGCCGGTGATCTCGGTCGTCTGGGCGCTGACGATGATTTCGACATTGGGCATGGAGCACAGCTTCTTCTGCAGTACTTCGTCGGCGCGCAGCTGGCTGTCATATTCGATCAGCGTGACGTGGCCGACGATGCCGGCCAGGTCGATCGCCGCTTCGACGCCGGAATTGCCGCCGCCGATCACCGCCACGCGCTTGCCCTTGAACAGGGGGCCGTCGCAGTGCGGGCAGTAGGCCACGCCCTTGTTGCGGTACTGGTCCTCGC
>CAYRCH010000246.1:0-2216 GCA_964422665.1 uncultured Sphingomonadaceae bacterium | reverse complement strand
CGGTCGACGAACAGCGCGCCGGAAGCCTTGTCGAATTCATACTTCACCGGCTCGCCGCCGGTCGGGACCTCGATGATGACGTTGAGGCTCTCGGGCGGATTGTCGCCCACGGGAATGTTCTCGATACGCATGGCCGCGCCCTTAGCCTTGTGCAGTGCACAATGCGAGAGGCGAAATGCAGGAATTGCGAATCTCCCCGCAAAGGCGCAGGTTCGCTCTCATCCGGGCCGGCACACCGGCCGGAATGGGAGAGACGAGCATGCATGTAGGTCTGGCCTCCGGCTTCGCGCACCAGGGCGGGCGCAGCGGCCCCGATGCGGATTTTGTCCGCGAAGAAGTCGAAAACCTGGTGCTGGCGGAAGAGCTTGGCTTCGATTCGGTGTGGATCACCGAGCATCACTTTTCCGAATATTCGATGTCCAACGATCCGCTGCAATTGCTGACCTATATTGCCGGCAGGACCAGCCGGGTGAAGCTCGGCACCCAGTGCATCATCGTGCCCTGGCACAGCCCGGCCCGGCTGGCGGAGAAGATCGTCAATCTCGACATTCTTTCGAACGGGCGGGCGATCCTCGGTTTCGGCGGCGGGCTGGCACCGCATGAATTCCGCGGACTGGGGATCGACCAGAACAAGAGCCGCGCGCTCTATAACGACATCCTCGACGTGCTGATTCCGGCGCTGGAGACCGGCGTGCTGGAAGGCGAGGGGGCTTACGGCGTGCAGCCGCGCGTCGAATTGCGCCCGCGCCCGGTCAAGAGCTTCGAGGGCCGCAAATTCTGCGGCTCGCTCTCGGGCAATTCGATGTATGCCGCGGCGAAACACGGCTTCGGCAATATGGTGCTGATGCTGCCCCAGCGCGGCAAGGAGGCCCCGCCCGACAAATATGCCGAGGTGTGGCAGGAGGTGCACGGGCCGGGCACGCGTCCGCCGCCACCGATGCTGTCGGGCAATTTCTACATCGACGAGGATGCCGGCTATGCGGAGGAGCGCGGGCGGCATTTCCTCGCCCAGACGATGCGCGCGGCGATTGTCAATTACAGCCTCGACAAGCCCGGGACGTTCAAGGACGTGACCGGCTATGAGCATTACGAGAACATGATGCTCGCGCCCGAGGCGATCGAGCCCTACGTCGCCGATTTCGGCAAGGGCGCGGTCACCGGCACGCCGCAGATGATCCTCGACCGGATGTGGGAACTGAACGAGATCTACCGGCCGCAGGGTTTCTTCCCGCATGTCTATTTCGGCGGCATGCCGAAGGAGGAGGCGCGCAAGAACATCCACCTCTTCGCCGAGAAGGTGCTGCCCGAAGTGAAGAGCTGGGAAGCCGATACCTCGATCGACGACCGCTTCCTCGAGGCGGCGGAATAGTTGCCCCGCCGCCGCGCGCGGCCTAAGGGCGGCGCGCTATGAGCAGGATCGAAACGCCCCAGGCCGTTCGCGGCACGCAGGACATTTTTGGCGCCGAGGCCGAAGCCTTCGCCTTCGTCGTCGAAACCTTCGAGCGCGTGCGCAAGCTCTACCGCTTCCGCCGTGCGGAAATGCCGGTGTTCGAACGGACCGAGGTGTTCAGCCGCTCGCTGGGCGAGACGACCGATGTGGTCTCCAAGGAAATGTATTCCTTCGAGGATCGCGGCGGGGAAAGCCTGACCCTGCGGCCCGAACTCACCGCCGGAATCGCGCGCGCCTACCTCACCAATGGCTGGCAGCAATATGCGCCGGTGAAGATCGCCACGCACGGCCCGAATTTCCGTTACGAAAGGCCGCAAAAGGGGCGCTACCGCCAGTTCCACCAACTCGACGCTGAGATCATCGGGGCCGGGGAACCACAGGCCGATGTCGAATTGCTGGCGATGGCCGACCAGCTGCTGAAAGAACTCGGCATTGCAGATGGCGTGACCTTGCAGCTCAACACGCTGGGCGATGCCGACAGCCGCGATTCATGGCGGGCGGCGCTGATCGCCTATTTCCAGTCGGTGCGCGGCGAATTGTCGGAAGACAGCCAGGACCGGCTGGAGCGCAATCCGCTGCGCATC
This sequence comes from uncultured Sphingomonadaceae bacterium, assembly GCA_964422665.1. GTDB lineage: Bacteria > Pseudomonadota > Alphaproteobacteria > Sphingomonadales > Sphingomonadaceae > DASWIR01. The sequence goes on along the minus strand of CAYRCH010000246.1, from coordinate 182 downwards.
CTCGATTCCAAGGATCCGCGTGATCGCGTGTTCGTCGCCGATGCCCCGAAGATCGACGATTACCTCACGTCGCAGGCGGAGGATTTCTTCGGCGCCGTGACGGCAGGGCTGGATGCGGCGGGCGTCAAATGGACCCGGCTTCCGGCGCTCGTGCGCGGCCTCGACTATTACCGCCATACTGC
>CAYRCH010000245.1:0-2227 GCA_964422665.1 uncultured Sphingomonadaceae bacterium | reverse complement strand
ATTTCATCCATGATCGACCCGGTATTTCAATCAAGTTGTCGGCACTTCATCCGCGTTATTCGCGAGCGCAGGCTGACCGGGTGATGGCGGAGCTCCTGCCCCGGGTCGAAGCGCTTGCGCAAATGGCCCGCGGGCACGGCATCGGGCTCAACATCGACGCCGAAGAAGCGAGCCGGCTGGAAATCTCGCTCGACATATTCGAGAGCCTCGCCCGCGATCCGGCGCTCCGGGACTGGGACGGGCTGGGTTTCGTCGCTCAGGCCTATTCAAAACGCTGCCCACTGGTGCTCGACTGGCTGATCGATCTCGCCGCGCAGACCAGACGGCGGATCATGATCCGGCTGGTAAAAGGCGCCTATTGGGATGCGGAGATCAAGCGCGCCCAGGTCGAAGGTCTTGGCGGCTTCCCGGTCTATACCCGCAAGCTCCACACCGACATCGCCTACCTCGCCTGCGCCCGCAAACTGCTCGACGCACGCGAGCTTGTGTTCCCCCAGTTCGCCACCCACAATGCCCAGTCGGTTGCGGCGATCCTGCAGATGGCCGGACCGGATTTCTCGCCAGGGGACTATGAGTTCCAGTGCCTCCACGGCATGGGCGAGCCGCTCTACGAAGAGGTCGTCGGACCGGACAAGCTGGGCCGCCCCTGCCGCATCTATGCGCCGGTCGGCACGCATGAAACGCTGCTGGCCTATCTCGTGCGCAGGCTGCTCGAAAACGGCGCCAACTCCTCCTTCGTCAACCGGATCGCCGATCCGGCAATCTCGGTGGACGAACTGGTTGCCGATCCAGTCTCCGCATTCTTCAGCCAGCCCTCTCCCGGCGACCCGCATCCGGGCATCCGGCACCCGCGCGATCTCTATCCCGACCGCCGCAATTCCGCCGGGCTCGACATCCATGACGAGGATACGCTGGCAATGATCGGCGAGCGGGTCGCCGCATCGCGAAGCGAGGAATGGCTGGCGGCGCTGCCCGCTCTGGATGGTAACAGGCGCACGATCCGCAATCCCGCCGATCACCGAGACGTGCTGGGCGAAGTGCGCGAAGCGGGCGCCCAAGACATCGAAGCGGCGCTTGCCAGCGCATCCCGGTCTTCCTGGCCCGCCCTTCCCGTGAAAGAGCGCGCCGCCCGGCTCGAAGCGGCGGCCGACCTGATGGAGCAGGAGATGCCGACGCTGATCCCGCTGCTCATGCGGGAGGCCGGCAAGACCTTGCCCAACGGCATTTCCGAAGTGCGCGAGGCGGTCGATTTCCTGCGCTATTATGCCGGCGAAGCCCGCGCGAGGCTGGGGGATGCAACGCCGCTCGGCCCGGTGGCGTGCATATCCCCCTGGAATTTCCCGCTGGCGATATTCACCGGCCAGGTGGCGGCCGCGCTCACCGCCGGCAATCCGGTACTGGCCAAACCGGCCGAGGAAACCCCGCTGATCGCCGGGCAAGCGGTCCGCCTTCTGCACCGGGCGGGTATTCCGGCGGATGCGTTGCAGCTGCTGCCGGGGAACGGAGAGATCGGCGCCGCCCTCGTTCGCGCCCAGGAGGTCTGCGGCGTGATCTTCACCGGCTCGACCGAAGTCGCCCGGCTGATCCAGGCGGCGCTGGCAAAGCGCACGCTCCCTTCCGGAAAGCCTGTGCCGCTGATCGCCGAAACCGGCGGACAGAACGCGATGATCGTGGATTCCAGCGCCTTGCCGGAACAGGTCGTAGCCGACGTGCTCTCCTCCGCATTCGACAGCGCGGGGCAGCGCTGCTCGGCCTTGCGGGTGCTGTGCCTGCAGGACGATATCGCCGAGCGCACGCTTGCCATGCTCAGGGGCGCCATGGCCGAACTGCGGATCGGCCGGACCGACCATGTGGCGACCGATGTCGGGCCAATCATCTCGTCCGACGCCCAAAAGACCATCGACGACCACGTGACCGCGATGATCGCCCGGGGCCACGCCGCCCACCGGGCCGCACTGCCGGACGAATGCAGCCACGGGACGTTCGTGGCGCCCACCCTGCTCGAAATCGACGACATCGCGCAGCTGGAACGCGAAGTGTTCGGCCCCGTGCTCCATGTCCTGCGTTTTCGGAGCGAGGATCTGGAAAAGACGATCTCGGCGATCAACGCGACCGGGTACGGGCTGACCTTCGGCCTGCACTCGCGGCTCGATTCCACTGCCGAGCGGGTGCTTCGCGACATCAGGGTGGGCAACCGGTATGTGAACCGCAACACGATCGGCGCGGT
>CAYRCH010000244.1:0-2256 GCA_964422665.1 uncultured Sphingomonadaceae bacterium | reverse complement strand
ACCACCGCCACGATATTGCTGCCGTGACCGGGAATAAATCCAGAGTGGCGCTGCCGGATATCGCTGCGATGGAAGCGCTGGGCGCGAGGATTGCCGAGCGGCTGCAGCCGGGCGATGTCGTCGCACTCTCCGGTTCGCTCGGGGCGGGCAAGACCACGTTGGCGCGCGCGATCATCGCGGGGCTGGGCTATTCGGGCGAAGTTCCGTCGCCCAGCTTCACCATTATCGAAACCTACGACCCGCCCTCGGTGCGCCTGCCGCTGATCCACGCCGACTTCTATCGCCTCGAACGCGTCGAAGAGGCGCAGGAGATCGGCCTTGACGATTACCGGGAAGGGGCAGCGCTGATCGCCGAATGGCCGGAGAAGGCCGGTGGTTTCGCGCATGAGCCGGCATGTCTTTCCGTCACGCTCGAATTTGCGGATGACGGGCGCAAGGCCGTTGTCGAAGCGGGCGCGGATTGGCAAAGCCGGTCGCCATGAACTTTCCGGCAGGAATCGAACAGTTTCTCGAAGAAGCGGGCTGGGGCGGCGCGGTGATCGAACCGCTTGCCGGCGATGCGTCGTTCCGGCGCTATTTCCGCGTCCGGCAGGACGGCGAGACGGCGATGCTGATGGATGCGCCCCCGCCGGAGGAGGATCCGGGCCCATTCCTGGACGTTGCCGAATGGCTGAGCGGGGAGGGGCACCGCGCGCCCGCGATCCTGGCCGAACAGCGCGAGCGCGGCCTGGTGCTGATCGAGGATTTCGGGGCGGACCGGATGCGCGACTGGCTGGACGAGAATCCGGAGGCCGAGCACGAGACCTATGCCCGCGCGATCGACGCACTCGTGGCGCTGCACAAATCGCCCCCGGGGCCTTTCGCGCCCTACGACATGGAAGTTTACCAGCGGGAGGCCGGGCTGTTCACCGAATGGTGGTGCCCGGCGGCCGGTATCGACGCCGATGCTGCCTCCTATGCTGCGGCCTGGGATGAGGCGCTTGCGCCGATGCTGCCGCGCCAGCAGCCGGGCGTGACGGTCCTGCGCGACTATCATGCCGAGAACATCATGCTCCTGCCCGGCGGCGAGCAGGGGCTGATCGATTTCCAGGACGCGCTGGTCGGCCATCCGGCTTACGATCTCGTTTCGCTGCTGCAGGATGCGCGCCGCGACGTGGCGCCGGAGCTGGAGCGGGCGATGCTCGACCATTACCGCTCGCAAATCGACGCGGACGACCATTTCCTTGCCGACTACGCCCGCCTTGGCGCGCAGCGCAACGCCAAGATCGTCGGCATCTTCGCGCGCCTCTGGAAGCGCGACGGGAAGCCGCGCTACCTCTCCATGATTCCGCGCGTATGGGAAGCGATGGAGCGCGACCTTGCCCATCCGGCGCTGGCGCCGGTGGCGGCGTGGTTCGACGCCAATATCCCGCGAGATGTCCGCGACAGGCTTGGCGGAGACATCTCTTGAGCGCGCTCGCGTCGGACACCGCGATGATCCTGGCGGCGGGGCTGGGCAAGCGCATGCGCCCGCTTACCGCAAGCCAGCCCAAACCGCTGGTGCGGGTGGCCGGCAAGCCATTGATCGATCACGCTTTCGAGAAGCTCAACGAGGCCGGTGTCGCAAAGGCGGTGGTCAACGTCCACTACCTTGCCGACGCGCTCGAAGCCCATGTGAAGGAGCGCAAGCAGCCGCAAATCGCCATTTCGGACGAACGCGAGCTGCTGATGGAAACCGGCGGCGGGCTGGTGAAGGCGCATTCGGCGGGCCTGCTGCCCGATCCGTTCTTCTGCCTCAATTCCGACAATCTCTGGCTCGACGGGCCGTGCGATGCCTTCCACGATCTCAGCCGCGCCTGGGACCCGCAGCAGATGGATGCCCTGCTGCTTCTCGTGCCGCATCGCGGGGCGCATAATTACCGCGGGAAGGGCGACTTCTCGCTCGACGCCGGGGGCCGGATTTCACGGCGCAAGTCCGGGCGGATCGCGCCCTTCATTTTCAGCGGTATTCAGATCGTTTCGCACCGCCTGCTGCGCGATCCGCCGGCCGGCCCCTTTTCCACCAACATCCTCTGGAACCGCGCGATCGAAGAGGGGCGGCTGCACGGAGTGGCATTTACCGGGGAATGGTTCGAAGTGGGCGATCCGTCGGCGATAGGACCCACCGAAGCCGCGTTGAAACGTGGTTGAGGGCCGCGGACCCAAGGTCTACTCGATAGCCGCGCATCGGGGCTTCGCCGATGCACTCGCAGCCGGTCTTCTGCCGAGATACCGCGA
>CAYRCH010000243.1:0-2292 GCA_964422665.1 uncultured Sphingomonadaceae bacterium | reverse complement strand
AGCATCTGCTCGATCTGCTGGTGCTCGCGCCCTGACAGGCTGTTCCTCCCGTCGAAGATCCAGTCGAACCAGCCGGGCTGGTCTGCCGGGAACGCGCGCGGCTCCACCGGAAAGCTGTTGGCCGCGACGCCGGCATAGGCGCTGGTCAGCTCGAGCAGGGTCATGGTCGAAGTGCCAAGCGCGAGGCTCGGGTCGCCGCGCGGAAGATCGGAGGTGACCCCCAGCCTCCTCGCCATGGTGATGACCGCATCGCCCCCGACGAGGTTGTACAGCCGTACCGCCGCCACATTGCTCGATCGGGCAAAGGCATCGGCGATGCTGATCTCTTCCGAATAATTGCCGCTGGCGTTTTCGGGGCGATAGCTGCCTTCCTCGAACGGCAGGTTGCTGATCATGTCGTCGGGCGAATAGCCCGCATCGAGCGCGGCAAGATAGACGAACAGCTTGAAAGTCGAACCGGGCTGGCGGCGGGCCTGCGTCGCGCGGTTGAACGGCGACGCGGAGTAATCCTTCCCGCCGATCATGGCGACCACTTCGCCATTGGTTCGCATCGCGACCAGCGCGACCTGCGCATTCCCCAGCTGCGCATTCGCCACCGCCCGGCGCGCCGCCACCTGAAGCCGAGAATCGAGGGTGGTGGTGATGGTCTGGCGCGAATAACCCACATCGCTCAGCCGCCTCGCCTGCGGGATGGCCCAGTCGGCGAAATAGGTGCCGGTGGGCAGGTCGTTGCGCGTGCGGACGTCGAGCTGCGGCGCGCGCATAGCATCCGCCTGTCCCTGCGTCAGGTAACCGGCATCGACCATGGCGCCTAGGACGATCTTCATCCGCCGCTCGGCCCGCTCATAGTGCCGCGTGGGTGCAAGGGCGGAAGGCGCCTGGACGAGCCCCGCCAGCATCGCCGCCTGTTCGGGACGTAGATTCTCCGGCTGGCGGTAGAAATAATGCAGGCTCGCAGCGCGGATCCCGTAAGTGTTATCGCCGAAATAGGCGTTGGAGAGATAGCGCTCGAGAATCTCGTCCTTGCTCAGCCACGCCTCCAGCCAGAATGCGATCAGAGCCTCGCGCGCCTTTCGCGTGAGACTGCGCTCCGGCGTAAGGAAAGTGAACTTGGCCAGCTGCTGGGTGATGGTGCTGCCGCCCTGCGGCGTGCCGCCGGTGACGTTGGCCCAGACCGCACGCGCAATGCCTCGCGGATCGACGCCCCAGTGCGAGTAGAAGCGGCGGTCCTCGACCGCCAGGAACGGTTCGATCACGTGGTCCGGCAGGTCCGCGACCTTGACCGGCGCCTCCACGATGGCACCGTTGCGGGCGATCGGCGTCCCGTCGCTGGCCAGCAGCGTAACCTGCGGCGGCGCGATCGGCTGCAGCGACTTGCCCAGCGGCGCGGTAATCGCGAGATAGGCAACCAGCAGGAGGAACAGGGCAGCGATCCCCGCCAGGATCCGGCCCGTCCACCACAGCTTGCCGTGCCCGTGCCAGTATGCAGGTTGCCAGAACCGGGCGCGCTCGCGCAGCCGGACCTCGAAGCGCCGGTCGAGTTCGTCATCCAGCCAGCGGCCGAATGCGGGATCGCCCGGCCCATCCTCCTCGTAGAGGGGCGACCAGGGCATTTCCTCCATGTGGGAGCGCGGCTCGGCCGGCATTTCCCTGCGCCGCTGCCACGGCCAGCGGAAGCGTGATTTGCGCCGGGCGGAATAGGACGAAGGCAAGTCCATGTCGATACTGTGTTATCAGGCTAACACAGCAAAATCGAGTCTGCTGGCGTCAGGCTTTCGCAACGACACTTTCGGGCAGTTCCTCGCCGAACACGCGCTGGTAATATTCGGCCACCAGCATCCGCTCCGCCTCGTCGCAGCGATTGAGGAACGACAGGCGGAAAGCCATGCCGACATCCTTGAAGATCGCCGCATTCTGCGCCCAGGTGATGACCGTGCGCGGGCTCATGACGGTAGAGATGTCGCCGTTCATGAAGCCCTGCCGGGTGAGATCCGCAACGCGCACCATGTCGGCGATCACCTTCTCGCTCGTCTCCGGGTTTTTGGCTTTCACGATCGCCTGCTCGGTTTCGGCCGGCAGGTAGTTGAGCCCGACCACGATGTTCCAGCGGTCGAGCTGCGCCTGGTTGATCGCCTGGGCCCCGTGATAGAGCCCGGTCGTGTCGCCCAGCCCCACCGTGTTGGCGGTGGCGAACAGGCGGAACCAGGGGTTCGGGCGGATCACCCGGTTCTGGTCCAGCAGCGTGAGCTTGCCTTCGGTTTCCAGCACGCGCTGGATCACGAACATCACGTC
>CAYRCH010000242.1:0-2298 GCA_964422665.1 uncultured Sphingomonadaceae bacterium | reverse complement strand
CGAGCGCCAGCTCCTGGTCGATCCGCGCCCTGGCGACGTTCTCCGCCAGCCGATCTTCGAGGAAGTCGGCAAACGCTTCGATGCGCGATGGATCGATCGTCAGGCCTGCGGCCATCGCGTGCCCACCGCCTGCCACCAACAGGCCTGCTTCGCGCGCGGCAATGATCGCTGCGCCCAGGTCAACGCCGCTCACAGATCGTCCCGAGCCCTTGCCCATCCCGGCATCATCCGCCTCGAGCGCAATCACCACTGCCGGCCGGCCGGCCTTTTCCTTGATCCTGCCCGCAACGATCCCGATCACGCCCGGATGCCAGCCTCGTCCGGCCAGAACTGCGACAGCCCGCTCGGACTGGCTGACGAGCTGGGCCTCGGCTTCGGCTTGGACCTCGGCTTCGATTGCCCGGCGCTGCTGGTTGAACTGGTCGAGCTGCGCCGCGATAGCCATGGCTTCATCGGGGTCGTCTGTCGTCAGCAGCCGCACGCCCAGATCCGCCTGACCCACTCTTCCGCCGGCATTGATCCGCGGGCCCAGCGCAAACCCCAGGTCGCTGCATCGCGGCGCCCGGTCCAGGCGGCTGACATCGATGAGCGCGGCGATGCCTGGCTTGTCCCGGCGCGCCATGACTTTCAGGCCCTGGGCGACAAAGGCGCGGTTGAGCCCCTGGATACGGGCGACGTCCGCCACAGTGCCCAGCGCAACCAGATCGAGCAGCGATATCAGGTCCGGATCGTCCCGGCCGTCGAAATAGCCGCGCTGGCGCAATGTCCGCGTCGTGGCGACCGCGAGCAGGAACGCCACTCCCACTGCGGCGAGGTGGCCATGAGCAGCGCCCACAGTGCCTTCATCGAGGCGGTTGGGATTCACCAGCGCGGCAGCCGGGGGCAGGTCGGCTGCGCATTTGTGGTGGTCGACGACGATCACGTCGACCCCGGCATCGCGGGCGGCGGTGAGAGCGTCGTACGCCATCGCTCCGCAATCGACAGTGACGATCAGGCTGGAGCCTTCACGGGCGAGTTGCACCAGCGCCTCGCCGGACGGTCCGTAGCCTTCAAGCAAGCGGTCCGGGATATAGTGCCCGGCGGACAGCCCCAGCATGCGCAGGAACCGGATCATCAGCGCGGCGCTGGTGGCGCCGTCGACGTCATAGTCTCCGTAGATGGTCACACGCTCGCCTGACAACACAGCCTGGGCCAGCCGGTCAGCGGCGACATCCATGTCACGAAAATCCGAGGGATCGGGAAGAAAGGCCTTGAGCCGCGGGTCGCGATGCAGGGCGATGTCCGCCTGTGCAACACCGCGAGCGAGCAGCAATTGCGTAATCAGCGCTTCGCAGGAATTGTCCGAGCCGATGTCGATCGCGCCATTGCCGCCTCTCCAGCGCCATGCGCGCCCCGTCAGCGAATGTGCGACCCCGCAAACATGTCCCGTGAATGAAGTTGCCATCGGTCGTTCGACTATCCGACTTGGGGTAAGTAGGAAAGAGCTGCTCCGTGTCTCCTGTCTGCAAACTCCTGGCGGTCGGCGGCTTGCGCCAGCGCGCCATCGATCGATTTCGGTGCAAGTCGGGACTCGACGCAGCCCGGCTTTCCGGTCAAAAACCCGCCGCCGAGTTCGGATTCCGGGTTTGAGGGGCGGGGCCATTATCGTCGATTCTTTGCCTCGTGGGCGTTTGTCCCTGCTGTTCGCGCCAGGCCGCAGGCCCGATGCGGGCATGATCCTCGATTTCTGCGAGCGGTCACCGGCCATCTCTGTCAGCCATGCGGAGGATGTGGCCGCTATGGAGGAACCTGCGAAGGACTGCTGGATGGAATTGCTCGCCAGCGGACTGACGTTCGACCTGCGCGGCCTTTCGCCGGGGCCTGCCAGCTCCCCAGAGCGCTGTGATTTCGCCATTGAGCTCGAAGGGGAAGCCGCCGAATGGAACGAGCGCCATCTGGAAGCCGTCTCCCTCGTACCGGGGCCGCACCTTCGCGGCGGCGAAGCCATTATCCCGGCCGTGCGAACCATGTGCCGGGTCGGGGCACGCCTTTCGGAGTTGCCCGGGGTTGATGCGCTGGCCTGGGACGCGGCGGGCTGCTGGATATCGCCCTCCTATTTCCGGGCTTCCGCAATGCATTGGCTCGATGGCGGACCCTTCCCGGCGCAGGGTTTGACCGCCCATAAATCGACCCCGGATGGCGGGTTGCAGACGGTGGGTATGGCGTTCTTCACCGGCCAGGAACTGCGTCTCGAACCCGAACTGGTCGAAGAGCCCAAATCCGCCGCCCGTCTGGCTGCACGCCTGGTCAACTGGCTGC
>CAYRCH010000241.1:0-2307 GCA_964422665.1 uncultured Sphingomonadaceae bacterium | reverse complement strand
CATTGAATGTTAAGTTAGGTTGAGGTATTGAGCCTGTCCGTGGCAGCGGGAATCGCGCCCGCGACGCCGCAATGGGATCGCAACGGACGGGACTGGATATGAATTTCAACCGGCGCCGTTTTATCGGCGCAACTATCGCTGCAGGCGCGACGGCAGGCGCATCGAGCGTGCTGTTCGCCAGATCGATGCCTCAGCCGCAGCCGCTCGTTCCGCCAGTTGCCGCCGCGGTGAAGCAGGCCGAAAGGCCTCCGCTGCTGCAGGAAGCGCTGGCCGCGCTCGACCGGCATTCATCGCGCATCGGCTTTCGCGACAGGATCGGGCTGGTCGATTTCTCCGCCCATTCGGCAGAGCACCGCTTCCACCTGGTCGATGTCGAAAGCGGCCGCATCACGCAAAGCTGGCTGGTCGCGCACGGCAAGGGTTCGGACCCCGCCCACACCGGCTATCTGCAGGAATTCTCCAACCGCTACGGCTCCAACGCTACCAGCCGCGGGGCCTATTGCATGGCCAACCCCTATTACGGGAAATACGGCCGCTCGCAGCGCCTGCTCGGCCTCGATCCGGAGAACGACGCCGCGCTGGAACGCGCGATCGTGCTGCACGGCGCGAATTACGTGAATGAGAGCCTGATCGACGCGCATGGCCGCATCGGGCGCAGCTACGGCTGCTTCTCGGTCAAGATGGACGAGGTCGGCCGGGTGATGGAACTGCTCGGCGAAGGGCGGCTGCTCTACGCCGGCAAACCGGCCTGAACCGGAACCTATATCGCTTGCGACGGATTGAGCTATGGAGGGAAAAGGCCGCGACCAGCGGCCTTTTTCTTAAGCGCTGCAGCCACGAACCGGAGCCATAGTGAACCACGCCAACCGCCTCACCCTCCTGCCGCTGTTCCTGATCGCCGCCTGCGGCAGTTCGGAAGCGCCCGAAGTTCCCGCCGACGAGCTGGCCGCCGCTGCCAGCGAGCACGAGGTCGAGGAATTTTACGAAGAGAACGGCCTGGAAGGCGTGTGGTCCCACGAGGCCGAACAGGCGCTGGTGCAGGCGATCGAGGGCCGGGCAGAACACGGGCTCGACCGCGTCGCCTTCCTCGAAAGCGAACCGCCTTCCCCTGCGGCCCGCGAAGCGGCGCTCACCTCCGCAGCGCTGACCTATGCCTCGGCGCTCGCGCGCGGGCTGGTCGATCCGAATGAGCAGTACAGGATCTATACTGTGCCCCGGCCCGATCCGGATCTTGCCGCCGGCCTCACCGAGGCGCTGGATGCGGGGCGGGTGGGCGAATGGCTGGCAAGCCTCGCGCCGGACGATGCCGAGTACCGCGCGCTCTCCGAAACTTATCTGCGCCTGCGCCGGGAAGCGGGCGACGCGGAGCGCACCGCAATCCCGGGCGGAGACCTCATCCGCCAGGGCGACAGCGACCCGCGCGTGCCGCAGATCGCGGCCGAGCTTCGCCGCCAGGGCTATCTGGGCGAGGCGGCGCCCGCGGACGAGGGTGCGGGCGAGGGCGAGGTCGCCGAGCCGGCTCCTCCGCAAGAGTTCACCGCCGAGATCGCCTACGCGCTCGGGCGCTTCCAGCAAGCGCGCGGCATTGCCGCGGACAAGGTATTCGGGCCGGTCACGCTGCAGGCGCTCAACCGCGGCCCGGCCGATTATGCCCGTGCCGCGGCCGTGGCGCTGGAGCGCCGCCGCTGGCTGATGCGCAAACCGCCGGCAAACCGGATCGACGTCAATACCGGCATCGCGATGCTGCATTATTATCGTGACGGCAATCTGGCCGACCGGCGGCGGGTCGTGGTCGGCCAGCCGGGCTGGCAGACGCCGCAACTGCAATCGCAATTCTTCCGCCTGGTCGCCAACCCCACCTGGACGGTGCCGAAGTCGATCGAGCGGGACGAGATGGCGGGCGTGGGCGCCGCCTATTTGCGCCGCAACAACATGGTCCGCCGGAATGGCTGGATCGTCCAGCTCCCGGGGCCGGGCAATTCGCTGGGCCTCGTCAAGTTCGACCTCGACAATCGGTATGCGATCTATCTCCACGATACGCCGGCGAAAGCGCTGTTCGAGAGCAACCAGCGCCATCGCAGCCATGGCTGCGTCCGGGTGAGCGACGCGCTCGGCTTCGCGAGCATGATTGCGGAGGACCAGGGGATAACCGGCCAGTGGGAACAGGCCCGCGCCTCATCGCGCGAGAACCGCTTCCTGCCGCTGCCGGAGCCGCTGCAGGTCCGCCTGCTGTATCATCCGACATATCTCGATCCGGAATTGGGCGAGATCCGCTTCGCCCCGGACACCTATAACCGCAACGGCCCG
>CAYRCH010000240.1:0-2356 GCA_964422665.1 uncultured Sphingomonadaceae bacterium | reverse complement strand
ACAGCGTCGAGGGTTACTACCTCACGCCATGGGACATCGGTTACGGCCACATCGTGAAGTTCGACCATGATTTCGTCGGCCGCGAGGCGCTGGAGCGCATGGCCGGCGAGAAGCACAAGCAGAAGGTTACGCTTGCACTGGATCCCGAAGATGTGGGCCGTGTAATGAGCTCGATGTTCGCGAAGGGCGACCGCGCGAAGTGGTTTGAATTCCCGAGCGCCGTGTACTCGATGCACCCGTTCGATGCTGTGAAGGTCGACGGCAAGGTCATCGGCGTCTCCACCTGGATCGGCTACAGCTCGAACGAAGGCGCGATGCTTTCGCTGGCAATGATCGATCCGGACTATGTCGAATTCGGCAAAGAAGTGACGCTTGTCTGGGGCGAACCCAATGGCGGCACATCCAAGCCGACCGTCGAACCCCACGTGCAGACCGAGATCAAGGCCGTGGTTTCGCCGGTTCCCTATTCGTCGGTGGCACGCAATGCCTATGCCGACAGCTGGCGCCAGAAGGGTGTTGGGGCCAACGCCTGAGCCGGCAGTTTCCTGGGCTTTCGGGCCTGAACAGCAAGAGGGCGGTCACCGGCAGGTGACCGCCCTTTTTGTATGTTCTGTACCGAGCCAAGGCCGCCTCCGTCCCGCTACCGGGGACAGTCTCGGCGACGCGAATTCGATGGATCCACCAAAGCGTATGCCGATCCCTCGATATTGATTCCGTCCACCTTAGCGGGCACGATACGGGCCGGGAGGAGAGGCGGATGCAGCGAGATAGGGGAAAGTTTGCGTGGTGGTGGTGGCTCACGCCAGCGGCGCTGTCCTTTGCATCGCCGCTTGTGGCGCAGGAGGCCTATCCGGCGGAGGGTGATTTGCCGGCGCAGCCTGAGGTAGACCGGGAGTTGGTGCCGCTTTCGCCGGAGCGTCTGGAGCGGATGGTGCCCAAGCATCCGGGCTATCTGGGTGCGCTGGCGCCTGAGAACCTGGCGAAGGAGCGTCCGCCGGCGCCGTTCGATGTCACCGGCACCTGGTTCGTGGATCTGTCCGAAGGCTTTGCCAAGTTCCTGTTCGGCCCGCCCTATCCCAAATTCGGGGCCGAGGGCCGCGAGGCGCTGATCGAGGCGCCCAAGGCTCAGGCGCGCGGCGAGACCTACCGCGATGCGATCGGGCAATGCTATCCGCCCGGCATGCCGATGCTGATGACGCGGGTGTGGCCGCATGCCTTCATCCAGCTGCCGACCGCGATCTATGTGATTTCAGGCTTCAACAATTCGGTGCGGACCATCTTCATGGACGGGCGCGATTTCTCCGATCCCGACCTGGTGGTGCCTTCCTACAATGGCGAGAGCATCGGCCATTGGGAGGGAGACACGCTGGTCGTGCGCAGCCGGTATTTCGAGACCGACAATCACTATATCGATTACGGCATCCCGGTCAGCTTCGAACTCGAGATCACCGAGCGCATCCGCCTGCTCGATGAGGGCCGGGTGATGGAAGTCGAATATATCATGACCGATCCCAATATGTGGGAAGGGGAGTGGCGTTCTACGAAGCGGTTCAACCGGCAGGATTATACCGACATCAACGAGGCGGTCTGCATCACCCATTACAACGCCAATTTGCCTGGCACCGATCTCGGCAGCGAGGCGGCCCAGGAGCGCGGGATCAGCGAGATCGAAGAGGTAACCGATGGCGAATAGGATTGCCGCATGGCTGGCAGCGGGCATCCTTGCCCTTGCAGGCGGCGCAAGCGCGCTGGCGCATCACAGCTTTGCGATGTTCGATCAGAAGAAGATGATGGTTCTGGAAGGCACGGTGCACGAGTTCCAGTGGACCAATCCGCATGCCTTCATCGAGCTGGACGTGACGAATGGCGGCAAGGCGCAGCGCTGGTCGATCGAGCTCAACAGTCCCAACAATCTGAAGCGGCAGGGCTGGGTACGCAATTCCCTGAGACCGGGAGAGAAGGTCAAGGTGCGCATCGCTCCGCTGCGCAACGGCAAGCATGGCGGGCTGTTCCTCGACCTCACCAAGCCCGACGGCAAAGTGCTCGACAGCGGCCTGCCCAAGGACGGCACCCCTGTAAACGTGCCGCAACTGTAACCCATTCGGAGAGATGCGATGAAGATGCTCCCCATGATCGCAGCCGCAGCCATGCTCGCTCCGGCCGCAGCCCTCGCCCACCATTCCTACTCCATGTTCGATATGCAGAAGACCGTCACCTTCGAGGCAACGGTCGTGCAGTTCAAATGGCAAAATCCGCATGCGTTCATCGTCGCCGACGTGGCAGCTGGCGGCGCCAGTGAGCGATGGTCGATCGAGATGACCAGCCCCAACAACCTCATCCAGGAAGGTTGGAAGCG
>CAYRCH010000239.1:0-2363 GCA_964422665.1 uncultured Sphingomonadaceae bacterium | reverse complement strand
TCGAAAGCGGCCAGCCTTCGCGGCGGGTGAACTCGATCATCCGGTCTTCCGCCGCTTCGACGATCTCCGGCTCGTGATGGAACCCGCTGGCGAGCGACTTGACCCGCCCAAGCAGCTGGTAGGAACCGTAGCTGGAGGATTGCGCCGCCAGCCCTTTCGCCTCCAGCGTGCGCAGCAGGCGCACGATCGAAGGCTTGGGCAGGCCGGTTTCGCAGTGCAGGTCGTGCAGCGTCGAAAGCGGACGGCGGTTGAGCGCCTGGAGTATGTCGATTGCCCGCTCCACCGAACGGATACTGTCGCTCTTGCGGGCTTTGGCATCGCTGTGCATGGCAAGGCTCGATATGACCGGCTGCTTGGTTAGCCTGCGAACTACACCGCTTTTCGTCAGGCGGAATGCATCAAACGGCTCATTGATTTGACTGGCCCGCTGGCCGCAATTGCCGCCCCCGCCCGATGCTGTAGGAGAGGCGCATGGCAGACACGCTGTTCGACATTTCAGGCAAGATCGCGCTCGTCACCGGGGGCACCAGCGGCATCGGCCGCATGATCGCGGAAGGCTTCGCCGCACGCGGGGCGAAGACCTACATCACAGGGCGCGACCAGGCCCGGACCGACAGGGCCGCGGAGGAGATCGGGGCCAGCGGCGATGGCGAATGTTTCGGCCTGGCCTGCGACCTCTCCGAAGCGGGCGCGCCTGAGCGGCTGATCGCCGCGCTGCGCGAGCGCGAAAGCCGGCTCGACATCCTGGTCAACAATGCCGGCGCCAATAATGGCGACCCGATCGAGGCGATGGCGGAAGAGGAATGGGACCAGGTGCTCGCGACCAATCTGCGCGCGCCTTTCTTCCTGGTGCAGCAGGCGCTGCCGCTGCTGCGCGAAGCGGCGAAGGTCCAGCCCGGTCCGGTGGTGATCAATCTCGGCTCGATCGGCGGGCTGCATGTGCCCAACTGGGAAGCGCACGCCTATGGCGCCTCGAAAGCCGCGATCCATCACCTCACCCGCTCGCTCGCCAAGCGGCTGGGCAAGGAAGGTATCCGGGTCAACGCGATCGCGCCGGGGCCCTTCCCCTCGGCCATGACCGACACCGAATCCGACGCGGTGAAGAAGAGCGTGGCGACCTATGTCCCGCTCGGCCGGCCGGGCGAAGCGCAGGACGTGCAGGGCGCGTGTATCTTCCTCGCCTCGCGCGCCGGAGCCTATATCCACGGGTCGACCATCGCGCTCGACGGCGGCTATATCGCCGCGCTCTAGACGCAGAGGCGCGCCTTACTCGGCCGGTTGCGCTGCCAGCTGCGGAGCGGCGATCTTTCGCCCGGAAAGCGCCCCGGCCAGCATGGTCACCGCCAGCAGGATCCAGAATATCGCGGCAAACGGAGCTTCGTTGCCCAGCGCGAAACGCGCCAGCAGCGTCACCACAAGCGCTGCGGGAGCACCCCAGACCACGCCGTGCCACGCGCCCAGCAGGCCCGGCTCCACAATGCCGCGGCGGCGGCGCTTGCCGAGCCAGATATAGACGCCCGTGGCGCTGACCACGGTAAGGGCAAGCCCGAAGACGATATAGGCGACCTTGACCGGCAGCCCGCCGAAATCGCCGAAGTGGAGGCTGTAGATCGAGGCGGCCGCCTGCTGGCCAATCTCGCCATCGGCCAGGCCGCTGGTCCCCTCGAACGTGCCGTCGGGGCGGAAATGGTAGTATTCGCCGAAGATCAGCCGCTGGCCATGGACGCCGACCATCTGCACATGCTGCCCCGCAGTGCCCGGATCGTGGACGATGGCATAGGTGACACGGGCTTCGGGATATTCCGCCGTCATATGGTTCATCGCCGCGGCGACATCGGGCAGTGGCGCGGGCGTCAGGTCGGCTGGATCCTCGCCCCCGAACAGCGGCGCATAGACCGCCTCGACATCGCCGTCATACTGGCCCTGCGCCAGCGCATAGGCAGTGACGGTCGCGAGGCCGATCACCGCGCCTGTGATCGCAATCGCCAGCGTGAAGGGCAGCGTCCAGACGCTCAGCCGGTTGTGCCAGTCGGCCAGCGCGATCCCGCCGCTCTGCCTGGCGCGCAGACGAAAGGCGTCGCGGAAGATGCGCGGCAGCGCGATCACGCCGGTGATCGCCAGCGCCACCATCAGCGCGCCGAGCGCACCGACAATCGTGATGCCGACCAGCACCGGGAGATTGAACGCGTAATGCAGCCCATAAAGGAATTCCGACCAGGCATTCTCTTCCGGCACGGCGATCGCGCCATCCTGCGTGAGATGGAACGCCTGGTGGTCGGTGGTGATGGTCGTGCGCGGCAGCGCCTCTGTCGGCATATGGACGTAGAGATGCGTCGTCGGCGTGCGGTCGGCCTCCGTCGCGA
>CAYRCH010000238.1:0-2378 GCA_964422665.1 uncultured Sphingomonadaceae bacterium | reverse complement strand
GATCGTTGCGGTCCCGCGATAACCCGCCGACGGGTTTCCTTGCATTTCGATCGTCTGAGCCGCCTGCACCTCGGGCGGGTCTCCGGCAAACATGAAGTCGCGCTCCGCTGGCCACCGCTCCAAATTATTCAGGCTCTCGCCATACATCGCCCGGTCCGCATAGACCGCGCGGCAGGCGTCGGCGGGCAGGGCAAGCTGGCTTACCAGCAGGGGCGAAGCGCCGGAAACCGCGGCATGGGCGCTCTCGAATAACTCCAGATGCACATGCGGGGCGCGGCCGCCGTAGCAGCCGGGCACTATCGTCGTGAAATGGGCGAGGCCCTCTGCATCGCATGGTTGCAGGCCGCGCAGATAGTTCACGTCCTCGCGGTTATACATTGAGTAGTCGCCGCGCGCGTCGCACTGCCAAAGATAGATGGCACGGCCGGCCAGAGGCTCGCAGCCCGAAGCAGAAACCACACCCAGCGTCAGCATGAGCTCGACGCCTTGGGCTGTACCATCCAGCCCGCCGATACTGCTGCGGATATCTGGACGCTCGAGCCCCTGCTCGCCAAGGATGTTGAGCGCCCGGCCCCAGTTGCGCGTGCCATCTGCCGGGAAGGGGCCGCGGATTTCCGTCGGAGTGGCGAGGCAATCCGTAGGCGCGGGTTCCATCGCCCGCCCCTTGCTGCAGGCGGAAAGGGCCAGACCCGTCACCGCCGCACCTCCCAGCGTCAGCACCCGGCGCCTGCTCGAAAGAGCGGCCAGGTCGGTTGCCAGTTGGGAGCCCATGCGAATTCCTGTCAGGCCTGCTCGGCCGGCTGTTCCAGCGCTTCGTCGACCAGCGCGCGCGCTTCTTCCGACAGCCATTCGTATCCGCCGATCACTCGCCAGACTTCCTTGCCATCGGCGCCGTAGAGGATGGTCGTCGGCAATACCGCGCCCCCGCCGCCGAAATGGCTCGCCAGTTCGGAATCGGGGTCGAGCCAGGGCTGGAGGTGGCGAAACTCCCGCTCCGCGAAGAAGGGAGCGACCTTTTCGGCGCCCTGCAGATCCTGGCTGATCGTGATTACGCGCAATTCGCCTTGCGTCTCCTCGGCAAGCGTATCCAGCATCGGCATCTCGACTACGCAAGGCGCGCACCATGTAGCCCAAAGGTTCAGCAGGACAGGAGTGCCGCCCAATTGTGCCAGATCCAGCTCGATCCCCTGCGGGTCCGACACCACCAGCGCAGGGATGGCACTGCCGGCGTGGCTGCGGTCGAGTTCGCCGGTCAAGGTTTCCTTTTCGGCGGCTGCGCTTTCCTCTTGTTGCGCCGCTCCCCCGCTTTCCCTATCGCACCCGCCGAGCATAAGGGCAGTGGAAAGCGTGAGCGGAAGCAATAAGGAACGTGGCATTTCGGGCTCCAACCAGATGTGGGGCGGCCGTTTCGCGGAAGGGCCGGCTGCGATCATGCGCGAGATTAACGCATCCATCCCTTTCGACAAGGCGCTTTGGCGGCAGGACATCGCCGCCAGCCGGGCCCATGCGGCGATGCTGGGGGCCTGCGGAATCATTTCCGCCGAAGATGCCGAGGCGATCGAGCGCGGGCTGGCGCAGGTTGCCGACGAGTATGAACGAGACGGGGTGCCCGAGGACTGGGATCTCGAAGACATCCACATGACGGTGGAATCGCGCCTGAAGGAATTGATCGGCGAAGCTGCCGGCCGGCTCCATACCGCGCGCAGCCGCAACGATCAGGTAGCGACGGATTTCCGGCTTTGGGTGCGCGAGGCGATCGACCGCGCCGACACCGGGCTGGCCGACTTGCAGCGCGCGCTCGTGCGGCGCGCAGGCGAACATGCCGACAGCGTTATGCCCGGTTTCACGCATCTTCAGGCGGCCCAGCCGGTCACGCTCGGACATCATCTGATGGCCTATTACGAGATGATCCGGCGCGATCGTTCCCGGTTCCATGACGCGCGCGTGCGGCTCAACCAATGCCCTCTGGGCAGCGCGGCGCTGGCTGGCACCGGCTTTCCGATCGACCGGGAAATGACCGCGCAGGCTCTTGCATTTGACTTGCCCACAGCGAACAGTCTCGACGCCGTGTCCGACCGTGATTTTGCGCTCGATTACCTGATGGCGGCCGCGCAATGTTCGCTGCATCTTTCGCGCCTGGCGGAAGAATTCGTGCTGTGGGCCAGCCAGTCGTTCGGTTTCGTGACGCTGCCGGATGCGCTGAGCACGGGCAGTTCGATCATGCCGCAGAAGAAGAACCCCGATGCAGCGGAGCTGGTGCGGGGGCATGCGGGTCGGATCGTTGGTTGTCTGACCGCGCTGATGGTGACGATGAAAGGGCTTCCGCTCGCCTATTCGAAGGACATGCAGGACGACAAGGTGCCGGTGTTCGAAGCGGC
>CAYRCH010000237.1:0-2388 GCA_964422665.1 uncultured Sphingomonadaceae bacterium | reverse complement strand
CCGGGTCGAGCGCGGTCCATTCGGTCCGAAGGTAATTGACCGAATAGGCTTCGACTTCCCCGGTCAGCGGATCGCGCATGGTGCCCCCGATATCGGCCCGCGCATCCTCGGCGATTACCTTGCGTTCCCCAGTTTCGGTATTCTCCGCCACGAGTGCGGCAGTGTTACGCCCCCGGCTGTCGAGCCAGTAGAGCGTCTTGCCGTCGGATGTGTAGCCGGCGGTGCTGGTGGTCAGCGAATCTTCCAGCCCCCAGCTGGCGAAGGGTTCGGTCTCGACCTCGCCGCCTACAACGCGGAACATGTCCATCCCGCCTTCCGCGTTCTGGCGGTAGGCGGCCCGGACATCGAGATTGTCATCGGCATCGAAGCCGGCATAGCCAGCCTCGTTGCGGACGACTTCGGACAGTTCGCCGGTCGTGAGGTCCAGCAAATGGACATCGTGGAAACGCGGATCCCGGTTGTTGAGCCCCACCAGCACCCTGTCCTTGATCCTATGCGATCCACCGACGACCTGGACGCGGGTGTTTTCGAACGGGGTCAGTACGCGCTCCGTCCCGGTTTCGACATCGACTTGATAAAGCAGGAAATTCTCGTCGCCGGCCTTGTCCTGGACATAGAGCAGGCTGCTGGAATCGGGCGCCCAGAAATACTGCCTGATCGGCCGGTCGGTAGCGTCGGTCATGGCTTTGGCGGCGGAGGGATCGCTCGCCGGGGCCATCCATAGGTTGAGGACTCCGTCCTTCGGCGCCAGCCAACTGAGCCACTTGCCGTCCGGACTTATCTGTCCCGAAGCCCGCAGCGGATTGCCGAACAGGGCCTCGCGCGGAATCAGGGGATAAGAGGAAAGATCGGCCGGGGCCGCGGCAGTCGTGGAAGTCATGGAGCTCTCTCGGGCTTGGCTGGTGAAAGTGATGGCGATGGCGGGGGCAAGGGCAGTGCTAGCCGCCCCCTCTGCTGTATTAGCAAAATAGGGCACCCGTCCTGTGTCCACAATAGCTACAATGCAGGATTGTTATAACAGTGCCAGGTAAGGATCGCGATTGCCCCGCGATGCGGCCGCCAGGCTTCGGCCAACACCCGGACCTGCTTCTCGTCGGGTCGCTCGGGAAGATCGAGAATCCGTCCGAGACCTGCCTGCACGGCAAGGTCTCCCGCGGGCCAGATATCCGGGCGGCCTTCGGCAAAGAGGAGGTAGATTTCCGCTGACCAGCGGCCGATCCCCTTGACCTGCACCAGGCGGGCGATCGCTTCCTCGTCATCCGCGGGCAAATCGTCGAGCGCCAGCGCGCCGCTGACCACGAGCTCGCACAGCGAGCGGGCATAGCCCTGTTTCTGGCGCGACAGGCCGCAGGCCCTGAGTGCGTCGAAATCCTGCTCCAAGAGGGACTGCGCGGCAAGCTCCTCGCCCAGCAGTTCCTCCAGCTTGCGCCATACGCTGGCGGCCGCAGCCACGCTTACCTGCTGTCCGACGATGGTGCGCAGCAATGTGCGGTAGCCGCGCTCGCGAATACGCGGTTCCGGGTACCCGGCACGCTCCACCGCCCGGGCGAAGGCCGGTTCGATGGCCGCCGCATGATCGATCCCTTGTTGTAACTGGCTGGCAGTCAATCCCATGGCCGGTTCGCTTGCACATTCGTTCCCAAATGAATAGCAGCGCCGCTGAATGGCGGCGCAAGCTGCACGGCATAGGAGAATACCGGGCAATGCCCAAGCTGATCGTGGTGACCCGTTCGGGTGAAGAGCGGGAAGTGGAAGCCGACGCTGGCCTCACCGTAATGGAGGCCATTCGCGACAATGGCTTTGACGAACTGCTCGCCCTTTGCGGCGGCTGCTGTTCCTGTGCGACCTGTCACGTGCATGTCGACCCTGCGTTCAGGGACCGGCTGCCGCAGATGAGCAGTGACGAGGACGACCTGCTCGATTCTTCGGACGACCGCGACGAGAATTCGCGGCTTTCGTGCCAGATACCCTTCACTGCCGAGCTGGACGGGCTGAAAGTCACCATCGCTCAGGAAGACTGACTAGGAAGGCGGCAACCGGAACTGCATTGCACCGCAAGGTACGAGGCCCTACCTCCCACAACATGACTGCCCCTGCGATCCGGATGAACGCCCTGGAGCTTATCGGCAACACGCCGCTGGTACGGCTGGAAGGTGCAAGCGCCGCCGCCGGCTGCGAGATCTACGGCAAGTGCGAATTCGCCAATCCCGGCGCCAGCGTGAAGGACCGCGCGGCCCTGTGGATCATCCGCGATGCGGAGGCACGCGGTGAATTGAAGCCGGGGGGCACGATCGTCGAAGGCACGGCCGGGAATACCGGCATCGGGATTGCGCTGGTGGCCAATGCGCTCGGCTACAAGACCGTGATCGTCATGCCGGACAACCAGTC
>CAYRCH010000236.1:0-2422 GCA_964422665.1 uncultured Sphingomonadaceae bacterium | reverse complement strand
ATCGCTTCCATTTCGGCCCGGTCGTCGGGCTTCATTTTCCTGAGGCGAACGATCTGGCGCATGATCTTGGTGTCGTAACCGACCGCCTTGGCCTCGGCATAGACGTCGCGAATATCGTCGGCGATGCCCTTCTTCTCTTCCTCAAGGCGTTCGACGCGCTCGATCAGGAGGCGCAGGCGGTCGTCAGTGGCTTCGGCCATCGTGGCAGTGCTCCGGTAATGCGAGAATCGGTTGGCCGCTGGCTAGCGGGCGCAGGCCTGATGGTGAAGTGCCCATCCACAAGTTCCTCCCCGTTCTCGCAGAGAATGGGGAGGGGGACCGCTCGTCCTGAGCCTGTCGAAGGGCGAGTGGTGGAGGGGCCCATGGTGCAAAACGCCCTGGCCCCTCCGTCACGCCGACTGCGTCGGGGCGCCACCTCCCCACTCGGCCTGCGGCCGAACAGGGAGGATCTATTGTATCCTAATGCATCCCCTGGTTGCGGGCGAGGCTTTCCTCCATCCGCGCGATCTGCTCCGGCGTGGCCTCGCTCTGGTAGCGGGCTTTCCATTCATCCATCGGCATCCCGTGGATCAGGGCGCGCGCGGCGGGTTTGTCGCCGTCATAGCCCGCATCGCGGATCCAGTCGGCGAGGCAATTGCGGCAGAAGCCGGCCAGCCCCATCAGGTCGATATTCTGCGCGTCGTGCCGATGACGCAGGTGCCGCACCAGCCGGCGGAAGGCCGCCGCGGCGACATCGTCAGGCAACTGGTCCAGGGGATCGGTCTCATCGCTCATGCAACTGCTCCTTGTCTGCGAATGCCCTGTGCCATAGGAGCACGCCGATGAGGAAGCTCGAACCGCGCCGGCGCCGCGCCAAGATACTGAGCACGCTCGGCCCCGCCAGCCGCGATCCCGACATGATCCGCCGCCTGCTCCATGCAGGGGCCGACGCCTTCCGCCTCAACATGAGCCATGGCGAGCATGCCTCGCATGCCGAGACGATCCGGGCGATCCGCGCTCTGGAAGAGGAATATGAGCGGCCGATCGCAATATTGTGCGACCTGCAGGGGCCGAAGCTGCGCGTCGGCACTTTCGCCGAAGGGCGCGCCATTATTCCCCACGGCCGCGAGTTCACTTTCGACCGCAACGAAGAGCCGGGCGACGAGAACCGCGTGTTCCTGCCCCATCCCGAACTGTTCGGCCTGCTCGACAAGGGCCAGCGGCTGCTGGTCAATGATGGCAAGATAAGGCTGGTGGTGAAGTCCGCCAGCGAGAGCGAAATCGTCTGCAAGGCCGAAGTCGGCGGGGTGATCTCCGACAAGAAGGGACTCAACGTTCCCGATGCCGAAGTGCCCGTGCCGGCGCTGACCGAGAAGGACCGCCGCGACCTCGATTTCGCGCTGGAGCACGGGGCCGACTGGATCGGTCTCAGCTTCGTCCAGCGGCCCGAGGACCTGGCCGAAGCGCGCAAGCTGATGGCGGGGCCCAATGGACAGAGGGGCTCGCTTTGCGCCAAGATCGAGAAACCCCAGGCGATCCGGCGGTTGGACCAGATTCTCGAGCTGTCCGACGCGGTGATGGTGGCGCGCGGCGATCTCGGCGTCGAGCTCAACCCGGAGGAGGTGCCGCCGCTGCAAAAGCGGATCGTCTATGCCGCGCGCAGCCTGGGCAAGCCGGTGATCGTCGCGACGCAGATGCTGGAAAGCATGATCGAGAGCCCGGCCCCAACCCGCGCCGAAGTCTCCGACGTGGCCAACGCCGTCTATGACGGGGCGGACGCGGTGATGCTGTCGGCCGAGACCGCGGCGGGCGAATGGCCCGAAGAAGCGGTGGCGATGATGGACCGTATCGTCGGCGAAGTGGAGCGCGACGAGACCTATGGCGCGCGCGTGCACTTCCACGAAACGATCCCCGACCGGACCACTGCCGACGCCATCAGCCACGCCTGCATGACGATTGCGGAAAACCTGCCGATCGCGGCGGTGGTGGTGTTCACCGATTCCGGATCGACCGCCCGGCGCGTTGCGCGCGAGCGGCCGGGCACGCCGATGCTGGTGCTGACCCCGCGCGCCGAAACCGCGCGCCGCGTCGGCCTGCTATGGGGCGCCTATGCCGTCACCACGCGGGATATCGGCAGCTTCGAGGAAATGGTCGCCAAGGGCAAGCGGATGGCGCTGCGCCACGGCTTCGGCAAGGCAGGATCGCGGCTGATCGTGATCGCCGGCGTGCCCTTCGGCAAGCCGGGCGCGACCAATCTGATGCATGTGGTGACGCTGACCGGCGACGAGCTGGAAGATTACGGCGACTAGCCGTCCCGGTGCGGGAAGCGGGCGCGCAGCGGCGGCACCGGCTTCGGACATTTTCCTACACGGCCGAGATCCGCTATAGGGCGCGCGCTCTTTCTCATCGTTGGTCCGGCATGATTCATGCGAAGGCGGGCATT
>CAYRCH010000235.1:0-2429 GCA_964422665.1 uncultured Sphingomonadaceae bacterium | reverse complement strand
CAATGGTGGGCGTACCGCCATAGCCGACGCCGACATCAATCTCGCCGCCAGTGCCGAAGCTATCGACTTTTTCGCCAGTTTCCGGGTCGATCGCAAACATGCGGTTGCCGCGCATCACGAGCAGGCGCGGGCCATGGTCGGAATCGCCCGCCCAATAGCCGAGGCCGCGGCCGGAAAACCCGCCACCTGGTCCGGGAGGCTGGTTTGCGGGGGCCGGTTCGTTCAGAACCCAGATCTCCTCGCCGGTATCCGCATCCAGCGCGACCACGCGCGGGCCGGCGGGTAGATACATCACACCATCAACGACCAGCGGCACTGCCGTGCTGAATGCCCGCAAGGGATAGTTCCAAGCTTCGGTGATTTTGGAGACATTCTCGCGATTGATGTCGTCGAGCGGGGAATAACGTGTCGCGGCCGAATCGCGATTGATCGTGCGCCAGTCGGAATCGGGAATCGCTTCCTGTGCGAATCCCGGCATGGCCAGCGCCACTGCCGAAATCGCAGTCAGCAAAGCTCCACCTGCGCGCCGCATTCTTCTCTCCCGACACTTTCGGATTGTTCCGGCAAAGTGATGCCGGCCCCGTCGCTAGTTGATTATGTCCTACTCACGGCCGGTTGCTTTGACAATGCCCAATGGCGTAGATTGCGCGCGGGGAGAGAAAATCATCATGGGCGCAAAATCTCTTGCACTGGCGGCTGTGGCGGCGATCGGGGTCGGGATATCCGCGCAAGCGCTGGCCCAAATGACGGATGCCCCGCCACCTGCCGAGGAAGGCTGGCAGGTGCCGCGCACCAGTTGGGGCGATCCCGATCTCACCGGCATGTGGCCGCTCGATACGGGGCGCACTCCGATGCAGCGCAATCCGGCACTCGGCGACCAGGCCTATCTCACCGACGAACAATACGAAGCCGCCCGGCAGGCTGCCCGGGTTGCAAGCGAAGGATATGACCGGGAAGGCGAGGCCGGGACTATCGGCGTCGGTCACTGGTTCGAATATGGCGATGCCCTGCGCCAGACGTCGCTGATCATGGAGCCGGCGAACGGGCGCATTCCCCCGCTGACGGAGAAGGGCGCCGCGATCGCCGCACGCATGGAGTCGAGCTGGTCGGACGACTATTTTTACGACCTGAGCGATTTCAATTCGCTGGATCGATGTATCTCGCGCGGTCTCACCGCGACGATGATCCCGTTCCCGTACAACAATGGGGTCGAGATATTCCAGTCGCCGGGCTACGTGGTTCTGAAGATCGAACTGGTGAGCGATGCGCGGATCATTCCGCTGGACGGGCGCCCTCCGCTTCCCGGGCAGATCGAACAATGGATGGGCGAGTCGCGCGGCCGCTGGGAAGGCGATTCGCTGGTCGTCGAAACCACCAACTTCAATGGCGGCACGCCCATGGTGATCGTGGGGCCCAGCAACCAACCGATTCCGACCAGCAAGAGCATGAAAGTGATCGAACGGCTAACGCCCGTGGGGCCGGACAGGCTCTATTACGAGGCCTGGGTCGAGGATCCGGAAGTACTCACGGGGCCATGGAAGATGCAATATCCGTGGATTCGTGACGAGGATTACAAGGCTTATGAATATGCCTGCCACGAAGGGAATACCACTATCCGGGCCTATATCGAGGCAACTCACGCGCGCTTTGGAAAGGATCCTCGTGCGCAGATCGAGGCACGGATTGCGGCTTCCAGCGGCGGCGAAGCGAAGGAATAGCCCGAGAGAAGGCAGACTTAGTCAATTAAATTGCACAGAGGGC
The DNA here is from genome assembly GCA_964422665.1 of uncultured Sphingomonadaceae bacterium. Classification (GTDB taxonomy): domain Bacteria; phylum Pseudomonadota; class Alphaproteobacteria; order Sphingomonadales; family Sphingomonadaceae; genus DASWIR01. The sequence goes on along the minus strand of CAYRCH010000235.1, from coordinate 668 downwards.
TTGGCGCAGCCGTATGACGCCGCTAGCGCATTTGCGTTGCGTCAAAGCCCGCATCCAAGCGCTTCGGGTAGCAAGGTGTAACCTGCAAGGTTACCGTTAATTACTCGGCAGGGCGGGAAAAAAATCGCAGGCATCGGACTGGCTGAAGCCAGGCAGCTGCCGGAACTGGGAGATGAAACATGGGGAAGAGAGTTCTCTAATGGGCGACCTGTTATATGAATTGACCGAGTGGCTTCGGACGACGCCACTTACCGAGTTTGCTCTGGCGATGTCAGAGGCACCGCTCACCTTATGGATCACGACCAACTTCTGGGCGATCCCGATCCTGCAGGTGATTCACATCCTCTCAATCGCCGGCTCTTTCGCGGCCGTGTTGATGATCAATCTGCGGATATTCGGCTTCGCTGGTCACGCCACCATGGCGGAAACTGCCAACCGCTACTCACGCGTCCTATGGGTTTCGCTTGCTGTCGTGCTTCTCTCCGGCGTGCTGATGCTGTTCGGTGATACGGTTCGAAACCTCCTCAACTCCGTGTTCTGGATCAAGATGATCCTCGTCGTTATCGGGGTGCTGAGCGCGATCCTGTTCCTCAAATCGATGAAGCGCCGGCTCACCTCGGGCGAGGTTGTCGGAGGCGGAGACAAGGCTGTTGCCCTGTTTCTCGCGA
>CAYRCH010000234.1:0-2454 GCA_964422665.1 uncultured Sphingomonadaceae bacterium | reverse complement strand
GACCAGGGCATCATGTTCGGCTTCGCCTGCGACGAGACGCCCGACCTCATGCCGGCGACGCTGGACTACAGCCACAAGATCCTCGCCCGCATGGCGCAGGACCGCAAGAGCGGCGCGGCGCCGTTCCTTGAGCCCGACAGCAAGAGCCAGGTCACGCTGCGTTTCGAAAAGGGCAAGCCCGTCGCCGCCACCGCCATCGTCGTTTCGACCCAGCATGCGCCGGGCTATGACGAGGGCGACAAGCAGGCCGAGCTCCACGCCTATGTGAAGAAGGTCGTTGCCGATATCCTCCCGGCCGACCTGCTCTCCGACAAGACCGTCTATCACATCAACCCGACCGGCAGCTTCGAGATCGGCGGGCCTGACGGCGATGCCGGCCTGACGGGCCGAAAGATCATCGTCGATACCTATGGCGGCGCGGCCCCCCATGGCGGCGGGGCATTCAGCGGCAAGGACCCGACCAAGGTCGATCGTTCGGCGGCCTATGTCGCACGCTACCTGGCCAAGAACGTGGTGGCCGCGGGGCTGGCCAAGCGCTGCACGATCCAGCTCGCCTATGCGATCGGCGTGTCCGAACCCCTGTCGCTCTATGTCGACACGCATGGGACCGGCACGGTCGACGACAGCAAGCTGGAAGAAGCCATTGCCAGCGTGGCGCAGGACCGGATCGGCGGGCTGACCCCGCGCGGCATCCGCGAGCACCTCGAACTCAACAAGCCGATCTACCGCAAGAGCGCGGCCTATGGCCATTTCGGCCGCACCGCCGAGGGCGACCTGTTCCCGTGGGAGCGGACCAGCCTGGTGGACGAGCTGAAAGCCGCGCTGGACTAGCCAGAAGCTGAACGCAGCTCTGCAAAAAGGGGCACACTGGGCTCACGTGTGCCCCTGTGCCTCTTCATAAAAACAAGTGTTTCCAACAGGTTGCGACCCATGGGCACGGGGCACACTTTATAGGCGCGCATCGCTCCTTCCATGCGCAGGCCCGCTTCGCGAGTTCTCCGCGGAAGCATCTGCATCGGGCGGACCAAGCGAAGAGCCGGGCGCCAGTATGGACCGTGCAGCACCCTGTAGGAAAGCCTTTTCTGCCGGGCCCTTGCGGAAATGCGAGCGGCTCAAACCTGCCCGCTGCGTGCCCTTGCGAGATCACCCCGCAGGTGCCGTGCGGCCAGCAGGTAATGCGCTGCCGCCCAGATCTGCGCCAGCGACAGCAGCGCCATGGCGAATGCCAGCCCGACGCCCGGCGCATAGCCGGGCTCAAGCCGGTCGCTCATTGCCCCGAGCACGATCGGACCGAGCGCGCCGGCGCTGGCATACACGGCGTTGAGGAACGCAAAGGCTGTTGCGCGCATGCGCGAATGCATCAGGTTCTGAAGGGTGGCGAAGGTAATGCCGAGATAGCCGAACTGCAGCGCGGCGCAGACCGTCACCAGGCCCAGCAGCAGCCCCAAATCATCGCGAGTGATCGCGAACGGATAGAGCAGTCCCGCCGCGAGGAGCGAGACCCCGGGGATCAGCGCATAGGCTGCCGGATGCCGCTCTCCGAGGCGGTCGGCCAGCCACCCGCTCGCGAGAACGGAAAATGCCGCCGGCAGGCTCGCGATCAGCCCGGCATAGAGGCCGGCCTCCCCGATGGGCAGTTCGAAGCGGCGGATCATCAGCGACGTGAAGAAATAGTTCAGCCCGAAGCCGATCGTGGCTGCCAGTGTCGAACCGATCACGAGGTGGCGCGCGCTCGGAAGCAGCGCGAAGCGGCGCAGCACTGCGCTGATCGGGGGGACGTCTGCCGCGGTTTCGGCGTCGTGCTGCCCCCGTGGCGGCTCCGCGATAAACAGGTGGACGAGCACGCCGAGCACAAGGCCGGGCACGGCGGCGAGGATGAAGGTCCAGCGCCAGTCGAAATTCTGCGCGATCCACCCGCCGCCGACAAAGCCGATGAAGGCACCGACAGGCGGGGAGAGCAGCAGCACCGACATGGCAAAACCGCGCCGGTTGGGAGGGAAGTAGTCGGCCACGACCGACTGGTTGCCGGGCAGGCCGATCGCTTCGCCGAGCCCGACGCCGACCCGTGCCAGCAAAAGCTGCGTCCAGCTGGCGGCCAGTCCGCATACGGCGGTAGCCGCCGACCAGATCACCGTTCCGGCGGCGATCAGCGTCACACGCCGGGTTCTCTCGGCGAACCTCGCCACGCCGATCCCGGCGACGATGTTCAGCACGGCGAATGCAAGGCCCATGAAAGACACTTGCGTGTCGGAGAGATCGAATTCCGCCTTGAGCGGCTCGACCAGCACGTTGACGACGATCCGGTCGATGAACCCGATCGTGGCCACCCCCGCAAGCATGATCAATGCCAGCCAGGGCGAATTGCGCCGCGTTGCCAATCCCATGAAAACCCTCCCGTCCGCACGGGTTTGTGCCTGCTCCGGCGCGGGCTGTCGAGCGCTATGCGGCGGGAAA
>CAYRCH010000233.1:0-2489 GCA_964422665.1 uncultured Sphingomonadaceae bacterium | reverse complement strand
CGCGCAGCGCAACCCCGGTAACCCGGTCTCCCGCCAGCGGGCTTTCCACCGTCGCTAGCAGGCGCGGGCGGGCCCGCTTGCGAAATGGCGCCGCCAGCGCCGGGCCGGGCACGCCCATGCGGTATGCGAAGCGCACCAGCCGTTCAGCGGCACTGATGGACGGGGGTGCGAACTCAGCGGGGACCAGCGCGCGTCCAGACTCGATCATGCCCGGCTTCGGATCCGGTGCACGGGGGCTGGCATAGCCTTCGTTGGCGTCGTTCAGCGGAAGGGCGCTGGGTTCGGGCAGATCCTGGTGCTGCTCATCCGTATCGAGCGCAAGGCGCGGCTGGCCGAGTGTGTCCACTCTCAGCCCCCTCCCTTCAAAGCGGCGATATTGGAAGCATATTGCGCCGGACCGCCCTTGAAGGTGGCCGAGCCTGCCACCAGCACGTCCGCCCCGGCTTCCACGCATTGCCGTGCGGTGACGGCATCGACGCCGCCATCGACTTCCAGGTGGATGGAGCGGCCGGCCTTGTCGATCATCTTGCGCACCGCTTCGATCTTGCGCAGCTGCGAGGCGATGAAGCTCTGCCCGCCAAAGCCGGGATTGACGCTCATCACCAGCACCAGGTCGATCTCGTCGATCAGATAGTCCAGCATCTTGGCCGGTGTGCCGGGATTGAGCGATATGCCGGCCTTCTTGCCGAGCGCCCTGATCGCCTGCACTGTGCGGTGGACATGCGGGCCGGCTTCGGGATGCACGGTGATGATGTCGGCCCCCGCATCGGCGAATGCGTCCAGCCAGTTGTCCACCGGGGAAACCATCAGGTGCACGTCGAATGGCTTGGCCGTGTGCGGCCGCAGCGCCTTGACCACCGCAGGGCCGATGGTGAGGTTGGGCACATAGTGCCCGTCCATCACATCGACATGGATCCAGTCCGCCCCGGCTTCGTCCACGGCGCGCACCTCTTCGCCCAGCCGGGCAAAGTCGGCCGACAGGATCGACGGCGAAATCAGAGGCGAGGCCATCCCCGGCCCCTATAGGTGCGCGAATCGCGCTTCAAGCACCGGAGCCGGTCTTATCCACACAGGGACGACAAAGGACTGTTGACCCCGCTGTCGCAGGGCTGACATGCAGGTTCAGTATGCGTTAAAGGCCCGATCGGCATTTCGGCGTTCCACACGCACGGTTTGCCGGTCTAGTTACGTTCCCGGTGAACCTTTTTTCGGTGCGATCCCCGCACGCAACAATTGGACGAAAGCGACCGCGAATGTCGATAAATGCACTTCGCCATCCCTTTGCCGCCCTCACCGCAATGGCTGTGGCCGGATCGCTGGCGCTGACGGCGCCCGCCGCTCCCGTGGCCGCACAGGGCAGCCCGCCGCCGGGCTGCACGGGCAAGACCAAGACCGGCGTATGGCTGAACATCGTGGCGGAAGGGATGCGCAACAGCGACGGGCTGCTCGCCATGACCGTCTATGCCGACAAGCGAAGGGACTTTCTCGCCAAGGGCGGTTCGATCTGGGTCGGAAGAGTCGATGCGCGGCAGGGCGAAACGCGCGGCTGCGTATTCCTGCCCGATACGGGCGTCTATGCCATCGCGCTCTATCATGACGAGAACGGCAATCGCGAGTTCGACCGCACCGGGCTTGGCCTCCCGGCCGAAGGCTATGGCTTTACCAACAATCCATCGACGCTCGCCGGCCTGCCGAGCTTCAATTCGGTTCGGCTGAACGTGCCCAAGACCGGGCTCACCACCCGCATCCGGATGAAATATCCCTGAGGTCGGGTAGCTAGCCGAAAATTTCAGGCAGCTGCGAGGGAGCTTCGGCCTCGGCGATGACGTGGAACCGGGGCTCGTCCACGTCGAGCCACCAGGCGTCTCCGATATCCATTATCGCCGCGCGGCCGCGATCGGCGAGGAGCTGCATCCCGTCGGACAGGCTTCCCGCCGCGCCCCCCGCGATCGCGTCGCGGATGGCCTCGGCCAGTTCGGCCGTGGCGAGGAATGCACCGCAATCGACCGCGTCATAGGCTGCGATCGTCTTGCCGATCGCGCGAATCCGGCCGCCTTCGCTCGACACCCATGTCGCATCGTCCGGATCCACCAGCGGATTGTCGAGCCGCCGGTCCACTGCGAGCGTCACGCCCCGGTCCGCCCCGCCCTGGCGCGCCAGTGAGGAGAGAATCCCGGCCGAGAAGATGTGGTCCGACATCAGCAGCAGGTAATCGCCGCGCGCACGCTCTGCCCCGGCCATCACCGAGTGGCCATTGGGCACCGACCAGTCCGCCACCCGCGCTGCTTCGATCGCGATGCCGCTGCGTGCCGCCAGCTCGCCGAGGAATGCCTCCAGCCGGTCCGCCTCGTGGCCGGTGACCACGATCACCTTCTCCGCGCCGGCACGCGCCGCCTGGCGGATGCCGATCTCGATCATCGGAATGCCGCAAATGTCGGTCAGCGGCTTGGAATCGCCCAGCGCGCGCAGGCGCGAGCCGTATCCCGCAG
>CAYRCH010000232.1:0-2503 GCA_964422665.1 uncultured Sphingomonadaceae bacterium | reverse complement strand
CGGCGCGGTGTGGATCGGCGGGCGCTGCGACACGGTGGCGCGCGGGGCGGAGGTGGCCCTCGGTTAGCGCCAAAGTCATCCCGGACTCGTTCCGGGATCCCGCTTACTTCCTCTTCCTCACCAGCTGGACCCCGGCACAAGGCCGGGGTGACTGACGGGACGCTAAGCGGTTCCGCCCCGCTTCAGCTGGCAACACCAATCACCGGCACTGCAAATTGCCGCGGTCGATCTCCCGGCCGATCAGGCCACCGGCCGCCGCGCCGAGGATCGCGCCGAGCGTCCTGTCGCCCCGGCCGGCAATCTCATGGCCGGCCAGCGCGCCAACGCCCGCGCCAATGAGAAGGCCGGTCGTGCCGTTGTCGCGGCGGCAATAATAACGCCCGTCATTTCCGCGCCAGACATGCGAATTGCGGGTAACACGACGCGGCTCGATATAGCGGCCCCGGTCGTCATAGATCGAGCGTTCCTTGGCGCGCTTGCCATGCGCCGGGGCCCATGGCGGCGGATCTGCCCACGCCGGGGCCGAGGTAACCGCCATCGTCGCGGCGGCGAATGCAAGGGCGAGCTTCTTCATTTCGCATTCCTTTTCCGTTGTTACGGGCAGCAAACGCGAAGCCTGGAGCGAAGCTCCACAACGCCGGATTAACAAACCGATCATGGCCGGGTTTCGCGGCAAAGCGAATGCCTGGCGCGGTGAAGCGGGCCGCGCTCAGCCCGCTCCCGGCATCGGCGTATTGGGAGGCAGCTCCGCGGAAGGGTCCGGCGGCTTGTAGCCGCGCGGCAGCCATTTGCCGCGCGAATAGGCCAGTACTCCCAGGAACAGAAGGATGAAGACGAAGAAGTCGAAGAAGGTCGAATAGAGCAGCCAGGTGTCGGTGCTGGCATAGGTCGCGACGAGGTAATTCGCTCCAGCAGCGACCAGCCCGAGTACGCCCATCCCGATCGCGAGGCGGGCGGGATCCACATCGTTGTAAGCCATGTATCGCGACATGGCCCGGCCCAGCCGGTTCCCGCCAAGCAGCCCGTCGCCAAGGAACAGGACAGAGCCGATCGAGCCGACGATGGTCGAGCGCATCTTGACGGCCATGTCGTCTTGGAAGGCGAGCGCGAAGCCGGCCGAAATCAGCAGCATGACGATGCCGAACATCGCCAGTCCGCCAAGCAGGTCGGCTTTCACGAAGCGCTGCAGCACGACCAGCGCGATCCCGGCACCCGCGCCGACCAGCGCGGCGGTCGGCAAATCGGTCAGCTTGGCGACGATGAAGAACAATATGCCGAGGCCGACATCGACCATGATCGGCACCTTGTTGCGTGCCAGCTTGCCGGGATCGTAGCCCGCGCCGTGCAGTTTCGCGTTTTCGCTCTTCCAGCTGTTGCGGACGGCTTCGCCCAGCGTCTCCCCGCCTATGCTGACCGTAGCTTCGCGATACTTCTCCGGGAACGCCAACGTCCTGCCGGGATGGCTCTCATGGACCGGCTCGCCATCCAGCCGCGCGGCAATGCCGACCGACCAGACGCCGACATAGCCGGCCTCGACTTCGAGCCGCCCGCCCGAGGGGAGCGCGGCGGACAGGCGATGGTTTCGCACCGCCTCCTCCCCGCCCATCGGCGTATGGTCGGCATCGGCGGGTCGGCCGTCGATCCGCAGCTCGCTCGCCAGCCCGTCCAGCCGGGCGCGGACGCGGATTTCGGCCCTGTGCCCGGATACGGTGAAACGCCGCGTGGGATAGCGCCACCAGGTGAAGTTCATCGCCTCAGCCGATCCGTTGGCGGATTTTCGCCCGCAGCTTTTCGGGCAGCAATTCGTGCTCCGCGAGGCGCGCCAGCAGGCCCTCGTCGGGCGGGGTCGAACTGCCCCACAGCGCCTCGAACATCCGCCGCATCGACCAGTCTGCGTCGCCGCGGCCTGCGCGCTCGAGCATGTCGCCCGCCTGCGCCTCGCCCTCTTCGATCACGCGGTAGAACCAGCCGCTGCAGCCCATGGCGAGGATCGTCTTGACCATGCCCTTGCGGGCGAAGCGGTGCTCGATCTTCCAGCAGGGCTGGCGCGGCTGGCAGGCTTCGAGCAGCGCGGAACCGAGCCGGAACCGGTCGCCTAGCAGGACATCGTTCTCGGTGAGGCCGGTGACCGAGAGGTTGCTGCCGAATGCGCCCGGATCGTCCAACAGCTCGTGCTCGCCGATCTCCTCGCGCCAGTGCGAGTGGTGATCGAGCGGGTAGTGATGCACTGCCATGTCGGGGCCGCCGTGATGCACCGGGTCGGCCTGGGTATCGCCGTCGAGGCCGAGCTTGCGGATCGCGACCGGGCCCTCCAGCGGCGTCTTGGCAATCGCGCTCCGTTCCTCGCCCCGAAAGGGAACGCCCCTGCCGCCCAGCAGCGCGGCGACGCGCCAGCTCATTCGGCGGCGGCTCCGGCAGCTTCGCGGTCGCGCTCGGCGCGGCTCTTCTTCTGCGCCGCGGTTCTCAGCTGGCCGCAGGCGGCGTCGATATCGCGCCCGCGCGG
>CAYRCH010000231.1:0-2505 GCA_964422665.1 uncultured Sphingomonadaceae bacterium | reverse complement strand
CTGCGGGATACGGCTCGCGCCTGCGCGCGCTGGGCGATTCCAAGCCGCTGACCGATATTTGCGGCATTCCGATGATCGAGATCGGGATCCGCCAGGCGGCGCGCGCCGGCGCGGAGAAGGTGATCGTGGTCACCGGGCACGAGGCCGAACGGCTGGAGGCTTTTCTGGGTGAGCTGGCGGCGCGGAGCGGGATCGCCATCGAAGCAGCGCGGGTGGCGGACTGGTCGGTTCCCAACGGCTATTCGGTCATGGCCGGGGCGGAGCGCGCGCGCGGCGACTATCTGCTGCTTATGTCGGACCATATTTTCTCGGCCGGCATTCTCGCGGCACTGGCGCGCCAGGGAGCGGCGGATCGCGGAGTGACGCTGGCCGTGGACCGGCGGCTGGACAATCCGCTGGTCGATCCGGACGATGCGACCTGGGTGTCGAGCGAAGGCGACCGGATTCGCGCGATCGGCAAGACGATCGCTTCCTATGATGCGGTCGATTGCGGCGCATTCCTCGCGACAGCTGAGCTGGCCGAGGCAATCCGCGAAGCAATCGCAGGCGGCGCGGCGGGAAGCCTGTCCGACGGGATGCAAATCCTCGCCGATCGCGGCCGCGCGGCGATCATGGATATTGGCGATGCCTGGTGGCTCGATGTCGACGAGCCCCGGTTTCACGCGCTTGCCGAAGCGCAGGCCCCCACGCAACTGCCGGAAATCTTCGCCCGGGCGGAAGCCCCGGCCGGAAGCCGGCCCTAGGGATATTTCATCCGGATACGGGTGGTGAGCCCGGTCTTGGGCACATTCAGCCGCACCGAATTGAAGCTGGGCAGGCCGGCGAGCGTGGATGGATTGTTCGAAAATCCATAGCCCTCGGCCGGAAGGCCAAGGCCGGTGCGGTCGAAATTGCGATTGCCGTTTTCGTCATGATAGAGCGCGATGGCGTAGACGCCGGTATTGGGCAGGAACACGCAGCCGCGCGTTTCGCCCTGCCGCGCATCGACTCTTCCGACCCAGATCGAGCCGCCCTTGGCGAGAAAATCCCGGCGCTTGTCGGCATAGACCGTCATGGCGAGCAGTCCGTCGCTGTTGCGCATCCCCTCCGCCACGATATTCAGCCAGACGCCGGTCCTGGTCTTGCCCGTGCAGCCCGGCGGCGGGCTCCCCTGTGCGGCCACGGGGGCGGCGGGGGCTGTGAGCGCCAGCGATCCGGCCAGGGCCATAGCGATCAGGGCGGCAAAGGGATGGCGAAGTGCATTTATCGACATTTCGCGGTCGCTTTCGTCCAATTGTTGCGTGCGGGGATCGCACCGGAATGGGGCCCGCCGGTAACTTTCTAAACCGGCAAACCGTGCGTGTGGAGCGCCGAAATGCCGATCGGGCCTTTAACGCATACTGAACCTGCATGTCAGCCTTGCGACAGCGGGGTCAACAGTCCTTTGTCGCCCCTGTGTGGATAAGACCGGCTCCGGTGCTTGAAGCGCGATTCGCGCACCTATAGGGGCCGGGGATGGCCTCGCCTCTGATTTCGCCGTCGATCCTGTCGGCCGACTTTGCCCGGCTGGGCGAAGAGGTGCGCGCCGTGGACGAAGCCGGGGCGGACTGGATCCATGTCGATGTGATGGACGGGCACTATGTGCCCAACCTCACCATCGGCCCTGCGGTGGTCAAGGCGCTGCGGCCGCACACGGCCAAGCCATTCGACGTGCACCTGATGGTTTCCCCGGTGGACAACTGGCTGGACGCATTCGCCGATGCGGGGGCCGACATCATCACCGTGCATCCCGAAGCCGGCCCGCATGTCCACCGCACAGTGCAGGCGATCAGGGCGCTCGGCAAGAAGGCCGGCATATCGCTCAATCCCGGCACACCGGCCAAGATGCTGGACTATCTGATCGACGAGATCGACCTGGTGCTGGTGATGAGCGTCAATCCCGGCTTTGGCGGGCAGAGCTTCATCGCCTCGCAGCTGCGCAAGATCGAAGCGGTGCGCAAGATGATCGACAAGGCCGGCCGCTCCATCCACCTGGAAGTCGATGGCGGCGTCGATGCCGTCACCGCACGGCAATGCGTGGAAGCCGGGGCGGACGTGCTGGTGGCAGGCTCGGCCACCTTCAAGGGCGGTCCGGCGCAATATGCTTCCAATATCGCCGCTTTGAAGGGAGGGGGCTGAGAGTGGACACGCTAGGTCAACCTCGCCTCGCGCTCGATGCGGATGATCAGCATCTGGACCTGCCCGAACCCAGCGCTCTTCCGTTACCCGACGCCGCCGAGGACCATGCGAGCCGCCGTGCCGCCGATCCGGGGCCGGGCATGCTCGAGACCGGCCGCGCGCTGGTGCCGGCAGAATTCGCACCGCCTTCCATCAGCGCGGCGGAGCGGCTGCTGCGCTTTGCATACCGTATGGGTGTGCCGGGCCCGACGCTGGCGGCGCCATTTCGCAAGCGGGCCCGCCCGCGCCTGCTGGCGACGGTGGAAAGCCCGCTGGCGGGAGACCGGGTTACCGGGGTTGCGCTGCGCG
>CAYRCH010000230.1:0-2539 GCA_964422665.1 uncultured Sphingomonadaceae bacterium | reverse complement strand
CGCGGATGAAGTGCCGACAACTTGATTGAAATACCGGGTCGATCATGGATGAAATCGCCCGACGCAGCCTTGCCGATGGCCTGAATTGCCTCGGAATAGGCGTTGAAATAGGCCCGGGCATCACTTTCGCTGGAGGCCGCTTCGCCCAGCATGTCGTAGCTGTAGGTGAACCCCTGCCTTTCCTGGGGCTTTGCGCGATCCAGCGCCTCACCGATGCTTTCTCCCAGCACGAACTGCTCGCCCAGCAGGCGCATTGCGAGGTCGACCCCGCGCCGGATCACGGGCTCACCCAAGCGGCCGATTGCGCGATTGAGCGCATTGGCGAGCGATTTGTCGGCTGCGGGCTGGACCAACCTGCCCGTGACCAGCAGGCCCCATGTGGCGGCGTTCACGAATATCGGCCGGTCGGCACCCAGATGCGCCTGCCAGTCGCCCGGCGCGATCTTGTCGCGGATCAGAGCATCGCGGGTCGGAGTGTCCGGTATGCGCAGGAGCGCCTCCGCGAGGCACATCAACGCCACGCCCTCCTGGCTGGATAGCGCATATTCCTTGATCAGACCGTCCAGCGTGCCCCCGCCATCCTTCTCGCGCAGCGCGCAGACCAGCTGCGTTGCAGTGGCTTTGACCGCCTGAGCCTCGGCTTCGGACAGGCGGGCCATTTCTGCCAGCGGACGGACAGCTTCGCTTTCTGGGAGCAGCGTGGCTGCCGTAATCCTGCGCCTGAGCGGGCCAGGCGGGCTGACGGGCGGAGCGAAATTCACAGCATCTTCCATTGCTCGGATCATTCCATGTCCTGTGCCCGCGGCATGATGCGAGGCCTTCCGGCCTGCCCTGCCTGTATGGGCCTGAAGCTAGGCCCGGGCACGCAAGACTCGATCTACCTGAATAAGGTCATCTGGAGTGTCCACGTCCAACAGCCAATCGGGTTCCGCCGCCAGCCATTGCGTGGCCGGATCGGTGGCCAGCAGCGATGTCGCCCCCCGATCTCCCTTGAGCGACGCAACGCGCACGAACAAGTAAGCGGGAAGCAGGGCCGGCACGCCGGGCCGGCCGCCGGGATACGTGGTTGCGGCCGGCGCTCGTGATGCCGCCATGTCCCTCAGAAATCGGCCGGGCACCAGTGGCATATCGGCTAGCAGAACAAGCAGTGCAGGGGCCCGCTTTGCCTGGGCATGGCGGGCTGCGCAGGCGAGCGAGCTGGCAAGGCCGGTTTCGGATTGCGTATTGGGAAGGATCGTCCAATCTTTTGCCTCGCGGGCGAATTGCGGGATATCCAAGCCGGTGACTATCAGGCCGGGAGGCAGTCCCGCCTCCAGAACCGCGTCCAGAGCCCAGCGGCCGAGTGGCTGACCGGCACATGGCGCATCGAGCTTGCCGCCGCCGAAGCGGCTGCCGCGACCGGCCGCGAGCACTGCCACAAGGAGGGCGCTGTCAGCGAGGGAGGGCGTCATAGGCGCCGGCGATTTCGGCAAGGATCGAGATCGCGAGCGTGCCGGGCTCGCGGCAATGCGGCACCAGCCCGATCGGACTCCTGAGCCGGGTGAGCGCTTCGGCCGATATGCCGCGGGCGTGCAGCATTGCGAGGCGATCTTGCCGGGCAGCCTGCCCGCCCTGAGCGCCGACGTAGAACGCTGCCGTCGAGAGGGCCCATTCAAGTATGGCCGCTTCCCATTCATGATCGTGAAACAGCAAAACCACTGCCGACCATTCGTCCGCCGAAAGGCCAGCGGGGTGACGGCCCAGGGCCAGGCCCGGTTCGCCGCGACGATAGGTTTCACACGCAATGCCGGCGGCGTTCGTCAGCGAGGCGAGTGCTTCCAGTTCCGGCCCCTCGCCGATCAGCAATAGCCGGAGGGCGGGAATGTAGCGCCTTCGTTCCAGCATGCCGGTCGCGCCGGCGGGGACGGGGAGTTGAAGCGCAGCCTCCTCCCGGGCCTCCAGCCTGGCGAGCGCTGCGCGGCAGGCATCCCGGTCAGGTTCGGGGTCAATGAGTATGTCGATGCCGCTGCCGCAGGGTAGCCGGAAATCGATCAGTTCGGAGCCCTTGCCGAAGCGGCGGAGCTTCGCCGCACCCTCTGCGCGTGCCGCCATGACTTCGCTTACCAGTTGCCGCTCCAGGCAGCCATCGGCGAGGCTACCGGTTACGCTGCCGTCCGCATGGACCGCCAGCTGTGCGCCGAGCCGGCGAGAGAAGCTGCCTTCGATATTGACGATGGTGCAAAGCCCGCTCCCGTCCCGGCAGGCACCGCGCAGTGCCCCGTGATCGCCGCTGCCTTCAGTGAGGGAGGTGGGGGAAGTTTCGGAATTCATGCGCGCAATCGGTATCAGCCAACGCTACCAAGGTCACCGCCTGTGTGCAGGCCAAAAAGAGAAGGGGCCGCATCCGTTTCCGGAGCGGCCCCTTGCAAAAGATCGTTATGGGATCAGTTACTCTTGGCGCGGGCGGCTGCGGCGGCCACAGCTTCCGTGGTCGGGTTGCCGAGCGAAAGCTCGCGGCCATTCGGGAACTTGATCTCCGCGGCCGAGGCACGCGTGTCGC
>CAYRCH010000229.1:0-2566 GCA_964422665.1 uncultured Sphingomonadaceae bacterium | reverse complement strand
CTATGGAAATGGTCATATGTTCTCGCCCAACGCCGGAAGGGCGCGCTTGTTTCTGGGACGCAGGAGAATCCCCTGCGCGAGCACACCTACTCCCCGAAAATATGCGCCGCCACGCTGCGCCGGTGGGGCCGCGCGCGGTGCTCGGCGAGGTAGATGCCCTGCCAGGTCCCCAGCATCATCCGCCCGCCCGATACGGGGATGGAGAGGTTCACGCCGGTCAGCGCGGCGCGCAGATGCGCGGGCATGTCGTCCGGCCCCTCATCGTCATGCTCGTAGAGCGGACCCTCCGGCGCAACGCGATCGAACCAGGTGAGGATGTCGCGCTTCACCGCCGGCGCGGCATTCTCGTTGATCAGCAGAGAAGCGGACGTATGCCGGCACAGCAGCGTCAGCAGGCCTTCGGTGATGCCGCTTTCGGCGACGAAGCGCGCGGCCTCCCCGGTGATCTCGACCAGCGCCTTGCCCGGCGTGTCGATGGTGATGGTGGCGGAGGACTGGCGCATGCGGGCGCCATAGCGGGAAAGGGGGCCGCGCGAAACGGCCACCGGCTGGATTCCTCTCGGGCAATGGGGCAGGTTGCCGCCACGACAGGAGGGGCGGATGCGGAAACTGGGAATGCTGTTCGGGATGGGGGCCGTGCTGGCGGCGTCGGCATCGGCGCAGGAAGCCGGAGCGGCGACCGGGGCGACAGGCCTGCAGGAGCTTTCCGAGGCGGAGCTGCTGGAACGGGCTACGGCCAACTGGTTCCGGGACCGGGACACGGTGTGCGATGTCCAGAGCCCGGCAGCGGCAGAATTGGTGCGGCGCGATCCCGACAATGAGGTTTCCAACCGCCTCAGCCTCACGATCAGGTCGATCTGTGCCGATATGGAAGGCAGGTACGACGATGCTCTGGCTCATGTAGAGGAAGGCATGGCCAAATGGGGCCTCGCCCAGGACATGATCCCCTATGGGATGGTCCTGGCGGGCCGTGCGGAAGATGGCGAGGCGGCGCTCCACTATCTCCAACTGGCCATCGATGCCGGGATAATCACCGGGGCGGATGTCGAACTCGTCTTCTGGCTGTTGCGCACGATCAGGCAGGCGGATCTCGACGATCGGCTGGAGGCGCTGGCCTTGAATTTCGCTCAGGCTCCCGGCTTCGCCCGCGTCGATGACGAGATTCAGACAGCCTTTGCCTATCCCGCCCTCGATGCGGCTCTTGAAGCCGAAAATTTCGAGCTGGCGGGCTCACTGCTCCAACATATGCGCCAGCCGACCGCTTACGCGGCACTCCTGGCAAACCGGAAATATGAACCGATCTGGCCCGCTGTCGAAGCTCAGGCCGGCGAAAATTTCAACGCTCTCACAGAGCGCTACCTGGATTGGGCTCGTGCGCGCTACGAGGCAGACCCGGCGGATCGCGAGCTCTTCTCGGTACTGGCTCACGCCTTGATGTTCGACGGACGTTTCGAGGATGCGATCGCCTTGGTCGATGAATGGCGCAGCCAGCCCGATGCGATCGAGAATATCGAGGAAGGCGACGCATGGGCGCTCAATGTCTCCGCCTATTCCCATGATGCGCTTGGCCAGTTCGACCGCGCGGATGCGATCTTCGACGAACTCGCCACCTTGTCCGAGGACCAGCCATGGGCGGTCAATTTCGTCATCAATCGGGCGTCTCGCCTGGTGTCCCATGGTCGATGGGAGGAAGGGCTGGCTGCCAATACGATCGCCAAGGAAGCTGCCGATGCCACCGGCACGACCTATGCGAAAATGCTCGTCGCACTGAACCGGGCCTGCGCTCTCGCACACTTGGGGCGAGCGGCGGAAGCGGAAGAGGATGTCGGCTTTCTTCGCGAGCATGTGGACGAGGCCACGCAGGTCGCGGCGGGCGGCCTGATCTGCATGGGCAACGAAGACGAGGCGGTGGATCTCGTCATCTCGCAACTCGAGAACGAGGATACCCGGGCCGGTATGATCGGGGAACTGCAGCCGCGCGAATTCGAGTTTTTCTACACGCCTTCGGTTCTTCCGGATGCGCGAGATTTGGTTGCAAAACACCCGCGCCTGGCCGAGACGCTCGCCCGCTACGCACGCCGGATTCCGGAGAGATTCTACCCCGCCGCCGCCCTGAAACGCGCGGCATTGCCGCAGGCGGAACGGTAAACCCGCGCAGCGTCTCGAAAGCGCGCTGGGCTGCCCTTCCCGGAACGGCGCCCGGTGCGCGATTGAGGCTGTCCTACACGTCGGCTTTGTGCCTATGATTCTCGCCGGCTCTTTGCATCGTCGATTCCCCTCTCCCCCGCCGGGCGCTGCCTATGGTGCGCCCGCGCGCGCGAGGCGCGAATGTATTTCGTCAACTTGCGCGCATACCCGTGAGGCTCGCGGCGCAGCGCCGGTCGCCATGGCCAGTGCGAACATTGGGACCTTTCGGGTGGCGGCTACTTGGTGCCAGCAAGAACCCCGAACAGGTCGTGCGCGTCGGAATCCTCGATCAGCACGTCGAGGAAATCGCCCGGCCTGAGGCTCGCGGGCACATTCCTCAGGAACACATTGCCGTCGATCTCCGGCGCGTCGGCCTGGC
>CAYRCH010000228.1:0-2590 GCA_964422665.1 uncultured Sphingomonadaceae bacterium | reverse complement strand
CGTCGATCTTGGCGAGGATTTCCTCGACGCCCATCTTGCCGCTGGCGAACATCTCGCCGTTCAGGAAAGTGGCCGGCACGGCGAGCACGTTGCGCCGTTCGACTTCCTCCGCGAAAGCGCCGCCTTCGATCAGGGTGGCGGTGATGCGCGGATTGTAGAGCGCCATCAGCGTCAATGCCTGCACCACGTCGGGGCAGTTGTGGCATGACAGCGAGAAATACATCTCGAAGTCGAAATCGCCCTCCAGCGCCGCGATCTGGTCGAGCAGTTCCTGCTCCACCTTGGGCGGATGGCCCCCGGCCCACAGCAGGGCCAGCACCAGCGATGTGAATTCGTGCCCCATCGGCAGGCCGGCGAAGCGGACCCATTTGGAAGCGTCCGAAGCGCGGCGCACGATGAAGCTGGGCTTGCGCGCATCGGTGCCGTCGAAGCTCGCGCTGACCATGTCGTGCAGTTCGGCGATTTCGGCCAGCAGCTCGCGCGTCTCCGCCGAACGCTTGTCGTCGCCGAGCGAAGCGACGAGCTCGATCGGCTCGCGCAGATTGGCGAGATAGGTCTGCAACTGCTGCTTCATATTGGCGTCGAGCATGGGGTCTCTCTTCCGTCAGTGGCGTCAGGGGGAGGGATGGTATGCGGCCCGGGGCTGGGAGGGGGGAGGGATGCCCCGGGCCGCTCCATGCCTGCCGGCGGCCCGAAGGCCGCATGGCAGGTTGGGGGTTGGTGTCAGCTCAGAGCTTGCCGACCAGGTCGAGCGAAGGCGCGAGCGTCGCTTCGCCTTCTTCCCACTTGGCCGGGCAGACCTGGCCCGGATTGGCGCGCACATATTGCGCGGCCTTGATCTTGCGGACCAGCTCGGCCGCGTTGCGGCCCACGCCTTCGCTGGTGATTTCCATCAGCTGGATGATGCCGTCGGGATCGACCACGAAAGTCGCGCGGTCGGCCAGGCCCTGGCCCTCGCGCAGCACTTCGAAGTTGTTGGCGATCACGTGGTTCTGGTCGCCGAGCATGGGGAAGCGGATCTTGCCGATCTTCTCCGAGCTTTCATGCCAGGCCTTGTGGCTGAAATGGGTGTCGGTGGAGACCGAATAGACTTCCACGCCCATGCCCTTCAGCGCGTCGTAATGCTCGGCCAGGTCTTCCAGCTCGGTCGGGCACACGAAGGTGAAGTCCGCCGGATAGAAGAAGAAGACCGCCCAGTTGCCGCGCACGTCGCCATCGGTGACTTCGACGAATTCGCCCTTGCCGGCCTCGCTGGGCTTGAAGGACTGCGCAACGAAGGGTTTGATTTCCTTGCCGATCATGGTGGTCATAAATGCTCCTGTTTTTTGCGGATGCGAGAGTGAACTTTTTGCAGGCGCGAGATAGGCATTGCGCTGCACTATCGGAAGGGAACAATTCCGATCTGGACGATAGAATAAATCAATCAGCGATTATTGAGTGATCGATCCGATCAATGAACTGCAGCGCGGCTCAGCCGCACTGGCCGCGGTGCAGCAGCTTGTGATCGGCCAGCACCAGCGCCATCATAGCCGCCACCACCGGCGTCCCGCGGATGCCCACGCAGGGATCGTGCCGGCCCTTGGTGGCAAGCTCGGTCGCCTCGCCTTCACGCGTCACCGTCTCCTGCGGGATCAGGATCGAGCTGGTCGGCTTGAACGCCACGCGCACCACCACCGGCTGGCCGGTCGAGATGCCGCCGGCGATGCCGCCGGCATTATTGGCCGTGAATTCGGGGCCGTTGCCGTCCTTGCCCGGCCGCATCGGGTCGGCATTCTCCTCGCCGCGCAGCCGCGCCGCATCGAAGCCCGCGCCGATCTCCACCGCCTTCACCGCATTGATGCCCATCATCGCCCCGGCGAGGTCGGCATCGAGCTTGGCATAGAGCGGCGCGCCCCAGCCCGCGGGCACGCCGGTCGCCACGCATTCGACCACCGCGCCCAGTGACGATCCGGCCTTGCGCGCATCGTCCACCAGCGTTTCCCAGCGCTTCGCCGCCCAGCTGTCGGGGCAGAAGAACGGGTTCTGCCCGATCTGCTCCGCGTCGAAGCTGTCGCGGTCGATCGCATCGCCGCCGATCTCGCAGACATAGGCGGTGATCTTCACCTCGGGGATCACCAGCCGGGCGACTGCGCCCGCGGCCACACGCGCCGCCGTCTCGCGCGCGCTGGAGCGCCCGCCGCCGCGATAGTCGCGAAAGCCGTATTTGGCGTCATAGGCGTAATCGGCATGGCCGGGGCGATAGGCCTTCGCCACGTCCGAATAATCTTTCGAGCGCTGGTCGACATTCTCGATCATCAGGCTGATCGGGGTGCCGGTGGTCTTCCCTTCGAACACCCCCGACAGGATCTTCACCTGGTCGGGCTCCTTGCGCTGGGTGGTGAAGCGGCTCGTCCCCGGCTTCCGCGCATCGAGGAAGGGCTGGATGTCGCTCTCGCTCAGTTCCAGTCCCGGCGGGCAGCCATCCACCACCGCGCCCAGGGCAGGGCCATGGCTCTCCCCCCAGCTCGTATAACGCAGCAGGTGCCCGAATGTGTTGACGCTCATGGAGGGCGCTATTCACCCATAAGTTGCGCTCTGTCCATTCCCCACC
>CAYRCH010000227.1:0-2631 GCA_964422665.1 uncultured Sphingomonadaceae bacterium | reverse complement strand
CTCCTTCAGCAGCCCTTCGCGCATCATCAGGCCGAGATTGCGGCGCGCCCGGCGCATCGGCTCGTCGGCCTTCTTGTAGATGATGTGGCGCAAATCGTTGAGCCGCCCCGGATTGGCCGGCTTGCCGCTGTTGAGCCATTTCTCGCGCGACTGCCCGCCCTTCCAGGCGCGGGTGGTGAAGCCGAGGATCTCCACTTTCACGCCGCAGCGCTCCAGCGTGCGCGAAAGGATGTCGGCGCTGATCGCGGCGATGCTGATGGGGCGCCCGCGCATCGATCCGGAATTGTCGATCAGCAGCGTGACCACCGTGTCCTTGAACTCGACATCCCGCTCGACCTTGTAGCTCAGCGAATGGCCAGGGCTGACGACCACGCGGGCCAGCCGCGCGGCATCGAGCAGCCCTTCCTCCTGGTCGAAATCCCAGCTGCGGTTCTGCTGCGCCATCAGCCGCCGCTGCAGCCGGTTGGCAAGCCGCGTCACGACGCTCTGCAGGCCGGCCAGCTGGCTGTCGAGATAGGCGCGCAGCCGGTCCAGCTCTTCGTAGTCGCACAGGTCCGGCGCATCGACGATCTCGTCGAATTCCTCGGTATAGGCCTTGTAGTCGAAATTGGCGGGATCGTCGGTCCAGGGCCGGTTGGCGCGGACCGGCATCATCATGTCTTCGCCATCTTCGCCCACATCGCCTTCGGCAAGATCCTGCTCCTCGGTGGTCTCGGATTCGCTCTCGCCGTCATCCTCGCCTTCGCCCCGCTCGGCGGCCATTTCCTGCGGCGACTGGGCCTGGTCGTCGTCCTGGCGGTCGTCGTCGCCCGGGCTTTCCTCGTCGCTCTCCTGGTCCTCGCCCTCCTCGTCGGCCGGTTCGTCGAGCTCTTCCGCCCGGGTCAGCTCGAGATGACGCAGCATGTCGAGCGAAAGCTGCTGGAACGCCTTCTGGTCGTCGATCGAGAGTGCCAGCTTCTCGAAATCGTCGCCCGTCCGGCTTTCCACGAATTCGCGCACCAGCTCGACGCCGGCGCGCGCATTTTCGGGCGGTGCCTGCCCTGTGAGGGCTTCGCGCAGCATCAGCGCGATCGCGGTCTGCATCGGCACTTCGCCCGCATCGTCCGCCCGGCTGATCGGATCGGAGGCCATCTGCAGGTCGAGCGCGGCGGCGAGGTTCTCGCGCATGCCCGAATAATTGTTCTCGCCCAGCGCCTCGTAGCGCACGCGCTCGATCGCATCGTAGCAGGCGCGGGCGACGGGCTCGGTGGGGCTGTGCCGGCTGTGCATGGCGGCATTGTGAAAGCGCAGCCTGAGCGCGCTCGAATCGGCAAAGCCGCGCGCTTCGAGCGCCTGGTCGCGCGGCAGGTTGCGGCCCGGCATCGGCACGCGGATCGCCTTGCCGGATACGCCGGGCGCCTCGGTGCTGAAGGCGACTTCGGCCTCCGGCTCGCGCGAGACAGCCCGCGACGCCACCGTCAAAGCCTGCTTGAAGCGGTCGAGTTGGGATTCCTTTGCCACGGGCGCGGCTATAGTGATGCGCGGCGCGCTCTGTCACGCCCCCTTTGCGCGGGCCGGCGCGTCCAATCCGCTCATATCTGCCTGCCGCGCCCTTGCCCGGCCTTCCGGAGCAAGCCCATATAGCGCCCAGACCATCATGAACCGCGTCCGTCTCCTCGTCTTCAACAATGCGCTCGGCCCGCTCGACTACCGCGTGCCGGAGGGGATGACGCTCGCGCCCGGCGACGTGGTGGTCGCCCCGCTCGGACCGCGGCAGATTCTCGGGATCGTCTGGGAGGCCGAGCGCCTGCCCGCAGAGTCGGTGGCGGATTCCAAACTGCGCCCCGTGACCGAAAAGCTGCCGATTCCGCCGCTTGGCGAAAAGCTCAGGCGGCTGGTCGAATGGACGGCCGACTATTACTGCGCGCCCCTCGCCTCGGTCGCGCGCATGGTGCTGAACAGCGGCGCGCTGCGCGGCCCGACAACCATCACCGAATATCGGCTCTCGGGAGGCATGCCCGAACGCATGACTCCGCAGCGCGAGCGGGCAATCGAACTCCTCGAAGGAGAGCAGGCGACCATTCGCGAGCTGGCCGCGATCGCTGAAGTCAGCGAAGGCGTGCTGCGCGGACTGGTCAATGCCGGCGCCATGGAACCCGTCGAGGTCGACTGTGATCGCCCCTACGACCGGCCCGACCCCGATCACGCCGTGCCCGACCTGACCGAAGACCAGCGCGAAGCAGCGGACCGGCTGGTCGCGGCGGTCGACGCCGAGCGCTTCGCGCCCTTCCTGCTCGACGGGGTAACCGGCTCGGGCAAGACCGAGGTTTATTGCGAAGCCATCGCGGCTGCGCTGCGCCGCGGCCGGCAGGCGCTGGTGATGCTTCCCGAAATCGCCCTTACCCAGGCCTTCCTGCGCCGATTCGAGGAGCGCTTCGGCGCCGCTCCCGTAATCTGGCATTCCTCGCTGAAATCGACCGAGAGGCGGCGTGCCTGGCGGGCCATTGCCAGCGGAGAGGCGCAGGTTGTCGTCGGCGCGCGCTCCGCGCTGTTCCTGCCATATCCCGCGCTCGGCCTGATCGTGGTGGACGAGGCGCACGAGGTCAGTTTCAAGCAGGGCGACGGCGTGCGCTACAATGCCCGCGACGTGGC
>CAYRCH010000226.1:0-2671 GCA_964422665.1 uncultured Sphingomonadaceae bacterium | reverse complement strand
GCGCCTTCATGCAGGTGAAGGGCCGCGAGGCGCTGCACAAGATGGTCGCCGACCTTAAGCAGGGCCATGACGAGCGCCGTGCGAGCGGCGAATCGATCCCGGCCATGCGCCATTTCACGATGAACCAGTTTCTAGAGTTCACCGGACCTTCGACAGCCAAATATCGCTATTACCACCAGACGGTATTCGGCACAGGCGGCGCGTTGAACAGCGACGACGCACCGCGCATCGCCGCGGCCGGGAACGGCGAAGACGATCTCGTCAAGGTCGATGGAAAATGGCTGATCAAGTACCGGAACGTCGCTGCGGGGAATGACTCTTAAGAACCCGGTTAATCCGGAAATCGAAAGAAAAACTCGTTTAATTTCAGGGGGTGGACAAGATTCCACCCCCTGATTTTTTAGCTCCCCTTAACCACGGCTCTTTACGCTACTCTTCCGGCTTGTGGGCTATCTCCCGATGGATTGGGGGGTACCAATGTTCAAACGGAAGACATCAGGGCTGCTGGCGCGCCTGCTCGCGGGAGCCTTACTGGCTTCGGCGATGCCCGCCTATGCCCAGACCGTAGAACAAGCCACCGCCACGGCCGATATTGTCCGGCCGCTGACTCTGGTGAACACATCCGATCTCGATTTCGGCCGGATCATTGCAGGGCCGACAGCCGGAACGATCACGCTGTCCGCAGCAAATGGGGTCACCACCACCGGGGGAGTCATTTCGGTCGGCGGCACGGACAATGCGCGCTTCTATGGCTACGGAACCTACAACCGCTATGTCTGGATCCGCGCTCACAGCAATAACATCACGCTCAACCGGTCCGGCGGCGGCGCAAACATGACGGTGAACAACCTCACCATGGCCGCCACGCCCATCGTGCCGCTGAACACCACCTGGCGCAATTTCCGCATCGCCGCGCTTGACGGCTTTTTCAGCTTCAGCGTCGGAGGGCAGCTCAACGTGGGCGCCAACCAGCTGCCCGGCATCTACAACGGAACCTTCACCGTCGAACTGATCTACCAGTAAAGGCCGGCGACGGGCCGGACCGCCGCATCAAACCAGTGCGTAATAGCGCAGCAGGTTTCCGTCGCTGCGGCGCTCACCGACGCCAATGAACACATGCCGGGTCAGCCAGTCATGCGGGCCTACGGCGCATTCGAAAGTCGGATTTCCGCGCAGGTAATATTCCTCGTGCGGCACGGGCTCGCCATCGTTGAAGGCCCAGTCGCGCAGACGCTGCATCGTGTCGGGCCTGCGGCCCCACAGGAAGCCCTTGTTGTGCAGAAGGATGATCGTGCCGTCCTCCTCCTCCAGCAGGTAACGGGCGTCGAATACGGCCGTATCGTCGGGCCGGAAATAGGCATAGTCTCCCCCAGAACCCGGAACGGCCCTGCCCTTTAGCCGCGGGCCCTCGAAGGTCCCGCCCTTGACCAGCACGGCGCTGCGCATCCCGCCGAAAGGATGCGGCGCCATCGTATAGACCTCGGGGAAGGTCAGCCGCACTTCCATCACGAATTCGAGGCGCGGATTGTCGAGCGTGGAGAAAGGCGGTTCGAACGGTGTGGTATCGTTGAATTCAGGCATCAGCGCAGCTCCAGCAATCCGCCATCCACGAAGAGATTGGCGCCGGTGATAAAGGCGGCATCCTCGCTCGCCAGGAACAGCACGGCCTTGGCCACTTCGTCGCTGCTCCCCATCCGGTGCATCGGGATGTTCCGGATCATCATCTCTTTCAGTTTCGCCACGTCGTCGTCGCTCATTCCGGGATTGCGATAGAGCAGCGGCGTATCGATCGGGCCGGGACTGACCATGTTGAGACGGATGCCCTCCCCCACCAGCTCCTTGGCGAAGACTTTCATCGCCATGTAGAGCCCGCCCTTGGCCGCGGCATAGGTGCCGTTCCCTTCCAGCGCGCCATGGGCGCCGATCGAACCGGTGACGACGATCGAGCCGTCCTTGCCCATGATCCTCAATGCCTTCTGCAGGGCGAAGACGCAGCCCTTCAGGTTGATGGCATGGACGTGGTCCCAGTCGGCTTCGGTGATCTGCCGCAGCGGCGCGAAACCGCCGACGCCGGCATTGATGTAAAGCACGTCGATCCGGCCGTCTGCCCGCTCCACTTCGGCTACGACCGCCTCGGTCGCGGCAGGATCGGAAATGTCGGAGCGATATCCCGTGGCGCCGGCGATGTCTGACACGGCGGCATCGATGGTCGCCTGGTCGCGGCCGGTCAGGTGCACCTTGCCGCCCTCGGCTGCGAAGGCTTTCGCCGCTGCTAGCCCCATCCCGCTATTGCCGCCCAGCACCAGCACGACCTTGTCTTTGAAACGCATCCCAGCCTCCGGTCAGAACGGCGAATTCGGGTTCGGCCCGTTTTCGTTCACATTTTGCAGCACGTCCCAGTGTTCCGCGATCATTCCGTCCTCGATCCGGAATATATCGATCACGGCCCAGCCGCGATCGTCGGGCCAGCGGCGGACATGGTAATGCACCACCACATGATCGCCATCGACGAAGGCGCGCTTCACATCATGCACCGCTTCGGGCGTCTGCTTCCTGATCATGTCGAGAAAACTCTTCAGCGCGGCGCGCCCCGGAGGTGCGAGCTGGCTGTGCTGGACATAATCGGGCGAGATGAAGCGATCGACGGCGCTCGAATCCATCGGGTTCAGCA
>CAYRCH010000225.1:0-2685 GCA_964422665.1 uncultured Sphingomonadaceae bacterium | reverse complement strand
GCCATCACCATGGCGATCCAGTCGGTGATCTCGGTGGCCGAACTGATCGTCGTGCCCACCCGCCCCAGCCCGCACGATTTGCGCGCCGTCGGCGCCACGGTCGACCTCTGCGACCGCGCCGGCAAGCCGCTGATCTTCGTGGTCAATGCCGCCACTCCCAAGGCCAAGATCACTTCCGAGGCCGCCGTCGCGCTGTCGCAGCACGGCACTGTCGCCCCGATCACCCTGCACCATCGCACCGATTTCGCCGCGTCCATGATCGACGGGCGTACGGTGATGGAAGTCGAGCCGGAAGGCCGCAGCGCGCAGGAAATCACTGCGCTGTGGAACTACATCGCCGACCGGCTGGAAAAGAATTTCCGCCGCACCGTGTTCGCTGCCCCCAATACGGCGGCGGCGCAGCAGATGCCCGGCGCGCACCGTCCCGCCGGCGGCTTCGGTCGCCGGGTCGCCCAGTAATAAGGGGCCCGGGCGATGAACGAACCGAAAAGCTTCGCCTCACTGGGACCGACCTTGCTGGCCCGCAAGGGCGCGGCCAAACCCGCCATGCGCTCGCAGCACTGGAGCCAGGGTGCGGCCACTGCCGCCCAGGCGGCGGAAACACTCGAAGATCTTGGCTGGAACGACATGGGCGACGAGCCCGAGGTCGAACATTCGGCGACGGTCCTGTCGCTGACACCGGCCCAGCCCTCGAACGAGGACGACATCGACGAGGACGAGGAAATCGAAACCCAGCCGCTGATCGCGGGCAACGATATCGACGAAGTGCACGCGGTCGAACAGGTCGATGAGGAGGAGGACGAAGATGAGGACGTAAATGCCTCTCACTACCTCCCCGACGATTACGACGCGGACGATTTCGACGACGAGAATGACGAGGACTACGGGGACGAGGCGGATGCCGCGCTCGCCCAGTGGGTCGCTCGCAAGCCGGAAGTGCGGCGCCAGCAGGAAGAGCTGGCCGATGCGGTCGGTGCGACGGAAGAAACCGCGCCGACACCGCGCAAGCGGCGCTCCAGCCGTGAACGCGGCTCTGCCCTGGACAAGGGACAGCGAGCGGCCTTCACCCTGCGCCTCGATGCCGAACGGCACCTGAAGCTTCGCCTTGCCTGCACGATCCGCAACCGCAGTGCGCAGCAGCTGGTGACCGAAGCACTCGACCGCTTCCTCGGGCAGATCCAGGAAGTCGAAGCGCTGGCTGCGCAACTGAAGAAATAGATCGGTTGAACCCGCCCGATTTTCGAGGGGAATGAAAATGTACCAGACCGCGAACCGCAATCGCCTGATCGGCCTTGCCCTCAGCACCGCCATCGCGGGCGCGATGGTTTCGGGCTGCGCCAGCAATGCTGCTCCTCCGGCCGCCGCTTCCGCCGCCAAGGCCGAAGCCGCTCTCGCCAAGGGCAAGCACGACAAGGCTGTCGCCGCTGCCGAACAGGCCGTGCTGGCCGAACCGCGCAATGTCTCCTACCGCGCCATTCTGGGTTCTGCCTATATGGATGCTGGCCGCTTCAACTCCGCCGCGCAGGCCTATGCCGACGCGCGCGAGCTGGGCGACAGCTCTGCCCGCACCGCACTCAGCCTCGCCCTGTCGCTTGCGGCATCGGGCAAGGGGCCCCAGGCGATAGCCGTTCTGGAAGAGTCGCAAAGCCGCATTGCCGATGCCGACCTCGGCCTCGCCTATACGCTGGCCGGCAATCCGGAGCGCGGCATCCACATCCTCACCAACGCCCTGCGCGGCGGCGAGAACAACGCCAAGGTGCGGCAGAACCTCGCCTACAGCTTCGCCATGGCCGGCCGCTGGCGCGAAGCCCGGCTGATGGTCTCCGAAGACGTTCCGGCGGACAAGGTTCCCGACCGTATCGCCCAGTGGGCGCAGGTCTCCCAGCAGGGTTATGAATCCTATCGCATCGCCCAGCTGCTCGACGTACCGGTGATCTACGAGGATGCAGGGCAGCCTGCCATGCTGGCTCTGAACAACAATCCGAGCATCGAACAGCTGGCGGAAGGATCGCTTCCGGAAGCGGCGCCGCAACTGGCCGCCGCTCCGGTGGACGATCACATGGAGCTGGCCGCCATCGACATCCCGGCGAGCATCGCCCCGGCACCGCTCGCGGCTCCCGCCGCGCAGGCCGAACCGGCCAATTTCGCCGCTGCCTTCCCGGCTCCGGCCGCAACGCCGGCCGCCGTGCGGCAGGACCGCCAGGAATTCGTGCGCGAAGCGGTTGCGGAAAGCCGGCCGGTGCGCAGCGTCAGCCGCACCGCCGCGGCCATGAATGCCATCCCGGTGGTCGAGAACGGCCGCCACCTTGTCCAGCTCGGCAGCTTCTCCAGCGAAGCCGGCGCGAAGCGGGCATGGAGCATCTATCTCAAGCGCTATCCCGAGCTCGGAAATCACCAGATGGTGATTTCCGAGGCGGTGGTGCGCGGCAAGCATTACTGGCGCGTTTCGGCCGCGGATTACGACCGTGACGGTTCGCAGGCCATGTGCGGCCGGGTGAAAAGCGGCGGCGAAGGCTGCTTTGCCTATCACGAGGCTCGCCCGCTGCCGGGTGCGATCGACACCGGCGTGCGCCTCGCCAGCCGTTAAGCAATACCGGCGGCCAACTCCTCGCCGCCACGAAATTCAGACGGGGTCGCAATCCCCATTTGAATACCCCTCCCGCCCACCCGGGAGGGGTTTTTCGT
>CAYRCH010000224.1:0-2696 GCA_964422665.1 uncultured Sphingomonadaceae bacterium | reverse complement strand
GACCGCAAGCTGCCCGACAAGGCGATCGACGTGATCGACGAGGTCGGCGCGATGCAGATGCTGGTGCCGCCGAGCCGCCGCCGCAAGACCATCACCGCGCGCGAGATCGAGAAGGTCGTGGCGACGATGGCGCGGATCCCGCCCAAATCGGTGAGCAAGGACGACAAGCGCGCCCTTGGCAATCTCGAGAAAGACCTGAAGCGGGTCGTTTACGGCCAGGACAAGGCGATCGAGGTGCTGTCCACCGCGATGAAGCTGTCGCGCGCCGGCCTGCGCGATCCCGACAAGCCGATCGGCTCCTTCCTGTTCAGCGGCCCGACCGGCGTCGGCAAGACCGAAGTCGCGCGCCAGCTCGCCAGCATCATGGGCATCGAGCTGCAGCGTTTCGACATGTCCGAATATATGGAGCGCCATTCGGTCAGCCGGCTGATCGGCGCGCCTCCGGGCTATGTCGGTTACGACCAGGGCGGCCTCCTGACCGATGCGGTCGACCAGAACCCGCATTCGGTGCTGCTGCTCGACGAGATCGAGAAGGCCCATCCCGACCTGTTCAACATATTGCTGCAGGTGATGGATAATGGCCGGCTGACCGACCATCACGGCAAGACTGTGGATTTCCGCAATGTCGTGCTGATCATGACCACCAATGCCGGTGCGGCCGATATGGCCAGCCAGGGCATCGGCTTCGGCGACGTGTCGAAGGAAGATGCGGGCGAAGAGGCGGTGAAGCGGATGTTCACGCCCGAATTCCGCAACCGGCTCGATGCGATCGTGCCCTTCGCCTATCTTGGGCCGGAGACGGTCGGCCGCGTGGTCGACAAGTTCATCCTCCAGCTGGAACTGCAGCTGGCCGACCAGAACGTGCATATCCAGTTCGACACCGATGCCCGCAAATGGCTGGGCAAGCGCGGCTATGACCGGCTCTATGGCGCGCGGCCGATGGCGCGGCTGATCCAGGAAAAGGTCAAGCAGCCGCTGGCCGAGGAACTGCTGTTCGGCAAGCTGGCGGGCGGCGGCGAAGTGCATGTCAGCATGAAGGACGACAAGCTGACATTCGAGCTCACGCCCGCGCCTCCCAAGGCTAAGCCGAAACGCAAGAAGAAGCCATCGGCCAAGGCGAAGCCGGAAGATGGCGGCGAAGCGCCGGCCAGCGAAGCCAAGGACAAGGGCTGACACTCCGGGAATAATGGAGGGGGCGCGCCGGGAACGGTTTGCGCCCCCTTCCATTTGCCTGTTGGCATGAGCAGAGCACTCGACTGGATCAGCGCCGAACCGCACGGCATCCATCTCCCCCCTGCCGATAGCTGGATCGACCCGTCGCAGCCGGTCGCTCGCGCGCTGGTGACCCATGGGCATGCCGACCATGCGCGCGGCGGGCACCGCGAGACCATTGCGACGCCGGAGACGCTGGCCATCATGGAGCTGCGCTACAATACGCGCGAAGGCGGGCGCGGCGCGGCCTATGGCGAAACGGTGCGGCTCGGCGGCGGGATCGATGCCACCTTCCTGCCCGCCGGCCATGTGCTGGGCTCTGCCCAGATCCTGCTCGAACGGGCGGGCGAACGGGTGATCGTCACCGGCGATTACAAGCGCCGGGCGGACCCGACCTGCCCGCCTTTCCAGCCTGTTCCCTGCGACATACTGATCACCGAGGCGACTTTCGGCCTGCCGGTATTCACCCATCCGCCGATCGGCGAGGAGATCGGCAAGCTGCTGGCGGCGCTCAGCGATCATCCCGGCCGCTGCGTGCTGGTCGGCGCCTATGCGCTGGGCAAGGCGCAGCGCCTGATCGCCGAACTGCGCGCCGCCGGCCATACGGAGCCGATCTATATCCATGGCGCGCTGGAGAAGATGTGCCGGCTATACGAGAGTTTCGGGATCGACCTCGGGGAACTGAGGCTGGTGTCGGATCATGCGAAGGACGAGATGCGCGGTGCCATAATCCTGTGCCCGCCTTCGGCGCTCAACGATCGCTGGAGCCGGCGCCTGCCCGAGCCGGTGACCGCCATGGCGAGCGGATGGATGCGCGTGCGCCAGCGGGCGCGGCAGCGCAATGTCGAACTGCCGCTGATCATCTCCGACCATGCCGACTGGAACGAACTGACCGCCACGATCCGGGAGGTCGATCCGGCCGAGACCTGGATCACCCATGGGCGCGAGGAAGCCCTGCTGCGCTGGTGCCAGCTCAACCAGCGGCGCGCCCGGGCGCTGGCGCTGGTGGGCTATGAGGACGAGGATGATTGAGCGGTGGAGGAGTTCGCCGCCCTTATCGACGCGCTCGTCTATACGCGCAGCCGCAATGAGAAACTGCGCCTGATCGCGGATTATCTGCGCGCCACTCCCGATCCCGACCGCGGCTGGGCGCTGGCGGCGCTGACCGAAGCCCTCGACTTTCCGGCGGTCAAAAGCTCCACGGTGCGAGGCATCATGCATGAGCGCGTGGATCCCGTGCTGTGGTCGCTGAGCCGGGACTTCGTGGGCGATACGGCGGAGACGGCGAGCCTGCTGTGGCCGGCGCCGGACACTGCGCCTGCGCCGCCGAGCGTCAGCGAAGCGGTCGGCCTGCTCCAGGGGATGACCCGGGCCAGCGTGATGTCGGAATTGCCGAAGCTGCTCGACCGGCTCGATGCCTCGGGACGCTATGCGCTGCTCAAGCTGGCCACCGGGGCGATGCGCGTGGGCATTTCGGCGCGGCT
>CAYRCH010000223.1:0-2707 GCA_964422665.1 uncultured Sphingomonadaceae bacterium | reverse complement strand
AGCGGATTGGAGAATGGCCAGCGAGAGGGCGAGCAGGGGAAAGGCAGTCATCCGAAAAGGTCAGTCCAGCGAAGCTACGGTGCGCAGGAGAAGGGCGATATCGCTCTCGCGCGAGAGCCGGTGGTCGCCATTCTTGACCAGAGTCACCTGCACATCCTCTGAACGCAGGGCCGCCGAAAGGCGCAGCGATATTTCGGGCGGGACATCCGTATCCTCATGCCCGTGCAGCAGGCGCACCGGGCACTCGATCGGGATGGGCGTGTCGAGCAGCAGGTGCGTTTCCGCATCCTGCCAGAACAGCGGATGGGTCGGCACCGGCTCGGGCGCGTAGGGATTTTCTTCCAGCACGGTCTCTCCGCCGGCCAGCTTTGCCTTCTGGCCCGCATCGTAGCCCCAGTCGCTGAAATCCGGCGCGGCGGCGATGCCCACCAGGCCCTTCGCCTGAGCGCCCAGCCGCAAAGCGCAGAGCAGCATCAGCCATCCGCCCATGGAGGAGCCGACAAGCACCACCGGGCCGCCGCCTTGCGCGGCGATCAGCGCCAGCACCTCGTCGCGCCAGCGGGTCAGCGAACCGTCGGCGAAATCCCCGGGGCTTTGCCCGCAGCCCGAATAATCCAGCAACAGGCACGCCCGGCCCTGCTCTCGCGCCCAGCCCAACAGCGCCTGCGCCTTGGTGCCTTCCATGTCCGACATATAGCCGGGCAGGAACACGGTCATGGGGCCGGCGCCCGGCGAATGGCGAAAGGCAATTCGCCTGCCATCCTTCATTTCGAGGAAATCGATTTCGCTCATGAAGCCATATTGGAAGCCCGGCGGAGCTGCCGCAAGCGCCTCGATACGGATGGGGAGGGAGGCCGGCGCATCAGGGGCTCGATACGGGTTCGGCTGTGGACCGCGCGCAACACTCTGAAAAAATTGGAAGTGCGGGGCCGTTCATCCTGGTTAAATCGCTTGTCATCAATGGGTCATGGTGCTGTGTTGGAAACCGCATGCGACCCTTGCGAGTCGTATGTGAGCGGCGCGACGGCAAAAGCCGCCTTCGCCGGGGGAGCAGAGGAGATAGCACCGTGGTCGAACCGCGGACAGGATTTGCGAAAATGTGCACCGGTTTACACCGCAAGACGGCGTTTGCCGTCGGCGCAGGTGCGCTTGCCCTTGTCCTGGTTCCCAGCGCCGGTTTCGCCATCGGATCCGAATCGGTCAGCCTGGCCGCGCGCGGCAGCTTCGCTTCCTTTACTCCGGCAAATGTCAGCCCCCGCATGGCGGAACTGCTGGCCGAGCGGCAGGCCAATGGCCGCGGCCGGCTGATGCGTTTCACTCCGGCAAGCACTGCCGACAAGCCCGGCCGGGCGCTTACAGTGGCCGTCCGGGTGGACAGCGAAACCG
The DNA here is from genome assembly GCA_964422665.1 of uncultured Sphingomonadaceae bacterium. GTDB lineage: Bacteria > Pseudomonadota > Alphaproteobacteria > Sphingomonadales > Sphingomonadaceae > DASWIR01. Next base: position 1,321 of record CAYRCH010000223.1, on the reverse strand, counting down.
CGCAGGCGATTTCGGTCCGCTCGGCGATTTCCGTCGCGGCCGAACAGGTCGGTGCCGAACGCGCGGCACCCACGGTCGCACCCGTCCGTTACAATCTCGGCCTGTCGCGCGGCTACAAGAGCTTCGCCCAGCCGACGACGCAGAGGACGTCCGATCTCCGCCAGATCACCATGCCCGATCTTGCGCATTTCGAACCTTCGCCCGGCGTGCGTGAGAAGCCCAGCCGCTTCGCCGCGCGAGTCGAGCTGGAGGAAGCGGATACGACCGGCAAGGCGCCGCGCACCCGTGAGGGGCTGGGCGACCAGATGGTCGGAGTGGGCGGTTCCTACCGCGTCACCGGCAATCTCGATGTCACCGCGGGCATCCGCTATTCGCAGGAGCGGGACCGCCTCGTTCCGCTGACCGATTCGGTGCAGGACAGCCAGGCGGTCTATATCGGTACCCAGTTCCGCTTCTAGGCGGCGGTTATCCACTTCCCGAATCGCCCATAAAGCGCGCTGTCGGCGCGCCGCAGCGTATTTCCGCTTTTCCCGGCGGCAGGCATTGCCTACTCCGCAATGAGGCCCCGCAGCGGAAGAGGAACAGGGACGATCTATGACACGTGTGGCAATCGTAACCGGCGGAACCAGAGGCATTGGCAGGGCGATCAGCGAGGCTCTGCAGGCACAGGGTTTCAGCGTGGCGGCGAATTATTCCGGCAATGACGAAAAGGCCCGGGCCTTCACCGCCGAAACGGGCATCCCCGCTTACAAATGGGATGTGGCCGATCACCAAGCCTGTCTCGACGGATGCGCCAAGGTGGCCGAGGAAGTCGGTCAGGTGGACGTGCTCGTCAACAATGCCGGGATCACCCGCGACGGCACGCTGCTGAAAATGACCTTCGACGACTGGTCCGACGTGATGCGCGTGAACCTCGGCGGCTGTTTCAACATGGCCAAGGCCGTCTTTGCCGGAATGAAGGATCGCGGCTGGGGCCGGATCGTGAATATTGGCTCGATCAACGGCCAGGCCGGTCAGTACGGGCAAGTCAATTATGCCGCGGCCAAGAGCGGCATCCACGGCTTCACCAAGGCGCTGGCGCAGGAAGGCGCACGTTTCGGCATCACCGTGAATGCGATCGCGCCGGGCTATATCGATACCGACATGGTCGCCGCCGTGCCGGAAAACGTGCTGGAGAAGATCGTGGCGCGCATTCCGGTGGGCCGGCTCGGCCACGCCGATGAAATTGCCCGAGGCGTGGCGTTTCTGTGCGCGGACGAAGCCGGCTTCGTCACCGGATCCACGCTCAGCATCAATGGCGGCCAGCACATGTATTGACGCG
>CAYRCH010000222.1:0-2726 GCA_964422665.1 uncultured Sphingomonadaceae bacterium | reverse complement strand
GCGCCGATCTCGGCGGCGATTGCGGAACGGAAACGATCGGCAAGGCAGTCGCCGCCCGGCTCTAGGCTGGCGCTATCTCCGCCGGATCGGGAACAACCTCCAGTAGGTCAGGCAGCGCCAGGCCCATTCGAGCGGGCCGAAGCGGAATCGCGCCAGCCACCATGGCGAGATCACCAGCATCAGCCCCCAGCCCAGCAGGACGAAGGTCCACAATCCGGTGCGGGTAAACGAGCCATGCAGGCCGAGGCCCCATCCCTGGAAGATCACGGCCATCACCAGCGAACTGGTGAGGATGTAGTTGGTGAAGGCCATTCGGCCGGCAGCGCTGAGCCGGCGCCCGAGATCGCCTGCGCTCCATTTCGGAGTCATGGCGACCAGCACCGCGACCATGCCGAGGATCATGGGCAGGCGCGTCACGTGGGTCGGCCCGTAGAACACGAACATATTGAGCGCGCGAGGGAACCCCTCGGCGATCAACCAAAGCCCGAGCGCCAGCGAGGCCGCGGCCGAAACCCCGATCCCGATCCAGCCCCATCTGAGCAATTTGCGGCGGTCGAACGCACCTGAGAAGAGTCCCATCCGGTAGAGTGCGGCTCCGACCAGCATCATCGCGAACCCATCGAAGATCACGTACCGGAGCGCTTCCAACGGCTCTGCCCGGTGGTTGTCCCACCGGTACCGGACGATGGCGGGGAGCGAGCCGGTTCGCAGCACTTCGGCCCCTTCGATCGCCTCGGCCCGGTCCCGCGCATTCTCGGCGAGATACTCCTGCCGGACTTCCGCTCCTTCCGGAGCGGTCATCGCGGCGACTTCGAACTGCCGCCATCCCCACAAATCCGGACCCGCCAGCGCGCTGTCGGCGCAGTAGATCAGGCAGCCGGCCAGAAGCAGCCACTTTGCCGGGAGCCGCACCAGCCAGATCGCAGCCATGCCCATCACCGCGTAGTGAAACACGATATCGCCGGTGAAGAGAAAGAAGAAATGCGCCAGCCCGAAAAGCGCCAGCCAGAACAGGCGCCGCAATTGCAGCCAGTATGCCGGGGCGCCGCGCGCCCGGGCCCGATACATGAACAGCACCAGCCCCGCCCCGAACAGCAGCGCGAAGATCCCCCGCATCTTGCCGTCCACGAATATGTACTGGACGAGCCAGCTCATCGTGTCGGTGACGCTCGGCTGCCCCGCCAGCTCGACCCAGCGGTGGGCGCCAGGCGGCAGGGCGTAGTTCAGTATGTTGGACAGCAATATGCCGAGCACGGCGATGCCGCGGATGTAATCGAGGCTGTCGAGGCGGCTTGACGCGATGGATTGGTCCGGGGTGGCGGCCGCCTGTGCATCGATCGGGACCGCGCCTGCCAGAGCTTCACTTGTCATCGCCGCCCCCTGCCTTGAAAGGCGATGCTACAACGGCGTTCGGCCCGCGCAATCCATTTTCCTACATGGCCTGCCCCTGCTACCTTCCGTGGGTTGATGGGGCTGACGAGGAAGAAATCGGGGTGATTCGCGATAGTCACACAGCTGCAATGGAAAATGCAGTAATGTCAGCAAGATGATACCGAAAGTCACAGTGTTTCGCCGCGCGCGTAGTGTCGTGTTTTGGGTGCTTGGGGAGAGTTCGTCCTGCGCGCAGCGACCGGCACGGCGACCGGCAAATTCGGTGACGGGCCAGTAACCACTTTCCATGCTGCGCCTCGCCATCGTCCTGCCCACGCTCAACGAGCGCGACAATATCGGCCCGATGATCGCCCGGCTGGAGCAGGCGCTCGGCCCCGATGGCTGGGAAGCGCTGTTCGTCGACGATGACAGCGCCGATGGCACGGCCGACGCATTGCGCGAGATTGCCCGGACCGACACGCGCGTTCGCGTGATCCAGCGGATCGGCCGGCGCGGCCTCGCTTCCGCCGCGATCGAGGGGATGTGCGCCACCGCCGCGCCCTTCGTCGCCCTGATGGATGCCGATCACCAGCACGACCCGGCGCTGCTGCCGCAGATGCTGGCGGCGGTCGAAAGCGGCGAAGCCGACATTGCCGTCGCATCGCGTTTTGCCGAGGGCGCCAGCGCGGCGGGGATAGCGAGCGATCGGCGGGAACAGGGGTCCAGGCTCGCCAACCGCCTTGCCCGCCTGCTGACAGGCAGCGAGCTGACCGATGCGATGAGCGGCTTCTTCCTGATGCGCGCGGAGACGCTGCGCGACCAGGCAGGCCGGCTTTCGGGCATAGGTTTCAAGATCCTGCTCGACATATTGGCGACGGCCCAGCCCAGGATGCGAGTGAAGGAATTCCCGCTCGTATTCGGGGAACGCCTCTCGGGCGAGAGCAAGCTCGACCGCGCCATCGCCTTCGACTTCCTGATCGGCCTTTACGAGCGCTGGCTCGGTCAGCTCATACCCACGCGCTACGCGCTGTTCGGCACGGTCGGCGCGATGGGCGTGGTGGTGCATTTCGCGGTGGTCTGGGCGCTGTTCGTGGCGGGGGGCGGCATCTACGCAGTGGCGCAGGCGGTGGCGACGATCGTCGCCATGACGTTCAACTTCTGGCTCAACAACTTCCTGACCTATCGCGACCAGAAGCTGCGTGGCGCGCGCGCCCTGCTGCTCGGCTGGCTGGGCTTTTGCGGTACCTGCGCCGTCGGCGCGCTGGCCAATGTCGCAGTGGCCAGCCTGCTGCAGGCGCGGGGCATCCACTGGGTGCTGGCGACCGGGGCGGGGATAATCATCGGGTCGGTCTGGA
>CAYRCH010000221.1:0-2743 GCA_964422665.1 uncultured Sphingomonadaceae bacterium | reverse complement strand
CCGGTTTTTCTTGCTCCGCTTCCGCCGCACGCTACCATCCTCCCTGGTTGAGCAGGGGAGCGGACCGATGATCTATTTCCTGATTGCGCTGGTCTTCATGGTGATCGTTTTCATCATGATGGGCGTGCGCGTGGTGAGGCAGGGCTACGTCTATACGATCGAGCGGCTCGGCAAATATACGCTGGGGGCCGAACCGGGCATGCACCTGATCATCCCGTTCGTCGACCGGGTCGGCCAGAAGGTCAATATGATGGAACAGGTGCTCGACATCCCCGGGCAGGAGATCATCACCCGCGACAATGCGATGGTCGGGGTCGATGCGGTGGTGTTCTTCCAGGTGCTCGACGCCGGCAAGGCCGCCTACGAAGTCTCCAATTTGTACATGGCGATCATGGCGCTCACCACCACCAATCTGCGCACGGTAATGGGCTCGATGGATCTCGACGAGACCCTGTCGAAGCGCGACGAGATCAATGCCCGGCTGCTTTCGGTGGTGGACCACGCCACCTCGCCCTGGGGGGTCAAGATCACCCGGGTCGAGATCAAGGATATTCGCCCGCCGCACGACATTTCCGAGGCGATGGCCCGGCAGATGAAGGCTGAGCGGCTGAAGCGCGCGGAAATCCTCGAGGCGGAGGGGGAGCGTGCCAGCCGCATCCTGCGTGCCGAGGGCGAAAAGCAATCCGCGATCCTTTCTGCCGAGGGCAAGAAGGAAGCCGCGTTCCGCGACGCAGAGGCGCGCGAACGCGCCGCCGAAGCCGAGGCGCGCGCGACGCAGATGGTGTCCGATGCCATCGCCCAGTCGGGCAGCCAGGCGATCAATTACTTCGTGGCGCAGGAATATACCAAGGCGGTGGCGAAATTCGCCGACTCCCCCAACGCCAAGACGATCCTGTTTCCGATCGAGGCGACCCAGCTGATCGGCACGCTGGGCGGTATCGGCGAGCTGGCGAAGGAAGTGCTGGGCGATGGGGCGAAGACGGGCGCCGTCACCACCCAGTTGCCGCCGCGGGCATCGGGCTCCGGCGTGCCCACAACGGACCGCAGGTAATGGATATCTTCGAAGGCATCGATGCGCACTGGGTCTGGCTGACGCTGGGGCTTATCCTCGCCGCGCTCGAAATGCTGGTGCCCGGGGTCTATCTGATCTGGCTGGCGCTGGCTGCGATAGCCACCGGTGTGCTGACCTTTGCCTTCGATCTCGGCGTGCCGATGCAGGTGATCGACTTCGTGTTTCTTTCGCTCATCACCGTCTTCTCGGCCAAGCGCTTGCTGCGCGACCGGCCGATCGAGAGCGCCGACCCGCTGATGAACCGGCGCGGTGCGCGGCTGGTGGGCGAATCCGCCCTGGTGGTGAGCGCCATCGCCCATGGCAGCGGACGCGTGCGGCTTGGGGACAGCGAATGGAATGTCCGCGGCCCGGACGTGGCGTCAGGCGAACGGGTGCGGATTGTCGGCAGCGAAGGGGCGACCCTGCTGGTCGAGCCGCTGACCCTGCTCAAGGACGAGGGCACCCAGCCGGCGGACGTTCCGGCGCCGCCCTCGAATGGCGACGCTGCCAGCGGCGACTAGCGCGCCGCCTCGGGCCGGGTGCTGAACCGGCCGTGCCGGCGGTAGCGCACCATCCATTTGTCGAGGAACAGGTCGAGTGGCTTGGGCTGGATGCCCAGCTTCTCGATGCCCGGCAGCTCGCCAGATGCGACCGACCCTGCCTGCAGCATCCGCCACTGGTCGCGATTCATCGGCGTGCCCGGCAATGATGCGAAAATGCCCGAAATGGCATCGGGCATCTCGACGAAATGGCGCTTGCGGCCCTGCGCCTCGGCAATCCTGCGGTTGAGTTCGCCCATCGTTACCACTTGGGGGCCGGCCAGCTCGTAGGTGTTGCCGCCATGGGTCGCCGGATCGGCGAGAGCGGCTGCCAGCGCTTCCGCCGCGTCGTTGACCCACAGCGGCTGCAATTTCGCATCGGCCCCGAAAACCGGCAGGACCGGCATCATCGATATGAGCCCGGCGAACATGTTGATGAAATTGTCCCGCTCGCCGAACAGCACCGAAGGGCGAAGGATGGTGGCGCGCGGGAAGGCTTCCAGCACTGCCTGCTCGCCCAGGGCCTTGGTCCGGGCGTAGGCGGACGGGCTTTCCGTATCGGCCACCGTCGCCGAGACATAGGCGAAGGCATCCGCGCCTTCGCGCGCCGCGGCTTCGGCCGCCAGTCCGGCGCCGTCAGCCTGCAACGCCTTCAGGTCGCCCTTGAACGCGCCCACAAGATAGGCCGCCGCACTGGCGCCCAGCATCGCCGCGGCCACGCTGGCGCGGTCGGTGACGTTGCAGCGCACGAACTGGATCTGGCCGAGATTGGCGAGCGGCCTGAGCCGGAAGGCCTTTTCCGGATGCCGGCTGGCGATCCGCAGGCGCGCGCCCCGCTCCAGCAATGCCTGCGCGACATGCGTGCCCAGGAAGCCGCTGCCCCCGATCAGTACCACCAGCCTGTCTTCAAGCGGATCGCGTTTCGCCATGGTTCCTCAACCTTCGGGGCATCTGTGCCCGCATCTGTGCCGTGGCGGCCCCATGCCCCAACAGCGATGCGCCCGCAAGCGCTGCCGGGCGGTTGCAGGCGGCGGATGCAAGTTGACAAAACCGCCGTCACATAGCATTGGCGCGCCCCTACCAGTCAGTGCGCGGACCAGCGGGTCCCGCCTCGACGATCCGGTGCCCAGATGGCGGAATTGGTAGACGCACC
>CAYRCH010000220.1:0-2758 GCA_964422665.1 uncultured Sphingomonadaceae bacterium | reverse complement strand
CCCAGGCGACCGTCGAGGTCAGCCGGGACGCTGCGCCCAGCATGGCTTCGCTGGACTAAGGGGGGCGGCGCAGCGAGGGGGCCGGGCCTGCTCTCCATTGCGGACGAAACTGCCCTAACCTCGTCATTCCCGCGAAAGCGGGAACCCAGTAAGCTCTTCAGGTGCCCAGCGCGGAAAGGGGAATTGGCCGACCATCCAGGCTTCCCGTCCGTGGAGCCGACTGGGTCCCCGCTTTCGCGGGGATGACGAAGAGGGGTTGGGGGCCGACGTCCGCTTGCGACAACATTGCGGACTGTTGTATAATGCGAAATAGTCCCCTCGGTGAGCAACGCCGATCTTCAGAAACTGACTCCCCGCCAAAAGGAGATATTGCGACTCCTGCGGGGTGGCTTCGACACCAAATCGATTGCGCGCGAGCTGGACATCTCAGTTCACACTGTGACTGAGCATCTACGCGAAGCCCGCCGACACCTGGGCGTTTCGAACAGTCGGGAGGCTGCGCGCATGCTCGGGCAAGCAGAGGCCGGACCCCCAAATTATATGGGAGCCACCAAAATTGGGGTGGGCGGTTCGACCGCAACGACTAGCCCAGTGGAGCATTCCACCACGAAACGCTGGCTGGTCACCATAGGAGCCGCAATCATGATCCTGCTTGCCACCGTCGCACTTGCCCTAACACAGACCAACAGCGAACCGCCTTTGGCGCATAGTGCTGCGGTTTCCGAGCAAGTTCCGGCAAACACCTCCGAAAGAAATCCTAGCCCCTATCCCGTGCTCGACGTTCCCCTCACCGAATTCGACGAGGTGCAAGTGTCCGGCGCCATCCAGGTGTTCGTCATGGCAGGCGGCGAGACAAACCGGGCGCGACTGCAAGGGCCGCGCGCCTTGATCGAAGACGCCATCGTTTCGGTCGAGGACGGCGTGCTCACCATCCGTTACCGCGAAGGCGCAAAATGGAGCGGGAATCCGGGGTCGGGTCTGAATGTCGTCGTCTGGACACCCAGCATTGCGTCCATCGAGGTGCAAGGGCCTGGACCGGTCGAAGTGTGGGGACCGCAGGGGAAAAGTTTCGCCGCAACGCTCCAAGCTGCGGGTCAGATCGAAATTACAGAGCTCGATGTCGAGACGGTCCGACTGGTCACGAACGGCTCGGGAAGCATATCGGCGAGCGGATCGGCTCGTGAAGCAAACTATGCTGTCGGGGGAGCGGGTTCGATCGACGCCATGCGCCTGCGAGTGACAAATGCCGAGATCGCCATTGGAGGCGCAGGATCGAACTACGCCAATGTGTCGGGCGAGGCCCAAATCTCGCTAGAAGGGAGACGTGGCGGACGCGTTGAAGTCGTAGGAGGCGGGACCTGTGTTTCGCAGCCAGCTAATTCAGACCGCGTCGAATGCCGTTGAGGGTTCGCTGAATTGTCTGCTTCCCAGCCAATTCCCACCCTTCACCCGCGCCCCCGTCAAAAAAATGCTGTCCTACACGCCGCCTCATGCATAATGAATCGATTCGCTTTTTGTTCTCACAAAGGAGAAGCGGATCATGTCGGACCTTTCCCCCACCACCATTCCCGAGCTCGCCCCCGGCTGGACGCCGGAGCGCAAGCTCCAGTTCCTCGATCACCTCGCCGGCCGGGGCAATGTGCGCGCCTCCTGCCGCTGCGTCGGCCTGTCGCGCGAAGCCGCCTACCGGCTGCGGCGGCGCGACCCCCAGTTTGCGCGCGGATGGGCCGCGGCGCTGGTGCTGGCGCGCTCGGCCGGCAGCGAAGTCCTGGCCGACCGGGCGATCGACGGCGTCGAGGAAGACATCTGGTATCGCGGCGAGCTGGTCGGCACGCGGCGCAAATTCGATACCCGCCTGCTGCTCGCCCATCTCGGAAGGCTGGACAAGGCGGCCGATGACAAGGCGGCCGCGAAAGATGCGGAGCGTTTCGACGAGCTGCTCGCCCTGATCGGCGAAGCGCCGGTGACCCAGACCATGTCGACCGACTGCAATGCCCAGCCCATTAACCGCGAGGAATATGCGCACGAGGCCGCAGAAGCGGCCGGAGCGAAATGCCAGGCGGATACCGGCAGGACCGGGGAAGGCCCGGCAGAGGAGCTGCGGGTGACAGCGGTCGAGCAGGCCCGGGTCCAGGCGCTGGCGCGCTGGGACGGGTGGTTCGCGGATATTTGCGACTATGTCGATTATGTCGCGGGGCTGGCTGACAACGGCCGCGAAAAAGGCGGGCCGGAGTTTTCACCCAGGACAGTGTCAGATGTGTCAACCGGTGCCATGGCGGTCGCGCTTGCGGGCGGCGCCGCGGGCGGCCTGGGGGGCGATCCTCCGTCGTCTCCATGACGACTGGCGCTACTTCGGCAAAGACGGAAAAAGCTCCATCGTCGTCATGCTGAACTTGTTTCAGCATCCATTCCTCCACCTGGACCGCCTGTTCGGGAGGAGAAATGGACCCTGAACCGAGTTCAGGGTGACGAAAAGGAAATGGCAGTTCGCGAAACCAGCCCCGCAAAACCCCCTGTAACCGAAGTTATGTTCATGCTATGTTCCGCCACATGAACTCCACCACCAAGCCCCCGCTTCACGGGCGCGGCGCGCAATCGGCCGCAGTGCCGCAGCGTTTCGGCCTCGCCGCGCGCGAGGCCGATGGCGACTGGCTGGACCATGTGCGCGCGCTCGACGGCCCGCCGCCCAAGCTGCGCACCACCGTCACGGAGGAGCATCCGAAGACCATCCTCAGCTTCAACCAGTCGCCCGACATCG
>CAYRCH010000219.1:0-2762 GCA_964422665.1 uncultured Sphingomonadaceae bacterium | reverse complement strand
GATCAGACAATTTTGGGCATGGCTCGCGCCGCTGGCGCTGCTGGCGGGGAGCGCGCTGCCCACGCATGCGCAGCCGGCCGATCCGGTCGGCACTGGCCCGGTCGAGGTTTCTCCCGCTCCCGCCTGGAATTACCCGCCTACCGACCTTGTTGCCGATTCCGAATTCATATTCGGCAGGCTGGATAATGGCATGCGATATGTCATTCGCCGCAACGATACCCCGGCCAACCAGGCGCAGGTTCGCCTGGTGGTGAATGCGGGTTCGCTGAACGAACTGGATGAAGAGCAAGGCTTCGCCCATTTCGTCGAGCACATGGCGTTTAACGGATCCGATCGGGTGCCCGAAGGAGAGATGGTGCGCCTGCTGGAGCGCGAAGGCCTGGCGTTCGGCGCCGACACGAATGCTTCCACCAGCTTCGACACCACAATGTACCGGCTCGACCTGCCACGCGCGGATAAGGCCCTGCTGGACACGACCCTGATGCTGATGCGCGAGACGGCGAGCGCGCTGACCTTCGATCCCGATGCGGTCTCGCGGGAAAAGGGCGTGATCCTGTCGGAACGGCGGGTACGCGATACCTACATGCTCAGGAACACGGTCAACCGGTTCGAATTCCTCTATCCGGGTTCGCGGCTGGCCCAGCGAATGCCGATTGGCACGATCGCCTCGCTCGAGGCTGCGACAGCAGAGGGCCTGCGGGCCTTTTGGCGGCGATATTACCGGCCGGACAATGTCGCGCTGGTCATCGTGGGGGCATTCGATCCCGCCCTCGTCGAGGCGAAGATCGCCGAACATTTCGCCGACTGGGAAGCGTCTGAAACGCCCCTGGAAGAGATGCCGAGCGCCGGGCCCGTCGATCCGGATCTGGCGGGGGGCATCAGCATCCATCTTCATCCCGCGCTGCCCGAGCGGGTGCTCATTTCGCGCAATGGAAGTTTTCTCGACGAGCCAGACAGCATCGAAACCCGCAAGCAGGGCGTGATGCGGCAGGTCGCCTACGGCATCATCAACCGGCGTTTGCAGCGCCTGACGCGCGCCGACGACCCACCCTTTCGCGATGCCGGCGTGGGCACCAGCGACGTGGTCGATGCAGGGCGGACGACGAATATCATCGTCGAAAGCAAGGAAGGCGAATGGCGGCGCGGCATGATCGCCGCAGCGATCGAATATCGGCGAAGCCTCAGCTTCGGCTTTACCCAGCAGGAAATCGACGAGCAGCTGGCAAACCTGCGCACCGCGATCGAGAATGCCGTGGGTTCGGCATCCACCCGGCCCAACTCGGCCTTCACCGGCGCTGCGATCACCTTCCTGCAGGACGAGATCGTGCCAACGACGCCCGAGGCCCAGCTGGAACGCTTCAACGCCTTTGAGCCTGACATTACGCCGGATAATGTGATGGCCGCCCTGCTGACTGAACTGGTTTCGCTGGATGACCCGCTGATCCGTTTCGAAGGAGCAAGCGCTCCCGAAGGCGGAGAGGCCGCCTTGCGGGCGGCGTGGGACGAAGCCATGGCGGCCGAGCTTGTCCCGCCGGAAGACCGGGCATTCGGCGAATTCGGATATGACGACTTCGGCCCGCCCGGATCGGTGGTGTCGGACGAAGTCGAACCCTTGCTGGGCATCCGCCAGGTGCAGTTCAGCAATGGCGTGAGGCTGAACCTTAAGCAGACCGACCTCGAGCGGGACCGTATCCGGCTCGAACTCAACGTCGATGGCGGCGCCATGCTGAACACGAGAGACGATCCGCATGCAACGGCCATGATCTCCGTGCTGCATGTCGGCGGACTCGGGCTCCACGACTATGACGAGTTGCAGACGATGCTCGCCGGAAAGAGCGTGGGCTTTCGTTTTGCGGCGGACCCGGAAACCTTCCGGATGCAATCGATCACGACGCCGCGCGACCTCGAACTGCAGATGAAACTGATCGCCGCAGCCCTGAGCGATCCGGGTTACCGGAACCAGGCGGAGGCCCAGTATCGCCGATATCTGAGCAACTTCTTCGCCAGCCGGTACGCCACGCCGTCATCCGCGCTGTCCAATTCGCTTGGCGCAATCCTCAGCGATGACGATCCGCGCTTCGCCACGGCCGATGAAGAAACATATCGCACGTTGACGATTGACGGCCTGCGCGCCGCAATCGAGGACCGGCTGAAACGCGGCGCCCTGGAGATCGCCTTGGTCGGCGACATCGACGAACAGCAGGCGATAGAGATCGTGGGCGCGACTGTCGGCGCGCTGTCGCCCCGGGAAACGGATTTCCAGCCCTATGCGGACAACCGCCACCGGTCTTTCACCAGCCAGCGCGAACAGCGCATCGTCAGGCACTCCGGGGCGGAGGACCAGGCGATGATCCATCTGACCTGGCCAACCCGCGATGGCGAGGACCTGGTCCAGTCGCTCGAGCTCGAACTGCTTCAGCGCGTGATGCGCCTCGCCCTGACCGATAAGCTGCGCGAAGAACTCGGCCAGACATACTCTCCCGGCGTCAGCGCCAGCCAGTCGCGCGTATGGCCGGGCTACGGGACTTTTTCGATTTCAGCCCAGGTGGACAGGGTCCAGGTCGATGCCGCCCGCAATGCGATGCAGGAGGCTGTTGCGGATCTTGCCGCCGGGCAGATCGATGAGGACATGCTGCTGCGCGCACGCCAGCCATTGCTGGAATCCTACGCCAACGCGCTGGCAACCAATAATGGCTGGATGGGCCTTGCCGACCGGGCGCAAACCCAGCCAGACAGGATCGCGCGATTTATCGAAGCGCCAG
>CAYRCH010000218.1:0-2766 GCA_964422665.1 uncultured Sphingomonadaceae bacterium | reverse complement strand
CTTCAGGCCCGATTGCAGGCGCCCGACTTCCTCCTTGCGGATTTCGGCTGCCGCGCCGCGCGGAAGGTCGCCGAGCACGAAGGGGCCGTAGGCAGTGCGGATCAGACGCGAGACTTCGAGGCCGAGATGCTCCAGCACGCGGCGGACCTCGCGGTTCTTGCCTTCCTTCAGCGTCAGTTCGACCCACTGGTTGCGCCCCGTGCGGCGTTCCATATTGGCGTTGATCGGGCCGTAGCGGACGCCTTCGATCTCGATCCCGTCGATCAGCTCTTCGAGCCGCTCCTGCGTAATGTCGCCGAAGGTCCGCGCGCGGTAGGTGCGCGGGATTCCGCTGGCGGGGAGCTCCAGCGCGCGCTTCAGTTCGCCGTCATTGGTTAGCAGCAGCAGTCCCTCGGTGTTGAAGTCGAGCCGGCCGACCGGCATCAGCCGCGGCGTTCCCTTGGGCAGCGCGTTGACCAGCGCGTTGTAGATCGTCGCCCGGCCCTTGGGGTCGCGCTCCGCGGTGAGAAGCCCCGGCGGTTTGTGAAAGCGGAACAGCCGGGTCGGCTCGGCCTTGGCCACGGGCTTGCCGTCGACCGTCACGCCGCGCAGGCTCTGCAGGATCGTGGCCGGCGTTTCGAGCACCTTGCCATCAAGCGCGATTCGCCCATCGGCAATCATCCGCTCGACCTCGCGGCGGCTGGCGACGCCCGCGCGGGCGAGCAGCTTGGCGATCCGGTCGCCTTTGGGTTTTTCGGTTTCGGGCATTGCTAGCGCCGATAGCTGTTGAGGGCCAGTTCATCCACCCTTCCCATGATGTGCATTCCCGCTAATCTCGCGGGCTTTGGACCGGAGGACCTATGACCGAAGCAATCGAGCCGGCCGCTCTTGAGCGGCGCAGCCTTTGGGATTCGGTCAAACCCTATTTCGAGAAGGAATCGCTTGCCGCGTTCTTCGTTGGCATTTCCTCCGGCTTTCCTTTTGCGATGCTCGCCGCCACGCTGACCACCAGGCTGGCGCAGGAGGGTATCGACAAGGCCACGGTAACGGCCTTCACGCTGGCTTTCTTCGTCTACAATCTGAAGCCGCTTTGGGCATGGATCATCGACGGCGTGCGCCTGCCGGTGATTGGCCGGCTGGGCCAGCGCGTCTCATGGATGCTGGTGACGGGTGCGCTGGTGATGGCGGCGACGGTCAACCTCGCGCTTGCCGACCCCAGCGCCGATATCGTGTGGACCGCGACTTCCGCCGTCCTGCTGGGCATTGCGGGCGCAAGCTTCGATATCGTGATCGATGCCTTCCGGATCGAAACGCTGAAGCCGTACCAGCTCGGCACCGGCTCGGGGATGAGCCAGTATGGCTGGCGCATCGGCGCGGCCGGGGCGGGCGCGCTCGCACTGGTGGTGGCCGCGCGTTACGGCTGGTCGGCCGCCTATATCGCCTGCGCCTCCTTTGCCCTGCCGGCGATGCTGACGGCGCTCATATTGGGAGAGCCGGCTCGCCGGAAGATCGTGGCACAGAAGCGGGGGCTGGGTGAGATATGGGCCTCGATCGCCGGGCCCTTCGCGGAATTCTTCCAGCGCTCGGGTGCCTGGCTCGTGCTGCTGTTCATCCTGGTGCACAAGATCGGCGACACGCTGGCCAACCTCACCTTCCGCCTGCTGTTCGACGATCTGGGCTTCACCAATGACGAGATCGCGATCTACGATGTGGGCGTCGGGTTCTGGGCGCTCATCATCGGGGTGTTCGTCGGCGGCGTGCTCTACGCCAAGCTGGGCCTCAAGCGATCGGTGCTGATCGCGCTGTTCCTGATGGCGATCTCGAACGCCAGCTTCGCCGCGCTTGCCGCCGCGGGACATTCCAATATCGGCATGGCGGCGGCGATCGGCTTCGAGAATTTCGCCAGCGGCTATGGCGGCGTGGTGGTCGTCGCCTACTTCTCGGCGCTGTGCGACCTGCGCTTCACTGCCGCGCAATATGCGTTGATATCGGCGGGCGCGAGCATTGTCGGCCGGTTCCTGACCGGCACGACGGCGGGCAGCCTGATCGAGTGGATGGGCTATGTGAACTTCTACCTGCTCACCACGCTGGCCGCGGTCCCGGGGATCGTGCTGTTCTGGTGGATGATGCGCACCGGGCTGGTCGATGCGGCAATGGGCACGGCGGGCGAAGTGGGCGAGGGCGACGCGCGGGCCGATCCCAAGGTCTAGTCCGGCACCTCGCCGTTTTCCTGCAGGACATTGCCGGCGAGGTAGAGCGATCCCGCGATCAGCACCGGCTTGCCGTCATCGGGCAGCGCGCGCAGGGCTTCGGCGACGCTTTCCGACCAGCGTGCGCGGTCGCCATAGGCCTCTGCCCGGTGGCAGTCGCTGCCTTCGATCGGCACGGCGGTGACACTGGCGAGCCGGCCTTGCAGCGGATCGAGGATTGCCGCCGGGTAGCGGTTGGCGAGCATGCCGATGACCAGGTGGATCCCCTCCGCCGCATCCGCGAAGTGCCGCCCTATGGCCAGCCCCGCATCGGGATTGTGCCCGCCGTCGAGCCAGACCTCGTGCCCCGGCGCGAGCGCGGTCAGCGGACCCGCGCCGAGCAATTGTAGCCGGGCTGGCCAGCGGGCGGAGCGGATGCCGTCCGCCATCGCCTCCGGTGAGACCTGCACTTCGTCCTGATGGCGCAATATCGCCACGGCCAGCGCGGCATTCTCCGCCTGGTGCGCACCCGGCATGAAGGGCAGCGGCAAGGTGAGCTCGCCGCGCGCATCGCGGTAATGGATCGCATTGTCCGACG
>CAYRCH010000217.1:0-2771 GCA_964422665.1 uncultured Sphingomonadaceae bacterium | reverse complement strand
ACGCCCTGCCTTACATTGCGCGCCAATACCGAGCGTCCCGTGACCATCGAGGTTGGCACCAACACCCTGCTTGGCACCGACCCTGAAGCCATCCTCCCGGCGGCCGAGGACGTGCTTAACGGCACCTACAAGACCGGACAAATCCCGGAGGGCTGGGATGGAGAAGCAGGCCCGCGCGCGGCGCGCCGCATTCTCGACTTCCTAGGGCACTGACTCTGATCGCACGGGTTTCTCGCTCAGCCGCACCGCTCTCCAGCCCACCAGCATAACCAGGCCGATCATGGCTGCACCTGCATACCACGGCGCATCGTGACCGATTCCTGAGTAAATCAGGCCGAACGCCGGCGGGGCGACAATCCGTCCAATTGCGTTCGAAGCCATCAGCAAGCCCATCGTGCTCCCCTGTCTTTCAGGCGGGGTGTTGCGCGACAGCAGCGCTCCGGCGGACGGAAACGCCAGGCTATGGCCCGTCATCAGCAGCCCCATCAGCAGGACGCCCGAGACTGGCATCCGTATCACTGGCTGGAGCAGCATGGAGAGCGCCAGCAGGAACAGGCCTATAAGGATCACCCGGGCTTCCCCGAACCGCGCTACCAACGGCCCGATGAGCACAAGCTGCGCGATCAGTCCGCCGGAACCGATGGCGAGAAAGGCCAGGCCGAGATCCTTCGCGCTCCAGCCGAAGTTGGCTTCGCTCCACAGGCCGTAAATCGCCTCCATCGAAGCGAAGGCGGCTATCCCGAAGAAGGAAATCACGAACAGGCTGGAAAGCAGGGGCTGCGAGCCAACGAAGCGAAACGCCTCGCCATAGCGCGGTAGCGGGCGTCCCTGGCCGGCGGGTGGAACCGCATCGCGCAGGACCGCGAAACTCCACAGGGCAGCACCGAAGGACAATGCGGCAGCAATGAAGATCGGAAGCCGGAAGCTCTCGGCGGCGATTTCCTCGCCCGCGAAAAGGCCACCCAAAACCGGCCCGAACGCAAATCCGAGCGAGAAGGCCGCACCGAAATATCCCATCGTCTTGGCGCGCCGCTCGGGCGGAGAAACATCCGCGATAAAGCCCTGGCATGTGCTGAGCGTACCGGAGAAGAAACCGCTCACCACCCGGATGCCGATGGCGGCCCACAATGTCGGCGCATAGGCGAAGGCGATGTAGCTCACACCGGCAAGGAAAGTGGTCACCAGCAGCACCTTGCGCCGGCCCCATACATCCGACTGCCGTCCCCAGTGGATCTCGCCGAAGACGTTGCCGAACGAATAGGCCGCAAACAGCAGCGCGATCTCGAACGGGCTGGCCTCGAACACCTGGCCGTAGAAGGGCAGCAGCGGAAGGATCAGGCTGAAGCCTGCGATATTGATGAACACCGTCACGAGGAGCGGCGGCAGGCGCTTGTCCATATTCTCAGCCTGCGTAGCGCGGTTCGGGCAGGCCGGTGACGCCCAGCCCGTCGATCACGAAGTTTCGCCCCGCCTGGTCATTGTCCGGCCGGCCCATGAAAGTGGGATCGATGCTCGGCACGAACAGGCGGTCGAGATCGGGGCCGAAGAACATGCAGCTTGCCGGGCAGCGCACCGGCATTTCGATCACCTGCTTCACCTCGCCCGAAGGCGAGAGCTGCAGGACCACCCCGCCCTCGCAGATGGCCACCCACAGGTCACCATTGGCATCGACCGTCGCGCCGTCGGGGATTGGGCCATATGCGCTTGAGTTAAAAAATTCGCGCCGGTTCGAAACCGAGCCGGTCTCTATGTCGTATTCGTAAGCGTAGATGATGTGCCGCATGCTGTCCGCGTGATAGAGTGTGCGATTGTCGGGCGACCAGCAGGGTCCGTTGCCAAGGATTATCCCGCTGTCGAGCTGCGCAATCCGGCCGTCCGTGCCCAGCGAGTAGAGTCCGCCCAGCGGCTCCTGCGCTTTCCTGTGGCTGGTGCCGAAGACAAATCGCCCTGCCCGGTCGACCTTGCCGTCTGCCAGCTGGATCGCCGGGTTTGCCGGCTCCATCAGCGCCAGCGGCCGCACCTCGCCGGTTTTGAAATCGAGCGTATGCACGCCGGTTACGAGCGCGACTATGGCGCCGCCACCTTGCCGCAGCGCCATCGAGCCGATCATATCGGGCACATCCCACCGGGAAAGGTCGCCGCTCGCCGGATCCCAGCGGAAGACCTTCTGCTCGAGGATGTCGATATAATAGAGCGCCCGCTCCGCAGCATCCCAAACGGGGCCTTCGCCGACCACGCATCTGGGCAAGTCCAGTACCTCAATCCGCACTGCGCCTCTCCCTCCGGGACGCAATACTAACAGGTGTTACAATCGCAGCAAGCCTGCCCGGCGCGGTGGTCCGGTCTCAGGAAGCCGCGCCGTGACAATGCTTGTATTTGTTGCCGGAACCGCACGGACATGGCGCGTTCCGGCTCAGGCCCATATGCGCATAGGGATCCTCGGCCCCCGCCGCGCCCGGTCCCACCGCAGCCCGGGGAGCTCCTGCCAGAGATCCCAGAATCGCTTCGGCTCCGGCCATCTTGCCCCCGGCATTGTCCATCCCGGTAAATGGGTCGACATGGCCGGTCAGGAATTCGGGAAGCTCCGGCAAGGGAGGCGGAGGCGGCGGCGGCGCCATGCGGAGCTGGCTGGTGAGCAGGATCTTGGTGACATCCTCACGGATCGTTTCAAGCATGTTCTCGAACAGGCCGAAGGCTTCCTGCTTGTATTCGTTGATCGGCTGCTTCTGGGCATAGGCGCGCAGGAACACCACCTGCCGCAGCGCATCGAG
>CAYRCH010000216.1:0-2785 GCA_964422665.1 uncultured Sphingomonadaceae bacterium | reverse complement strand
CCGCCGATGCCGTGGCCGATGCCGATCTGGTGATCCTCTGCGTGCCGGTCGGCGCAATGGAAGGCGCCGCACGCGAGATGGCCCCGGCCCTCAAGCCGAACGCGGTGGTGAGCGATGTCGGCTCATCCAAGAAGAGCATCGTCGAAGCCCTCACCAGGGCGCTTCCCCACCATACGGTGATCCCGGCGCATCCGGTCGCCGGTACCGAATTCAGCGGGCCGGATGCGGGCTTTGCGACGCTGTTCCATCAGCGCTGGTGCATCCTCACCCCGCCGGCCGATGCCGACCCCGCCAAGGTGGCCGAGCTGGAAGAGTTCTGGACGGCGCTGGGCGCCAGGGTGGACCGGATGGATGCCGGCCACCACGATTTGGTGCTGGCCGTCACCAGCCATATCCCCCACCTGATCGCCTATACGATCGTGGGGACGGCCTCCGACCTGGAAGATGTGACCCGCAGCGAAGTGATCAAATATTCGGCGGGCGGCTTTCGCGATTTCACCCGCATCGCGGCATCCGATCCGACCATGTGGCGCGACGTGTTCCTCAACAATGGCGAGGCGGTGCTGGAAATGCTCGACCGCTTCCTCACCGACCTGGCGCTGATGCGCGAGGCGATCCGGGCGGGCGATGGCGAGACCATGTTCGAGCTGTTCCGCCGCACCCGCGAAGTGCGCCGCTCGATCATCGAGCTGGGGCAGGACGATGCGCGCCCCGATTTCGGGCGCAAGGACCACCACGACTAGCGCGCGGGCGGATTGAGCGCATTGATCGCGGA
Organism: uncultured Sphingomonadaceae bacterium; assembly: GCA_964422665.1. Classification (GTDB taxonomy): domain Bacteria; phylum Pseudomonadota; class Alphaproteobacteria; order Sphingomonadales; family Sphingomonadaceae; genus DASWIR01. Next base: position 2,010 of record CAYRCH010000216.1, on the reverse strand, counting down.
ATGGACCCGCTCCTCGATTTCCGCGCGCGGCAGACCGGGGGGAATGGCCTGCCCGAACCGGTAGGTGATGGTGCCCGGCCGCTTCCATCGCCGGTGATAGAGCGGCCCGCTGTCGACCGCCACCGGCACCACCGGCAGGCCGACCGCCTTGTATATGCCCGCAAAGCCCGCGCGCAGCGGCGGGGCGCTGCCATGCGGCACCCGGGTACCTTCGGGAAAGATCACCAGCGACCGTCCTTCCGCGACCCGCTGGCGCGCGCCTTTCAGCATTCGGCGCAGCGCCGACGCACCCTGGTCGCGGTAGACTGGCACCAGCCCGTAGGCATGGCCGGCGGCGCCCCAGAAGGGAATCCGGAATAGCTCCTCCTTCGCGAAGACGGCGGGATGGGCGATGACATTGGGCAGCTCGATCGCGTCGAAATGGCTTTCATGCTTGAAGGCATAGAGCACCGGCCCCTGTGGCCGGTCTCCCTCGATGCGGATCCGGATGCCCAGCAGGCACCGCACGCACAGATTGTGGAAGGCGGCCCAGAAATCCGGCACCGGCCGGACTGCCTTCGGCCCCAGCGGAATGGCAAGCGCCGCCACGATCACGATGAACACCGAGCCGAGGTAGAATGCCGTGTAGAAGCACAGGCTGCGCAGCACGTTCAGCATTGTCTTCATTCCGGCAGGAGATGTGCGGCCGTGCTCGCCAGCAGCTTGTGATATTCGAGGAACAGCGTTTCCAGCGACGGTTCGGACCGGACGGCGTCGCGGATCACTACGATGTCGCCGGAAATGCTGGTACCGAGCTCGCCCGCCGCGCGGCGCATGTGCCAGTCCGTCGTGACGAGACGCAAGCTGCGATAGTCGTTATCGGCCACCCAGCGCGCAATCTCGCTGGCATTGCTGCGCGTATCGACCGCCTCGAAACCCAGCGTCACGCAGCAATCCATCAGCTCCTGCGGCACTTCGAACTCGGCTGCGAACTCGGCAGGTTTCACTTCGGAATCGACGCCCGTCACCAGCATCGCCTCGGCCTGTCCGCCCTGCAGCATTTCCAGGCCGCGCTGGATGCGTCCGCCGGCGCCGGTCGGCACGACGATGGCGTCGGTTCTCGACGGCGGCGCGGGCTGCGGCAGGAATCCGGCGAACCAGGCAAAGCCAGCCCCCCAGAGGATGACGATGAAGGCGAACAGGCGGCGCATCACAATACCTGCCGCAATGCGTGGAGTACGGTGACACGCGCAGTGAGCACGGCGAGCAGCAGCCCGGCCAGCGGGATGGCCGCGATCAGCAGCCAGTCATTGGCATCGAGCGCCCCGCCGGCCACCATCCCGGAGCCGAGCGTGGCGAATTGCCGGGCCAGCAGCAGCACCCCGGCCGCGCCGAGCGCCAGACCGGTCAGCCCCCCCAGCACGGCGTCGCGTCCGATCGAATCCTGGAAAATCCGCGCGATCTGGCTGTCCGTTCCGCCCAGCAGGTGGACGATCTCGATCGTCTCGCGGTTGGCGCCGAGCGCGCTGCGCGAAGCCAGGAACACCGCCGTCGCGCTGGTCGCGGCCAGCAGCCCCACCAGGCCGAGTGCGAGCCATTGCAGCGTCCGGATCACATCGAATACGGGTTGCAGCCAGCCGGACTGGGCATCGACCCGGGCGCTCGGCACGCGGGGCGCGAGCTCGGCCTGCAGCTCCGCCACCCGCCGGTCTGTCACCGGGCCGCTCAACCTCGCATCGATTAGTGCCGGCACCGGCACCAGCTCACCCAGCTCGTCTCCGGAGCCGAGCCATGGCGCAATCAGCCGTTCGATTTCCGCATCGGGGACGCGGCGGACGGACACTACGTCCTCGCGGTTGGAAAGGATCGCATAGGCGGTTTCCGCGGCCCGGTCGCGCGCGGCGGGTTCCGGCTCGAGAATCTGCACGGTGAGCCCGCCCGAGAGCTCGGCCCGAGCCTCGGCAGCGAGGTTCGCTAGCGCCAGCCCCCCGGCTGCCGCGATCACTGTGAGGGCGGTCATGATCGCCACCA
>CAYRCH010000215.1:0-2822 GCA_964422665.1 uncultured Sphingomonadaceae bacterium | reverse complement strand
CCGAAGTGAGCGGCGCCCATGGCCGCTCGTGGAAAAAATGTCAATGGAGACTGCGCAGCCGGAACAAGTGGAGAGGGTCAGTCCTTGCCGTGATCGATATTGAACGTGCGACGATCGTTATTCAGCGCTTCCTGCGCATCGCGGGATTGCTGGTCCCACTGCGCCTGTGTCATGCAGACCTTGCGCGAACGCGCACGCGAGGTCGAATCCTTCAGCCGCTTGCAGACCATCTCTTCCCGGGCAGAGGCGCCATCGCCTTGCTCGTCCTGCGCAAATGCAGATGAGGAAATGACTGCCATTCCGGCGAGTGTCAGTGCGGCGAGGCGCAGCATGGAGCAAATCCTTCTGAAATCATCGCAAGCTTCGCGGTGCTGGCGCTCCAAGTCAACCCGCGCAATCCCTCTCAGTCTCGCGGCTCCCGACCCAATGCCGAAAGCACCCCACGCAATGTGCGCAGTTCCAGGTGGTTCCATCCCGGCTTGGTTAGAACCGTCCGTAAGGTTCGCCTGGTGGCCTGTGCGCGATCCGGCGGGAGGAAATAGCCGCGCGGTTCCAATAGCTGCTCGAGATGGGCGATCAGACCGTCGAGCTCCTCCTGCGGGGCGGGAGGGAGCGCTTCTTCGCGGGTGGGAATTGCGAGGTCGCGCGACCTTGACCATTCATAGGCGACGAGGATCACGGCCTGCGCGAGGTTGAGCGAGCCGAAATCGGGATTGATGGGAACGGTGACGATCGCCCGCGCGAGCGCGACATCCTCGGTTTCCAGCCCGGACCGTTCCGGACCGAACAGGATGGCGCTGCGCCCCGTTTGACCGGATATCTCCGCGGCAACTTCATCAGGGCGCAGGACCGGCTTGGTCACACCGCGCTTTCGCACGGTGGTGGCATAGACGTGGGAACAATCGGCCACGGCCTCCGCGGTGGTCTGGAATACTCGCGCCTTTTCCAGAACCACGTCCGCACCGCTGGCGGCAGGGCCGGCATCGGGGTTGGGCCAGCCGTCGCGCGGCGCCACGAGCCGCATTTCGGTGAGCCCGAAATTGAGCATCGCCCTGGCGGCCTTGCCGATATTTTCGCCCAGTTGTGGCCGGACCAGGACTATGATGGGGGGCTCAGTCTGCTCCGACATCGCGGATACTGCTGGCAAATTCCTCGAAATCCCGGGCTTCCGAGAAGCTGCGATATACGGAGGCGAAGCGGATATAGGCGACCGAGTCGATCTGCTGCAGCCCTTCCATCACCATCTCGCCTATCCGGGCGGAGGCGATCTCTGCATCGCCGGCTGTCTCCACCTGTCGCTGAATGCCGGAGACGAGCTGGTCGATCTGTTCCTGCTCCACCGGCCGCTTACGGCAGGCGAGGGTGACGGACTGCTCGATCTTGCCGCGGTTGAATGGCTCGCGCCTGCCGTCGCTCTTGGACACGGTCACTTCGCGCAGCTGCACCCGCTCGAAAGTGGTGAAGCGCGCCCCGCAGCTTTCGCACTGGCGGCGGCGGCGGATCGAGGTGTTGTCCTCGGTCGGGCGCGAGTCTTTCACCTGGCTGTCGTCATGCGCGCAGAACGGGCACCGCACGGGCTATTTCCTGATCTTGAGGTAGAGCGCGACGCCGGCTCCCGCGACCAGACCGACCGGCCAGCTCACCACCGGAAGGACGAGCCCGGCGACGGCGCCGACCGCCGCGCCGGCCAAGACCGGCTTGGTTGTCGGGTGGCGCATACCCTCCTTGGCCATGCCCACGATTTCCTCGCGGGCATCTTCGACCAGGTCCGGTTCGCGCTTGTCCTTGGTCATCGGCTTACCGACCGGGATAGACCGGGAAGGCCTCGCACAGTTCGCTGACACGGCGGCGTACGCTTTCCTCGACCTGCGCATCGCCATCGTCGCCATTCTTGCGCATGCCTTCGATCACCTCGGCAATGAGGCCGCCGACCGTGCGGAATTCGGCCGGGCCGAAGCCGCGCGTCGTACCCGCGGGGCTGCCGAGGCGGATGCCCGAAGTGACGAAGGGCGAGCGGGTGTCGAAGGGAATGCCGTTCTTGTTGCAGGTGAGATAGGCCCGGTCGAGGCCCTTCTCGGCGGCCTTGCCGGTCACATCCTTGGGCGTGAGATCCACCAGCATCAAATGATTGTCCGTCCCGCCCGAGACGATCCTGAGGCCCGCTTCCTCAAGGCTGCCGGCAAGTGCCTTGGCATTCTCGACCACGGCCGCGGCATAGGAGCGGAATTCGGGGCGCAGGGCCTCGCCGAAAGCGACTGCCTTGGCGGCGATCACATGGACCAGCGGTCCGCCCTGCATGCCGGGGAAGACCGCCATGTTGAGCGGCTTGGACAGGTCCTCGTCGTTCCACAGGATCACGCCCGAGCGCGGGCCGCGCAGGCTCTTGTGGGTGGTGGTGGTCACCACATGGGCATGCTCGACCGGGGATGGGTGCGCGCCGCCCGCTACGAGGCCCGAGAAATGCGACATATCGGCCAGCAGATATGCGCCGACCTCGTCAGCGATCTCGCGGAATGCCGCGAAATCCCAGTGGCGCGGATAGGCGGTGGCGCCCGAAATGATCAGCTTCGGCTTGTGCTTGAGGGCAAGGCGGCGGACCTCGTCCATATCGATCAACTGGTCTTCGCGCCGGACGCCGTACGGCACCGCGTTGAACCACTTGCCGCTCATATTGACCGGCGAGCCGTGGGTCAGGTGGCCGCCCGCGGCGAGATCGAGACCCATGAAAGTGTCGCCGGGCTGAAGCAGGGCCAGGAACACTGCCTGGTTCATCTGCGAACCGCTGTTGGGCTGCACATTGGCGAAGTTGCAGCCGAACAGCT
>CAYRCH010000214.1:0-2832 GCA_964422665.1 uncultured Sphingomonadaceae bacterium | reverse complement strand
ATGATCAGGCTCTCCGGCCGCTTCCTCGCCACCCATTGCCCGCGTCCGGGGAAGTTCTTCAGCACTTCACCGTCCCACAGCCGCACGATGCGGCGCCTGAAGCGCCATTTGCCGTCATCGCCTTTGACCGCGTGGTCGTCATACCAGCCTGCGAAGCGCAGCAGGTATGGCGGTTCGCCTTCGCATTCGGTGACGAAGGCAAATCCGCGCATCTTCACGCTGCCATCGTCCTGCGGGAAATACTGCACCTGGGTCACATGGTGCTGCCGGCCGGGAAAGCCGGGGGCATTGGCATAATGGTTCATCAATCCGCGAATGCCGTCATGGCCTTCCCAGATATCGGGATCCTCGAACACCTCTTCGCTCATCACGCAATCTTCGGTGAAACAGGCGACCAGCCCCTCCGCATCGCCGGTGTCCAGCGCCCAGCTATAGGCGGCGATCAGGTCCTGCAGGCCCAGCCTGTCTTCGATATTCAGTGCGGTCAATTTCGCTCTCCCGTTCAGTTGCGCCAATCGTAACACTCGTTATGATCGCGGCCAAGAAGGAGAGGATTATTGGGCAAGATCATCGTCACCGGCGCGTCCGGGCATTTCGGGAATGCGGCGGCGAAAATGCTGCTGGAACGGGTTCCGGCCGAGGATCTGGTCCTGCTCAGCCGCACGCCCGACAAGCTGGAGGAATTCGCCGGCAAGGGCGCGCAGGTCCGCTTTGCCGATTTCGACGATCCGGAGAGCCTGCGCGCCGCGATGGAAGGCGGCGAGCGAATGCTGCTGATCTCGACCACGCGGGTCGGATCGCGCGTGGAGCAGCATACTGCCGCGGTGGAGGCGGCCGCGGCGCAGGGCGTGAAGCACGTGGTCTACACCTCGATCCTGGGATGCGGCGCGCCGGGCAACCCTTCGGTCGAGCAGTTCGACCACCTTGCGACCGAGCAGATGATCGAGAAATCGGGCCTTGCCTGGACGCATCTGCGCGACAGCCTCTACGCCGAAGCCGTCGCCACCGCGATGGCGATCCCCGCGCTCCAGGCGGGCCACAAGCCGGAGAATGCCGGCGCCGGGCGCGTGCCGATCGTCAGCCGCGACGACTGTGTGGCGATCGCTGTGGGCGTGCTGACGCAGGACGGCCATGAGAACAAGGCCTATGACGTGACCGGACCGGAGCTCTGGACCCTGCCCGATGCGATGGCGCTGGTTTCTGAGATGGCCGGCAAGCCGATCGAGATCGAACTTGTCGATGACGAGGGCATGTATGCCTATTTCGATTCACTCGGCGTCGCGCGTAAGGCGTCGGACATCGTCCCCGACGGCCCGATCCCCTGGGCGAGCGAAGGCATGGTGACCTTCGGCCAGTCGATCCGCGAAGGGTTCATGGATATCGCCTCGGACGATGTCGAGCGCGTGACCGGCCGCAAGCCGCGCACCCTGCGGTCCGTGCTGGAGCAGTATCAGCACCTGTGGCCGCAATGAGGGCGACGATCTTCTCCCCCCCTGCTGGCGGGAGGGGCCGGGGGTGGGTCCGTGCGGCGATCACGAGCTTGCCCACCCCTAGCCCCTCCCGCAAGCGGGAGGGGGACTGGTTGCGCTGGCTCGCGGCGCCGGTGCTGCTGGCGCTGGCCGCCTGCTCGCCGGGCGGCGATGCGCCGGAAGTCGATATTTCGGCTATCGGCGCGGGCGAGAACTGGGACAATCCTGGCGGCGACTGGGCCGGCAGCCATTTCTCGCGGCTGGGCGAAATCACTCCCGCCAATGTCGGGGAACTGGGTCTTGCCTGGGAATATGACCTCGGCACCAACCGCGTGCAGGAAGCCACCCCGGTCGTGATCGACGGAGTGATGTACACTTCGGGCAATCTCGGGCGCGTCTATGCGCTCAATGCCGCGACCGGCGAGGAATTGTGGACCTTCACGCCCGAGCTCGACATGCAGGTCAATCGCTCGGCCTGCTGCGACCAGGCCAATCGCGGGATTGCCGTCCACGATGGCAAGGTCTTCGTCGCCGCGCTGGACGGCGTTCTCTACGCGCTCGACAAGATCAGCGGCACCGTGATGTGGAGCGTGGACACGGTCGCCGACCGCAACCGCGCCTATACCGTAACCGGCGCACCCGAGATCGCCGGCAACATGGTCGTCATCGGCAATGCCGGCGCCGAATATGACGCGCGCGGTTACGTCACGGCTTACGACGTGCGCAGCGGGGACCGGAAATGGCGTTTCTGGACGGTACCGCGCGACCCCGCCAGCGGCGCGCAGGAACATGCGGAACTGGACGCCGCGCTCGAGACTTGGTCGGAGGAGACCCGCTGGGAAATCGGCGGCGGCGGAACGGTGTGGGATGCGATCGCCTACGACCCGCTGTTCGACCAGGTGATTATCGGCACGGGCAATGGCGGTCCCTATCCGCAGGCAGTGCGTTCGCCGGGCGGCGGGGACAATCTCTATCTCAATTCGCTCGTCGCGATCGACCGCGAGAGCGGCAGGATGAACTGGCACTTCCAGGAAACCCCCGGCGACAATTGGGACCTGACCGCGACCCAGCCGATGATCCTCGCGCAGATGGAAGTGGGCGGGGCGGACCGCCCGGTGATCCTGCACACGCCGAAGAACGGCTTCTTCTTCGTGGTGGACCGCGAGACCGGCAAACCGCTCGCCGCCAATCCGATCGTCCGCACAAGCTGGGCCGACGGCTGGGACCTCGAAACCGGCCGGCCCAACCTGACGCCCGAATTCTCAGACTATACCGACGGACCGAAAATCGTCTTCCCGGCCTCGGCCGGCGCGCGCAACTGGTATCCGGCCGCCTACGATCCGACGCGCGGTTCCTATTTCGC
>CAYRCH010000213.1:0-2887 GCA_964422665.1 uncultured Sphingomonadaceae bacterium | reverse complement strand
TAGGCCCGATCCTCAGATCTCGACCTGGCTCCCCAGTTCCACCACCCGGTTGGTCGGCAGGCGGAAGAATTCCATCGGCGTGGCGGAATTGCGCATCATCCAGGAGAACAGCCGCTCGCGCCAGATGGCCATGCCCGGCTTTTCCGCGCTCAGCAGCGTCTGGCGCGAAAGGAAAAAGCTGGTCTGCATCATGTCGAACGGGCCGCCGCACATGTCGACTCTTTGCAGCGCGGCCGGGATATCGGTCTCTTCCATGAAGCCGTAATGCAGGACCAGGCGATAGAAGCCGTCGCCCAGATCCTTCATCTCGCAGCGCTCGCCCGCTTCGACATAGGGCACATCGGCGATTTCGACAGTCAGCACGACGACGCGCTCATGCAGCACCTTGTTGTGCTTGATGTTGTGGAGCAGCGCCGAAGGCGTGCCGCCCGAAGCCGAATTCATAAAGATGGCTGTCCCCGGCACGCGCGCCGTGCTGGAGCGGCCGGACTTGGCGAAGATCTTCAGCGGCAGGCCGATCTCGCTCATCCGCTCGCGCATCAGCCGGCGGCCCTTGGCCCAGGTGGTGAGCATGGTGAATGCCGCGGCGCCGACGAGCAGCGGGAACCAGCCCCCTTCGGGCACCTTGGTGAGATTGGCCACGAAAAACGCGCCGTCCACGATCAGGAACACCAGCACCACCGGGACGGTGATCCACCATTTCCATTTCCACACCGCCGCCATCAGCACCGCCATCAGCAGCGTATCGATCGTGACTGCGCCGGTCACCGCGATACCATAGGCCGAAGCGAGGTTGGACGAGTTCTGGAAGAACAGCACCAGCATGATCACCGCAATGCACAGCATCCAGTTGATGATCGGGATGTAGATCTGCCCGTGATGCTCGTCGCTCGTATGACGGACCGAGAGGCGCGGAATGAAGCCGAGCTGGATCGCCTGGTGGGTGATCGAGAAGGCACCCGTTATCACCGCCTGGCTGGCGATGAAGGTCGCGCAGGTGGCAAGGATCACGAGCGGAAGGCGTAAATTTTCCGGCGCCAGCATGAAGAACGGATTCTGGATTGCCTCCGCGGCGGCAGCGTCGCCTAGGCCGATGATCATCGCCCCCTGCCCGAAATAGTTGAGCAGCAGGCACGGCATGACGAAACCGAACCAGGAGAGCCGCATCGGGCCGCGCCCGAAATGCCCCATGTCGGAATACAGCGCCTCCGAGCCGGTTACCGCTAGCACGACCGAACCGAGCGCCAGGAAAGCGAGCCACTTGTCCACGATGAAGAACTGCACCGCATACCAGGGGTTGAGAGCCAGGAGGATGTCAGGCGTGGTTACGATGTGGAACAAGCCAAGCGCCGCAATGACCGTGAAATAGATGATCATGACGGGAGCGAACATCGCCCCGACCCGCTTGGTGCCGCGCTGCTGCAGGATGAACAGGAACACCAGCAGAACCAGCGCAATCGGGATCACGAACGGGCTCATCCGGCGGTCGACCACGGTCAGTCCCTCGACCGCCGACAGCACCGAAATCGCCGGAGTGATCATGCTGTCGCCGTAGAACAGCGCGGTGGCGAACACGCCCAGCAACACCGCCAGCCAGCCATAGCTTGACCGGCCGATATGGCTGGAAATCAGCGCCACGAGAGCGAGGCTACCGCCCTGCCCGTTATTGTCGGCGCGCATCAGGATCGTCACGTACTGGAGCGAGACGACCAGCGTCATTGACCAGAAGATCAGGCTGGTGACGCCGAGCACGTGCAGATCGTCGAGCGCCAGCGGATGCGGGCCGACGAAGGTCTCGCGGAAAGCGTAGAGCGGGCTGGTGCCGATATCGCCGAAGACGATACCGACAGCCCCGACGGCGAGCGCCAGCTTGGCGGACTCGCGGGCGGTTCCATTCTTTCCGGTAGTGGGCGTATCTACGCCATCGTTCATCGGGATTGCAGCCCCTGTTGCGACTCGAGCGCGCGAGCGGGGGCCATTAGCAGTGCGTTACCGGCGCTGCAATGCAACAACCGGGGGACCCCTTACTGCCCGCGTTCCTGCTCCAGCTCGGCAACGCGGGCGATCAGCTGGTCCAGCGCGGCCAGCCGCTGGCTCAACCCTTCGCGGAACGGAACGTCCTCCGGCGCGCGCTCCAGTGCTGCTGCCCACACCTGCCGCGCTTCGACCAGCCGTCCCTGCCGGATCAGCGCCGCGCCGATGAAGAAGTCGGAAGCCAGCGTGGGCGGATCGGCCTGGGCTGCACGGCGATAGGCATAGAGCGCGGGCGGAGTCAGCCGCCCGCCCGTGTGCTCGACGAGCGCATTGCCCAACGCGACCCAGCTTTCGGCATCGTTCGGATTTTCCCGCACCGCGCCGCGCAGCATCGCCGCGGCGCGCTCATATTGCCCCCTTCGGGCAAAGGCGTCGGCCGTGATAAGCGCCCGTGCCGGGGCCTGTTCGGCAGTGCCCATCACGATCCGGCGAATCGCGATCAGCTGCACATTGCCCTCGCTCGCGACCGGCGCCGCGTCCTTGGGCGCGGCGGGAAGGTCGGGCCGCGCCTGCCACGCGAATAGCGCGAGACCGAGTGCCATGGCCGCGGACAGCGAAAGCAACTGGACGCCGCGCAGGCGAAACAGGCCGAAACCCGCGCCAATTACCGCCAGTGCAAGGACAATCGCGGTGAACCAGATCATCGCGCCCGTCCCAGCCTGCGCCGCAGGGCAAAGGCGATCACCGCGAGGATAACCAGGGGAATGGCGAAAAGCGGCCAGGTGCTGCTGGTGACGCGCGGCGTGTAGCTGATGTAATCGCCGTAACGCTCCACCATCCAGGCGCGGATTTCCTCCGGCTCTTCGCCCGCCGCAATGCGGCTGCGCACCTGGTGCCGCATGTCGCCGGCCAT
>CAYRCH010000212.1:0-2897 GCA_964422665.1 uncultured Sphingomonadaceae bacterium | reverse complement strand
CTCCGACGAGGAATGCGCCTTTTCGACCTCGTCGAACAGCACCACCTGGTAGGGGCGCCGCCGCACGGCCTCGGTCAGCACCCCGCCCTCCTCATAGCCGACATAGCCCGGGGGCGCGCCGATCAGCCGCGCAACCGCGTGCTTTTCCATGAACTCGCTCATGTCGATGCGGACCATCGCCTGGTCATCGTCGAACAGGAACCCGGCGAGTGCCTTGGTGAGTTCGGTCTTGCCGACACCCGTTGGCCCCAGGAACAGGAACGAACCGAGCGGCCGGCCCGGATCCTGCAGGCCGGCGCGTGCCCGGCGCACAGCCTTGGAGACAGCCGTAACCGCCGCTTCCTGCCCGATCACCCGTTTCCCGATGATCTCTTCCATGGCGAGCAGCTTGTCGCGCTCGCCTTCCAGCATCTTGTCGACCGGGATCCCGGTCCAGCGGCTGACCACGCCCGCAATATCGTCTTCGGTTACCTCTTCGCGCAGCAGCGCGTTCTCCGTCCCGCCAGCTGCCGCTTCCAGGGCCTTTTCCAGCTCGGGGATGCGCCCATAGGAAAGCTCCCCCGCCTTGGCGAGATCGCCCGAGCGCTGCGCCTGCTCGAGTTCGATCCGGGCCTGGTCGAGCTCTTCCTTCAGCTTGCCCTCGGCCGCGATCTTGTCGCGCTCGTTCTGCCAGCGCGTGGTCAGCTCCGATGACTGCTGCTCGAGATTGGCCAGTTCCTCCCGCAATGCCGCCAGCCGGTCCTTGCTCGCCTGGTCGCTTTCCTTGGCAAGCGCGGATTCCTCGATCTTGAGCTGGATGATACGCCGGTCCAAACCCTCGATTTCCTCGGGCTTGGACTCCACCTCCATCCGGATCCGGCTGGCGGCCTCGTCCATCAGGTCGATCGCCTTGTCGGGCAGGAAGCGGTTCTGGATGTAGCGGTTGGAAAGCGTGGCGGATGCCACGATCGCGCCGTCGGTGATCCGCACACCGTGATGCAGTTCGTATTTCTCCTTCAGCCCGCGCAGGATCGAGATCGTGTCCTCGACCGTCGGCTCGTCGACAAACACCGGCTGGAAACGCCGCTGGAGCGCCGCGTCCTTCTCGACATATTTCTGATATTCGTCGAGCGTGGTGGCGCCGATGCAGTGGAGTTCGCCGCGCGCCAGCGCGGGCTTGAGCAGGTTCGAGGCATCCATCGAGCCTTCCGAAGCACCGGCCCCGATCAGCGTATGCATTTCGTCAATGAACAGGATGATCTCGCCCGAGGCGCCCTTGACCTCGTCAAGCACAGCCTTGAGCCGTTCCTCGAACTCGCCGCGATATTTCGCGCCGGCGATGAGCGACCCCATGTCGAGGGCCATCAGGCGCCGGTCTTTGAGGCTGTCGGGCACATCGCCATTCGCGATCCTGAGCGCGAGCCCTTCGGCAATGGCGGTCTTGCCCACGCCCGGATCGCCGATAAGCACGGGATTGTTCTTGGTCCGCCGGGCGAGAATCTGCACGGTACGGCGGATTTCCTCGTCACGTCCGATCACCGGATCGAGCTTCCCGTCCTTTGCCGCCTGGGTCAGGTCGCGGGCATATTTCTTCATCGCATCATAGGCGTTTTCCGCGCTGGCCGTATCGGCGCTGCGCCCGCCGCGAAGCTCGGTGATCGCGCCTTCCAGAGCCTTGGGATCCACATTGGCAGCCTTGAGCGCCTGTCCGGCCGAGGTGGTGCCCGCGAGTGCCAGCGCCAGCAGCATCCGCTCCACCGTGACGTAGGAATCCCCGCTCTTCGTCGCGATCTGCTCGGCCTGGTCGAGCAGCCGTACGGCGTCATTGTCGAGACCGGGCGTCTGCTGCGCACCGCCGCCCGAAACGGCCGGGACCTTGGCCAGCGCCGTATCGACTTCATCCACCGCAATGGCGGCATTGCCGCCCGCGCGCTGGATCAGGCCTGCAGCCATGCCTTCATTGTCTTCCAGCAGGGCCTTTAAAATATGTGCGGGCGAAATCCGCTGATGGTTCATGCGGATCGCAACAGTCTGCGCGCTCTGGAGGAAACCTTTCGCGCGGTCGGTAAACTTTTCCAGGTTCATCGCTGGCCCCTCGGGATGTCTTTGGCACTAGATGGTGTGATACTTTCGCAACACAAGAGGCGTGCGCTATTCTCCAGCAGGCCAGCTGCGTGCCAGTTCGTCCAGCAGCCGCACGCCGTAACCGGACGCCCCCATCGGCAGGATCGCCCCCGGATTGTCGGGCATGTCCACTCCGGCCATGTCGATATGCGCCCATGCTAGGCCTTCGGGCACGAAATGCCCCACAAAATGCGCCCCCGCGCTGGCCCCTGGTGCGGGCGAGTTGTCGGAGTTCTTGATGTCGGCGTAATCGGACTCGATCGCCTTTTCGTAATTCGGATGAAGCGGCAAACGCCAGACCGGCTCGCCGGCCCGGTCTCCCGCCTCCATCACCCGCGCTGCGACTTCGTCCTGCCTCGTGAACAGCCCCGCATATTCACTTCCCAGGGCGCGCATCACTGCACCCGTCAACGTCGCGATATCGACAAGTGCGTGTGGGCGATGCTGGGCGACCGTATATTCGATCGCATCGGACAGGACCAGGCGGCCTTCGGCATCGGTGCTGCGGATTTCGATCGTCTTGCCGCTCATCGTACGAACGATATCGCCGGGCCGCTGGGCATTGCCGTCCGGCATGTTCTCCGCCAGCGCGGCAACAGCCACGACATTCACCGGGGCCTTGCTCCGCGCCAGCGACAAGGCGGCTCCCGTGACAGCCGCAGCTCCGGACATGTCGCCCTTCATCGCCCACATGCCGCTATTGGGCTTGAGCGAGATGCCGCCCGTATCGAAAGTGATTCCCTTGCCGATCAGCGCCAGCGGCGGCCCACCGGCGCCTTCGTAGCGGATAATCA
>CAYRCH010000211.1:1098-2914 GCA_964422665.1 uncultured Sphingomonadaceae bacterium | reverse complement strand
ACTGGATCAGGCCGCGGCGGGCGATGGATTCGGCCAGTTCCTCGACCGAGATGCCGGCTTTGACGCGCCGGACATTGGCCTGGCTCAGCGCCAGCTTGTTGAACGGGATATCGCGCGAGGACGCGAGGGTGATCTTCTGAACGGCAGCAGCCATATGCCTTACTCCATGACGGGCGCCGGGAGCCTCTCTCTCCGGCCACCAACCCGTCACGAAGCAAAGCGCCGCCCTCTTCCTCTCAAGAGAGCGGCGCAAAATCGTAAAGCCGGAGAAGCGGGATTCAGTGTTTCCGGCTCTGTGTATCGGTCTGTTTCCGGGTCGGCGTGGAGGCGGCTCGGGCGCCGGAGTAAAGAATGCGCTCGGCCTCGCGGATGCCACCGGCCCGCCGCGCCATGTCAGCCCAGACCGAGATCGGGAAATCGCCGGTGAAGTGCAGATCGCGCTCGATCCTCATGTCAAAGGGCAAGCGGATCGCCTGCATTTCGCCAAGGCTCCAGCTTCCAAGCTCTGGAAACCCCAGATCGGCAAGGCCGAAAAGGGTGTCACCGTCGCTATCCAATTCGGGTCGCAAGCCAGACGCCGCTACCCAACGGATTGAAGAATTTTACCACGGGGACGGGGTCGACATCGCTCTGGCGGCCATTGGCGAGGAGCTGCTCGCGCTGGGTGCTGGTCAGGAGGATCATGCCGCAGCCCTCCGATCCGTCGATGCTGTATCTTCGCGGGGCAGATGCGCCAGCAGCCAATCGGCCGCCTTGCTGGCCTGGGAAGCGGCGCGGACGATGGCGCGGTTGTCCTCGCGCAGCACCTCGAGCCAGGAGCCGATGTAGTCGGCATGGCGTACGGTCGGCACAACGCCGATCGAGGCGCAGCAGAAGGCCGCGTTCATTTCGGCGACCAATTCTTCGAATGCGTATTTCCTGGTGCCGAAGCGGCCCGACATATCCCGCCCAAGCCGGGAGGCATGGCCGGTGGCGTGCCCCAGCTCGTGCAGGGCGGTCCGGTGCCAGTCGATCGGCTCGAAATAGGCCTGTGGCGGCGGCACCTGAACATAATCGTGCGCTGGAACATAGAAGGCCTGGTTCCCACCGATGCGAAAGTCGATTCCGGTCGCCCGGATCAGCGCCTCGACCCTTGGCTCGATCATGTGGGGCGGCGGTGGCGGCGCCTCGATAGCAACATCCCCAGGCAAGCCCTCGCATTGCGCCGTGTTGAACACGGTGAAGCGTTTGAGAAACGGGATGCTGCCAGCTTCCTCCCCCGTCTCCCGCGCGCGGCGCTTCTCATCCTCGGGCGTGAAGCGGTCGGCATAGACGACGGTCGTGCCGCGCTCACCTTTCCGGACATTGCCGCCGAGCGACAAGGCCTGGCGGAAAGTCAACCAATGCTGGGTCGGATAGCCGTATTGAACAACGGTGCCCCAGAGGATCAGAATGTTGATCCCGGAATATTGCCGGGCCGTCGCGGCATTCCTCGGCATCGCGAGCGGTGCCTTCGCCGCCGTGCCCCAGGGCTGGACCCAGGGCAACCGCCCTTGCTCCAGCTCGTTGATGATTTTCGCGGTGATCTCGTCATAGAGATTGGTGCGGTCGCCGCCGTCGCGTGCGGCGCGGTTCTGTCTGGCCATCGGGATTGTCTCCGCGACGGGCGCCGGAAGCCTCTCTCCCGACCTTCAACCCGTCACGGCAAACCCCGTCCGCACTCTCACTCTAGGAGCCGCGGTGGGGGCCCATGAGGAAGGCAACGCGCTCAAGAAGAGACCGCGATCAGCATCGGGTCTGTCCGATCTGCACGCCATGGCCGCCGACCATACGCCGC
>CAYRCH010000211.1:0-1088 GCA_964422665.1 uncultured Sphingomonadaceae bacterium | reverse complement strand
CGTCACGGCAAACCCCGTCCGCACTCTCACTCTAGGAGCCGCGGTGGGGCCTAAATGGAGGAGTCCCGCCTGAGTAAGCGGCCGCAAACAGCATCAGGCCTGTCCGATCTGCACGCCATGGTCGCCGACGATACGCCGCGGCCAATTTCTGCTGGCCCTTATCGGCACATATCGGCTCCAATCGCATCACCGCACCACGATCAGGAGCTGCAGATGCCATCCGTTAGCGACCGACCCATCAAACGTTCGATCCGGAGGAATGAACTGCGAGAAATCGTTCCTCTGGCGGACAGCACCATTTACGAGATGGAGCAGCGCGGAGAATTTCCACGCCGCTTTGCCCTTTCACCCAGATGCGTCGTCTGGGATCTTGCCGAGGTCGCAGCGTGGCTCGAAAGCCGGCGCACGCGGCCAATCCCGCGCGCCAAACACCCCGACGTCGCCCAGCGGAAGTTCCGACCGGTCAAAGCGCAGGGTCGGGCTCAAGCATAGGCATGGTCGGGGGGAGCAGAGTGACTGGGCGCTTGCGACCTTCCACCCAAGCGTCAACGACGTCCGACCATTCCTGGAGCATATGGCGGCGCTGAACCTCGTATTCTGCCTTGTTGTAGACGCCGCGCGAAGATCGCCCGTCCTCGTGGGCAAGGCATTTCTCGATCCAGTCGCTATTGAAGCCGAGTTCATTCAGCAGCGTTGAGCCGGTCCGTCGCAAATCATGGACTGTAAACGGCTCCAGCGGCAGCCCCTCCTTCTGCGCCAAATCGACCACCGCGTAGGTGATGCGGTTGAACGTCGCCCGCGACATGGGCGCATCCGCATCATAACGCGAGGGCAGCAGATACCGAGAATTGCCGGCACAGGTCTTGAGCGCGATCATGATGTCGAGCGCCTGTCGGGAAAGATACACATTGTGCGGCTTGGAGCGCTTCATCCGCTCCTTCGGAATGCTCCAAACCGCGTTCTCGAAGTCCACTTCGTCCCAAACCGCGTCCTGCAGCTCGCTTTTGCGAACCATCGTCAGCAGGAAGAGCTTCATGCCGAGGCGAATGGTCGGCAAAGTTGGGACATGCTCCAGTTGCCTGAGCATG
>CAYRCH010000210.1:0-2939 GCA_964422665.1 uncultured Sphingomonadaceae bacterium | reverse complement strand
GGCGGCGTGCGCGACGAGGCCGAGATTCGCGGCCACCGCCGCACCTATATCGGTTCGCTGCCGGGCAAGATCGTCTCCAACCTGCGCAAGGCGGGAACGTCCAACCCGCTGTTCCTGCTCGACGAGATCGACAAGCTGGGCCAGGATTTCCGCGGCGATCCGGCTTCGGCATTGCTCGAGGTGCTGGACCCGGAACAGAATTCGAAGTTCCAGGATCATTACCTCGAACTCGATATCGATCTCAGCGAAATCATGTTCGTGACGACGGCGAACAGCCTCAACCTTCCGCAACCGCTGCTCGACCGGATGGAGATCATTCGTCTCGAAGGCTATACGGAAGACGAGAAGGTCGAGATCGCCAAGCGGCACCTCATCGCCAAGCAGATCGAGGCGCATGGGTTGAAGAAGGGCGAATTCACCCTCACCGAAGAGGCGCTGCGGGACCTGATCCGGTATTATACCCGCGAAGCAGGCGTGCGCACGCTGGAGCGCGAGATCGCCCGGCTGGCGCGCAAGAGTCTGCGCAAGATTCTCGAAAAGCAGGTCGAAAGCGTCACGATCACTCCCGAAAATCTCGGAGAGTTCGCCGGGGTGCGCAAGTTCAAGCACGGGAAGAGCGAGGAAGATGCGCAGGTTGGCGCCGTTACCGGCCTGGCCTGGACCGAGGTGGGCGGCGAACTGCTGACCATCGAGAGCGTCACCACGCCAGGCAAGGGCGAGATCAAGACCACCGGCAAGCTGGGCGAGGTGATGAACGAGAGCGTCGCGGCAGCCTTCAGCTTCGTGAAGGCCCGCGCTCCGGCCTATGGGATCAAGCCGTCGATCTTCCAGCGCAAGAACGTCCATATCCACCTGCCCGAGGGCGCGGTGCCAAAGGATGGGCCGAGCGCGGGTATCGGGATGGTCACTTCGATTATCTCGACGCTCACTGGCATTCCGGTTCGTCCCGATGTCGCCATGACCGGCGAGGTCACGCTGCGCGGCCGGGTCCTCCCGATCGGCGGCCTGAAGGAGAAATTGCTCGCGGCGCTGCGCGGTGGGATCAAGACGGTCCTCATTCCCGAGGAGAATGAGAAGGACCTGGCGGAAATTCCCGCCAACGTGAAGGAAGGGCTCGAAATCGTGCCTGTGAGCCATGTCGACCAGGTGCTCGAACGCGCGCTGACAGCTCTGCCGGCGCCGATCGAGTGGACCGAGGCGGATGATCTCGCCAGCCAGCCCGCTCCTGCGCCGATCGGGCCGGGGAGCGGCGCGGCAACAGCGCATTAAAGCATCGCGCCCAGGCCAGAGCCGACTCGGGTCGTGCTAGCTTCGCCGATTGTGCCATTGCGACACGCCGGGGGAGCACAACCTCTGTTCTTGGGCCTGGAATGCATGCCGCCGGGGCCAGACTCGCGACAAACCGCGGCTCTGCGCCGGATTTGCCTTTGACTCGGGGCGGAAAACTCGCTCAATTCCCCCGAGCGCGAGGCGATTCCACGCAATTCGTCCGACAAACAGAAATGAGGGGGTTCATTGACCATGAACAAGAACGAGCTGATCGGTGCTGTCGCGGATTCCAGCGGCCTTTCACGGAGCGATGCCACCAAGGCGGTCGAAGCCGTTTTCGACGCGATTCAGCGATCGCTCTCCAAGGGCGATGAAGTGCGGCTGGTCGGCTTCGGCACATTCTCCGTCGCCCGGCGGAAAGCTTCCACCGGCCGCAATCCGCGTACGGGTGCCCCGATGACCATCAAGGCCTCCAACCAGCCCAAGTTCAAGGCGGGCAAGGGTCTAAAAGACTCGGTCAACTGACCGCACGGCCGTTTTGACCCGCAAGGGTCGCCGGCCTTTCCCATTTGAGATTGACCAGAAGGGGCCCCGCACAGCCGCGGGCGCCCCTTCTGCCGTATTTCTGGCCGAGGTGCCCAGCCAGCGCCTCAGTTCGTCAGACGGATAAGAGCCATGGGCGGCGCGGCTGTCCGCTTGTTGATGGCCCATGTCAGCTGGCTGCCGCTTGCTACTGCCGACGGTCCGTCATTGGTATTGTTTGCCAGGATTTCGGCATCGGTCACGATCCGAAATGTGCCCTCGATTTCCGGGATCTTCGGCGCGTTGTTGTCGCTCTGGTCTTCCGATCCCGCCATCCCGGCCATTCCCATGAGCATGCCCTGCATCGGGTTGGAGCCGGCCTGATTGGCAAATCCCGGTGCATCGATCCGAACTGCGCCATCTTGCCGGCGCGTGGCGACAACGAAGAAATTCGCAAACGGCATCTGCTCGATCATCGGGAAGGCGAAATCGTGGTCGATCCGGCTGGCGATGGCGTAATCGACTTCGAACATGCCGTCGCCGGAATAGCTTATGCTGCGCCATCCATGCTGCTGTGAGAGATGCTGGGCCAGTTCTTCCGCCGCCTCGGGGTCGCCGGGGTCGATGCCGCCAAGCATGTCCATCATGGCTTCGCTTTCACGCGCTTCGCGTGCTTGCGCTGCCTCCCATTCGCTTCGCTGCTCTGCGACCTCTTCGGACGTGCATTCCCGTTCCTCGTAGGTCTCGTCGTCGACGCAGCTTGCTTCGAACTCGTCGGCATCTGCTGCATCGGCCATTTTCGCGAGATCGCTCAGCGCCATGATGTAGATCTGGCCAGTGTACTGGAAAGAGAAACGCCCATCCTGCCGCAAGTCCAGTTCGGCATCGAACTTGCCGGGCGAAAGGAAGCAGCCCGACAGCAATATGGCCGCAGCCCCTGTCGCTGCTATACGCGCGGCGATGCCGCACTTGCTCTGAATATTCATCTGCAGACCCCCTGATTATGAGCGATCCTCGCCCTCTCGCGTTGCGATCGAGTAAAGGGCAATCGCCGCGGCGTTGGACACGTTCAGACTTTCGACTTGCGGTGAGATCGGCAGGCGCGCCAGCGCGTCGCAATGCGCCGCGACGTTGTGGCGCAGTCCTTC
>CAYRCH010000209.1:0-2940 GCA_964422665.1 uncultured Sphingomonadaceae bacterium | reverse complement strand
CGCGAGGAAGTCCGCCACCGTTTGCGCTCTCGCAGCCACGAGATCGGCAATCTCCTGCCTGGCAGCAATGTTGAAACGCAGTGGTCCGGCGAAGATCATATGCGCCTGACCGTCCACGCCATGGGCCAGCAGGTCGCCGGGGAAGTGGAGATCGAGGACGGGCAAGTTGTCCTAGAATTCGACCTGCCGCCGGCTTTGAGCTTCCTCACGCCGGTGATTGAAAAGGCAGTCAGGTCGCAGGGCGAGAAGCTCTTGCTGGGCCCGCCATCGGATCGAAGCGGCTAGATCTTCCGGTCCTTTTCCAGCAGCTCTTCCGGTATCCGGAGCGCCCGCGAAGCCTGGCGCGTTTCCCTCAGGAACAGGATCAGCCCGAAGGTCAGCAGTCCGATCGCGAGGATGAAGGTGACGCTCGCCAGACCCTGCAAGTTGGCACCGATCATCGCCTCGAGAAACAACAGTGCCACCGTCAGCCCGATCGCGATGCCGCTCAGCACCAGCATCAGGATCGCGCGCCCGATCAGGTCGATCCGGTTGTCGATCATGCGGATCTCCCGCACCACCATGTCATGGTCGGCGCCCGAGGTCTCGCGGTGCAGTTCCTGCAGCCGGCGCGACCGGTCGACGATCCGCCCCAGCCGGGTGGATAGCAGATTGAGGATATTTCCCACGGCCACGAGAACGAACACGGGAGCCAGAGCAAGCTGGATCGTCTGGGCGATCATGCGTCGGGGCCTCTATCCTTCAAGCGAACGAGCTATGAGGTAGCTTGAACCCGGCGCCCCTTCCAGTGCCGCAGGGGCAGATACGAACAGGCATTGGCCTGGCTCGGCCTTCACGCCGGCCGCCGCCACTTCCCCGTCGATCGGGATCACCTGCACCCCTCCGGCCACGTGGCCCGGTCCTTCGACAAGTTCGAGCGAGAAGTGCGGCCCGTCTACCAGCGGGCCAGCGGCCGCCTTGCGGCGCAAGGCGGGATTGTGTGGGCCGGGGTTGAGGACTTCGAGCGCAGCATCGAGATGGAGCTTGCGCGGCCGGCCATAGTCGAAGAGACGATAGGTGATGTCGCTGGTCTGCTGCACTTCCACCAGCGTCAGGCCGGCACCGATCGCATGGACGGTACCGGCGGGAACGTAGATGAAATCGCCGGGCTCCACCTCGTGCCAATCGAGCATTTCGATGATCGATCCGTCGAGCGCGCCTGCGCGGATTTCGTCGAGGGGATACTCCCGTCCAAAGCCGATACCGAGCCTCGCGCCCGGCTCCGCCGCCAGGACCAGCCAGCATTCCTCCTTGCCGTTCGCACCCAATCCAGCAGCCGCGGCCTGGCGATCATCCGGGTGAACCTGGACCGAGAGGCGCTCTGAGGTGAATAAATATTTGACCAGCAAACCAGGGCTTTCAGGAGGCGGCTCGAACCAGATTTCCCCTATCCGCCGACCCGGTGCCACCTCGAACTGCGGCGGCAAGGGATCGCGGCCCCAGGGTTTTTCTACGGTAGTGGCGGGCAGAAGCCGCGCGGTCATTCGCCCCGGGCCCCCTTCAGCGACCCCACGAGCTGCGCATTCCGTGATGCGGTCACAACCACCTCGTTGCCATCCACAACCACGATCACATCCTCCAGCCCGATCACCGAGACGCGCGGGCCATCGCTTTCGACGAGTACATTCCGGCAATCGACCAGTTCGGCAGCGGGCGGCGCGCAGTTACCCTGCGCATCGCCCCCTCGAGCCTGCTGCACAGCGCTCCATGACCCAATGTCCGACCACGCCATGTCGGCCGGGACCACGGCCGCTTTTTCGGTATGCTCCATCACCGCATAATCCACCGACTCATTCGGCACAGCGGCAAACAGCTCCGGATTGGGGGTAAACACGCCATCAGCCGCGCTTCCGGCCTCGACCGCCTGGACCACCGCCTCCGCCATTTCCGGTCGATGGGTAGCCAGTTCCTCCAGGAACGATCCGGCTGTGAATGCAAAAATTCCGGCATTCCAGCTGTAATTTCCCTCGGCCAGATAGGCTTCAGCGCTTCTTTGGTCGGGCTTTTCAACGAAGCGTTCCACCAGAAAGCCGCCAGAGAGCTTCGCTCCTCGCCTGATATAGCCATAGCCCGTCTCCGGATGGGACGGTGTCACGCCGATCGCCACCATGAATCCTTCCCGCGCCAGGCCGGCCGCGGCAAGCGCCGCAACGCGAAATTCGGAGACTTCGCCGATATGATGATCGCTCGGGCATACCAGCATCACGGCATCGGGCGGCAGCCGGTGTGCTGCGAGCGCAATGGCGGGCGCGGTATTCCGGCCCGCGGGTTCGACGATCAGACGGCACTCACGGCCAGCCAGTTCGGCTTCGACCAGCTCCCTCAGGGTCTCGCCCGTCACCACCACCGGGACGTCGAAGCCGGCGTCCGGTGGCATTCGCTCCAGCGTCTCTGCAAACAAACTCTGCCGTCCCAACAGGGGCAGGAACGGCTTCGGCCGTTCAGGTCGGCTCTTCGGCCACAGGCGCGTTCCGCTGCCGCCGCACAATATCACGGGCACGATCTTCGACATGAAGCACCTTCTAGAGCGTCGCAATCAAACCGCCAGCCCCGCTCAGTTGAAGAATCTCTGCTCCCAGCCGAATATCGATTCCACCGGCTCGCCCGAGGCATTCATTGCCGGCCGAAAGCGAAATCGAGCCATGGCCAGTTCACAGGTGCGCGCGTCGGTTTCAGGTAGTCCCGAAGCGCGGTGGATGCGGCAAGCCTTGGGGAGTCCGTCTGCGCCGACCGTGATGGCAATCGTTACCGACCGTCCGATCCGCTCCTGCCGACCGCCGGGAGGAACGGGATAGTCGGCCGCGGAACCGATATCGCCTGCGACCTTGACTGCTCGGGTAGCCAAGCCGCCACCCTGCCCTGATCCGCTTCCGCCCGTTCCCGTCCCCGCGCCCTGCTGCG
>CAYRCH010000208.1:1558-2944 GCA_964422665.1 uncultured Sphingomonadaceae bacterium | reverse complement strand
GTGAACTGGCGCACCCGCATCAGCCCGTGCAGCGCGCCATGCGGCTCGTTGCGGTGGCAGCAGCCATTCTCGTAGAGCCGCAGCGGCAGGTCGCGGTAGGAGGTGATGCCCTGCTTGAACACCAGCACATGCGCCGGGCAGTTCATCGGCTTGAGCGCCATCCATTCGGCGGCGTCGGAAACCAGCGGGCCCTCGTCATCGACATTGGGGACCTCGTCGGGGATGACGAACATGTTCTCGCGGTACTTGCCCCAGTGACCGGACTGCTCCCACTGGCGCGCATCCATCACCTGCGGGGTCTTGATTTCGCGGTAGCCCGCCCCGTCGATGGCGCGGCGCATATAGGCTTCGAGCTCGCGCCAGACCATGTAGCCGTGCGGATGCCAGAAGACGCTGCCATGCGCCTCTTCCTGCAGGTGGAACAGGTCCATCTCCTGCCCCAGCCTGCGGTGATCGCGCCTGGCGGCCTCCTCCAGCCGGTGGAGATGCGCATCGAGCTGCTTCTTGTTCAGCCAGCCGGTGCCGTAGATGCGCGTGAGCTGCGCGTTCTTCTGGTCGCCGCGCCAATAGGCGCCGGCGACGCGCATCAGCTTGAAAGCCTGCGGGTCGAGCTTGCCGGTCGAGGGAAGGTGCGGCCCGCGGCACATGTCCATCCAGTCGTCTCCGGACCAGTAGACCGTCAGCTCTTCGCCTTCGGGGAGTTCCGCCGCCCATTCGGCCTTGAAGCGCTCGCCCTGCTTTTTCCAGCTCTCGATCAACCGGTCGCGGCTCCAGACTTCGCGGCGCAGGGGTTTGTCGGCCGCGATGATCTCGCGCATCTTCGCCTCGATGGCGGGAAGATCGTCCATCGAGAACGGCTCGCGGCCCTCGGGCGCCATCACATCGTAGTAAAAGCCATCATCGGTCGCGGGGCCGAAAGTGATCTGCGTGCCCGGCCACAATGCCTGCACCGCCTCGGCCAGCACATGGGCATAATCGTGCCGCGCGAGTTCGAGCGCGTCGGCCTCGTCGCGCGAGGTAACGAGCGCCAGTTCGGCATCGCCGTCGAAAGGCCGGGTGAGGTCGCGCAGCTCACCATCGACGCGCGCCGCCAGAGCCGCCTTCGCGAGGCCAGGGCCGATCGCGGCCGCCACATCCGCCGGAGTACTGCCCGGCGCCATTTCGCGCACCGAACCGTCGGGCAGGCTGATCTTCAGCATTTCACTCATCGAACTCGTCTCACTCCTCGCACCGCGCCCATGGCACAGGGGCGCACGCAGTTGAAGCCGCGGCGTGGGGTTAATGACAGTCCGGTTTCGGGGGAACGCCGCGCCGCCCCGAACCGGGCGGCGTGGCCTTTGCGCTAGCGCGCGACCAACCGCCCCGGGCAAGTCCGGGTGGTAGTGG
>CAYRCH010000208.1:0-1458 GCA_964422665.1 uncultured Sphingomonadaceae bacterium | reverse complement strand
GTGAGTTCCACCGCCATATAGCCGCGCCGGTTGAGGTTCGCCCATTGGAGCTGCGGGTTGAAGGCGACGAGCTCGCGCGTGAGCCGGTCATTGTCGAACAGGCTGAGCGACGTTTCCATGCCGGGCGAGGTCACGCTCTGTCCGGCGAATTCCACTCCGGCCGCCTGGCCTTCGTGGGCCAGTTCGCAGGCCCAGCCATTATGCGTGTCGCCCGCCAGCACGACGAGACTGGCATCGATGTCCAGTGCGCTTTGCAGCAGGCGCGTGCGCGCAGCGGGGTAGCCGTCCCACGCGTCCATATTGCCCGGCAGCCCCGCCTTGCCGGCGGCCGCGGCGGCGGTAAGGCGGCCCCGGACATTCTCGGGCAGGTCCTCCGGCGCGGCGGCGCCGCCCAGCAGGTCGGGAAAGGCGATGCTGCCCATCACCACCTGGTTCGCCAGCACCTGCCATTTGCGGCCCGCGCTTCGCGACGCGCCGAAACCGGCAGCGAGCCACGCCTCCTGCTGCGCGCCGAGCAGGGTGCGCGCGGGATCGCTCCAGGCCGTGTCGCGAAACTCCGTGAGCTTGCCGTAGACGTCGCCGCCATCGGCAATCAGCGAGCCCAGCTGGAGCTGTTCGTCGCGGGCGGTGAGGCGCGATTCGAGGCGGAAGATGGTGGCAAGATCGCCGATATCGTAGCTGGCCCAGTAATCGTCCGACACGGGCAGCCATTCGCGATAGGCGCGGATCGCGGCGGCCTTGCGCACTTCCCAGTCGCCCTCCGTATCCGGCTGGTGGTTCTGCGCCCCGCCGCGCCAGCTGTCATTGGTGCTTTCATGGTCGTCCCAGGTCAGCAGCATCGGGTAAAGCTGGGTCAGCCGCCGCAGGTCGGCATCCATCCGGTAGCTCGCATGGCGCAGGCGATAGTCGGCGAGCGCCACCGTTTCGCTTTCGGGCCAGATCGTCCGCCCGTCGAGCGCCTGCCGGGCGCTGGGATAGGAGCCGCGCGGATATTCGTAGAAATAGTCGCCGAGATGGAGCGCCATGTCGAATGCGCCCGCCTCTGCGGCATGGACATAGGCGTTGAACCAGCCGAAACCGAGATTGGAGCAGGAGAACACAGCCATCCGCCATTTCTCGACCGGTCCCTCTGGCAGGGTGCGCGTGCGGCCTGTTTCCGAAGTGGCGCCATCGGGCGCGATAAAGCGGTAATAGTACCACTTGCCGGGTTCGAGCCCGGTGGCGAACGCCTTGGCGCACCAGTCATGCCCGGGCGAAGCCTCAACCTCACCGCCGGACAGCACGCGTGCGAAATCCGCATCGCGCGCGAGTTCGTAGCGCAGCTTCGCGGGCGCGCCGTTTCCGACATAGCGCGTCCACAGCAGCACGCGGTCCGCGCCCGGCTCGCCGCTGGCGATGCCGTGGCTGAAGCCCTTCGCAAGCAGCTGCGCCGATGCGGCCGAGGCCATCCCCGCAGCC
>CAYRCH010000207.1:0-2991 GCA_964422665.1 uncultured Sphingomonadaceae bacterium | reverse complement strand
CCCACACCGGCGCGGCCTCCAGCGCGGCACTGGCGGTCTCTTCGGGGGTCTGCGCGGCAAGCGGGGCAGCGAGCGAAATAGCCGATGCGGCGAATGCGAGACGAAGCGAGATCATGAAGCCTCCATGTTGCCAGCCATTTGAGATGCTCGGATCGGCAAGCGCAAGCGGGAATGAGGGCATTTGCCCGGCCCTGTCATTCATCGTCATGCTGAACTTGGTTCAGCATCCATCGTGCCTCCCCGACCGGTCGGTACAGGTGGGAAATGGACCCTGAAACAAGTTCAGGGTGACGGTGGAGAATGTGATGAGGTTCAATCCCCGACCTTCTCCGCCAGCGCCAGCGCGGCGGCAGGTGCGCGTTCCTTGGCGCCGGCGATCATGAAGGCGAACACGTCGCCCTTGCGCCCGGCGCTGTCCGCCGGGTCGCCGGCATAGGGCAGTCCCTCGGGCGCGCGGCCGGCTTCCCAGTCGCGGCACAGCGCGGCGATCCGGTCCAGCTCGGCGTCGGGATAGCCCGCGGGCTCGTCCGGCTGCGTGTTCTTGCAGCGCAGATAGGCGAAGTCCGCCGTGCGGTCGGCGATGCTGGAGAGCCCCGCCTGCTCCAGCCAGACGATCGCCACGCCCGCCTCGCGCGCCAGATCCACGAACTCCGCGCAGGCAAAACTCTCATGCCCGGCCTCGATCGCGTGGCGCAGCGGCAAGCCCTTATGCTCGCGCGGCAGCATCGCCAGGAAGGCCGCGACATCCTCCGCATCGAACTTCTTGGTCCCCATGAAGTGCCACAGGATCGGCCCGAGCCGGTCGCCCAGCTCCTCCAGCCCCTGCCCGAAGAACTTGGCGAGGCTCTCCCCCGCGCTCGCCAGGACCTTGCGATTGGTGACGTAGGAGGATCCCTTCACCGCGAAGACGAAGCCGTCCGGCGTCGCCTCGCGCCATTTGCGGAAAGTCTCCGGCTTCTGCAGGCTGTGCGCGGTGCCGTTGATCTCGATCGTGCCGAGGACGCGAGAGGCGAATTCGAGCTCGCGCTTCTGGGCCAGCCCCTCGGGGTAGAAATTGCCCTTGCGCCAGTCCGGATAGGTCCAGCCGCCAATGCCCGTGCGTATCATCCGGTCTCCGGCCTCGCTTCCTCCCGACCTTCGCGCCCGTGCGTGTCCGATGCAAGCCCGTTGCCGGAACCGCGCGCAACTTCCGGCGGTTGAGTCGGCGGACGACACACAGGAGAGACATACGTGACCAAGACCCTCGGCGACATTTCGGCGGCGATGAAAGACATCGATTTCTGCATGCTGGTAAGCCGCGCGCAGGACGGCTCGATCGCTGGCCGGCCCATGAGCAACAACCGCGAGGTCGAGTATGACGGCACCAGCCGGTTCTTCACCAATGACAACACCCGCATGACGGATGACATAGCCCGCGACCCCTCGGTCGGGCTGACCTACCAGGGCAAGGCCGGGCTCAAGGGGCTGGTCGGCGCACCTGGCCTGTTCGTGCACGTGGAAGGCGAGGCCTCGCTGGTGCGCGACAAGGCCCGCTTCGCCGAGCATTGGGACAAGGATCTCGACCGCTGGTTCGAGCAGGGCATCGACACGCCCGGCCTTGTAATGATCGAGGTGACGGCAAAACGCATCCACTACTGGGACGGCGAGGACGAGGGAGAGGTGCGAGTGCCGGAACCGGCCACTGCATGAACGGGCCGACCGCCGGCAGCCGAGGAGAGGGTGGAGGTGCAGGAGCGCCTGGGCGGACCGGACCATGCGCAAACGGAAGCCGGAGCCGAAAGCGAAGCATCGCGGAGGGGTGAATAATTAAGTATAGCGTCCCCGGAATTTCAAGGATTTTGACTTCGAAGGGGTTTATCGAACCGATATCTATAATCAGCAGCGAGGCTTGGAGCATATTCTGCATGACACCTACAACCCCTCTTTGAATAAGATTCGCCCGATTAGTCCGATGAATAAGAATATTGATACTTACATGGATGCGGCAAGAGAATATCTGGAGGGACAATGACGGTTGAAGTTTTGCCATACAGCGAAGGCACCGTGTTCGCGGTACCTCTTCGCAACGGAGGTTTTGCTCGAGGTATTGTAGCTAGGGCGGCTCCTGAAGGGGCGGTTCTGTTCGGGTATTTTTTTGGGCCAAAGCTACCATCTCTCAACGAGGCTGATGTCGCCGGCGTTGAACCTGATTGCGCCATTGCGCAGCTGATTTTTGGCGACCTTGGACTGATCAATGGTGAGTGGCAGATCATCGGCCATCTATCTGAATGGCACCGGGAAACGTGGGGAATGCCAGACTTTGTCAGGCGAGATCCTATTGGCAAGCGGGCTTGGCGGGTCCGCCGTTCGGATAGCGATCCATCCAAGGTCGATTTCGAGGAGCCTATCGACTTTGATGCGAACCTTCCACCAAATATTTCGTCGGGATATGGTGCCGTCGAATTGAAGCTAACCACAATATTGGGCTAATATTATTAAGAATTTCGGACCACCAATTCTAGCGACACCAATTCCAGGGACACAATATTTAATTCCCCCGTCCGCCTAACCGCCACTCAATGCCCCGCCTTCCCCGCATCGTCATCCCCGGCGCTCCGCATCACGTGACGCAGCGCGGCAATCGCCGCCAGCCCGTCTTCTTCGGCGATGATGACCGCGAGGCCTATCTCGCGCTGCTGGCCGAGGGGGCGCAGGGCAGCGGCACCAGCTGTCTTGCCTGGTACCTGATGGACAATCACATCCACCTGATCCTCGTCCCCCGCGACGGGGACGGTCTGCGCGCCATGCTCGGCGAAGCGCACCGGCGCTATACGCGGCGGGTCAACTTCCGCGAGGGCTGGCGCGGCTATCTCCTCCAGGGCCGCTTTGCCTCATACTCGTGGGACGATGCGCACCTGATGGCGGCTCTGCGTTATGTGGAGAACAATCCGGTCGTCTCCTGCATCGTGACGCCGGGCTTCGAATTTTCGGGCTTCACGCTGGCGCCGCCGG
>CAYRCH010000206.1:0-2994 GCA_964422665.1 uncultured Sphingomonadaceae bacterium | reverse complement strand
GCCAGGCCTCGGTATAACCGTTGCTCTCGAGCGTGTTCATCGGGCTGCCATGGCCGATAAAGAGCGCAGGCATGCGGACGGGCGCGGTCACTGCGTGGAGCGCCCCGTCAGCGCGATCCAGTCCGCGAAGGCCGTAACGAACTTGCCGAAGAACTTGCGCGTGCCCTCATTGGCGAGGCTGCCATCCTCGGCGAACAGCGCGCCCGCGCCGCCGACATAGGCCTCGGGCTGCTGCAGCACCGGCATGTCGAGGAACACCAGCGACTGGCGCAGGTGGTGGTTGGCGCCGAAGCCGCCGATCGCGCCGGGCGAGACGCTCATCACCGCGGCCGGCTTGCCGCTCCACACGCTCCTGCCATAGGGCCGCGAGCCGACATCGATCGCGTTCTTGAGCACCCCGGGGACGGAGCGGTTATATTCCGGCGTGACGAACAGCACCGCATCCGCCGCGCCCAGCTCCTCGCGGAAGCGCGCCCATTCGGCGGGCGGGCCGGACTTCTCCGCATCCTCGTCATAATGCGGCAGGTCGCCGATTTCGACGAAACGCATGTCGAGCGTATCGGGCGCCAGCCCTGCCAGCGCCTCCGCCGCCTTGCGGTTGAGCGATCCTTCGCGAAGACTGCCCACGATCACTGCCACCACTGCCTTGCCTGCCATTCGAATGCTCCTTTGCCGTTCGATGTCTCAGCGAGCGGCGGGCGCGTGGGTTCCCATGTCGCAGCCGGGCCGGATGCGCCTGCCGATTTCAGCTACGCCCGCGGGCCGAGCGGTGTATGGTGCGCGCGCGAGCCGCTCGCGCGGCTGCCGGAATCACAGGATACGAAAGAACCATGCCCGACGACGACGATTATGTTTACGACGAGGAGAGCGGCGAATGGATGCCGGCCTCCCAGCTGGCGGCCAAACAGGCCGCCGCGGGCCAGGTGGAAGTGCGCGACGCGGTCGGCAATCTGCTGGCCGATGGCGACCAGGTGACGCTGATCAAGGACCTCACCGTCAAGGGCGCAGGCAAGACGCTCAAGCAGGGCACGCTGATCAAGTCGATCCGGCTGACCGGCGACGCGCAGGAGATCGACTGCAAATACGAAGGCATCAAGGGTCTCGTGCTGCGGGCGGAGTTCGTGAAGAAGCGGTGAGGGGCGGGGGGCGATGCGGCCCCTTCTTCGTCATTCCCGCGAACGCGGGAACCCGGTTTGCTCTTCCCGCGCCTCGCCCTCTTCGTCACCCCGGACTGGGTCCGGGGTCCAGCTTGTTCACGCGAAGGCGCCGAGGCTTAGAATTAGGTATACTGTCCCCGGAATTCCGGAATTCCCATGAGGGGTGTGGGGTGCCGGGGCTCTCGCTAGAGCAGGTCGTCCTCGTCTTCGAGAAGCGCTTCCATAGCGTCGAGCTTCTTTCGAAGTTGAGCCAAACCCACCTTGTCCACTGTTGCCTCGATCCGGATCAGATGGCCGCTCCATACAACCTTCATGCTGCCCCGCTCCCGGGGATCGATGGTGAAGTTCGTCTTTTTTTCCTCATCGTTCGGAAGCGGAAGCGTGGGCGGCTCCCTTTTCAACCGCTCATCGGCGGTCTCAAATATTTCGATTTCTTCAATCGGAATCCCGGTCTCGGATCCTTCCACAAAGACCCATTGAGCATCCGCCGAAAGGGCCCGGACCGTTCGAGGTTCGGGAAACTGAGCGACACCGCCCGACACCCATTGAATTCTTGCCCCAACGTCGGGCTTCGGTTGTTCTTCCGCGTCCTGTTCTCTTTCCTCTTCCGAATCGGCTAACCTGCTTGGCGATCCTTCGGTTCGATCGTCCCTTAAGTCAGAAAAGGATACAGTTTCCTTGAATATCCTTATCACGTCTTGAGCTGATTGGTCGCTATATGGCGCCCGGCCCTCTTGAACGCGCTCGGCGGTTAATGAGTGCAGTAGGAGGGACTCATCAATTTCGCTTGCCGCCCCGTATCGTTCGAATAGCTCCTTAAAAGTCGCCGGTTTAAGGGCCGCCTCTCCATGACAATCCTACGCGCCAGAGGAGTCAATTTTATTCGGCGGTTTGGCCCGCTACCTTCGTCGTCGAGAAGTCCGTATTGAATGAGTGCTCCAATCGACTGGAGTGTGGCGCTGCTTTTAGCTCCGGTGCCCCAAGCTTTCGCCGCCGTGGGGATGGCAGCTGAATGATGCCGCACAGCTTCATACAGCTGCTCCGTCCTTTGAAGGGCCTTGCCTAGGCCAATGTATGGAAACGGCGGGCTTCGGAAGCGGGGCTGCTTATCTTGGTCGGTCGACATCGCACCGTGGCAATATAATGGAGCGAGACCGCAATGGCGGCCGCCAGAAGGAGCGGGCGAAGATGATCTGAGGTAACGGTGCCGGTGCCGATAGCCGGAAAGAAAAAGGCCCGACCAGGTGGCCGGGCCTCGGCTCGGGCGGTGGCCGCCTCGATTTGCACTGTTAGCGCTTCGCAAATCGCATTTCCGCCGCCCCAACGCAAGGAAAATGCGGTGATCTGGGTCTTGGCCTACGTTCGCTACCGCTTTGGCCGGTGGGAGCACGTTCGTGCCCACTGGCGCTCGTTGCCATAAGGCAGCGATTAGCGGTCGCCGCTGACGTCATGTGCGTCAGCATGTTCAACCACTACGCCCCGCAGCGATGCTGCGGGGCTATTTCTTCGGACGAAACTTCGGACTTCCGCCGATTGCCTCCAGCCGTTTCAAGATGTCGTCGGCTTGGATTAGCAACTCTTCTCGACGGCCGTCTAACTCACCATTCACTCCAAACCCGCCGATCCAGGCGGCGCGCGCCTCCCTGTCCGCAATCCATTGAATGTTGGTGTGTATGCTATCGAGCAGTTCATTCAGTTGTTCCTCAGTCCTGTTCGCGCCCACCCGCACCGACATAAATCTCCGACCCAACCTCCCGAAACCGCTCACTCATCTCCGCCATCCCGGCTTCGGCGGCTTCGGGTGTGGCTGGTGCCCCTCCACCAGCCTGCGGCTGGT
>CAYRCH010000205.1:0-3115 GCA_964422665.1 uncultured Sphingomonadaceae bacterium | reverse complement strand
GTTGCGGCATGAGCGGGATCCGCCGCGAACAGGCGCTGTATGCGGCTGGTCCCTCCGCGCATCTGCCCCACAACGATCAGCGGCGGGGCAAGAGGCGTTTTCGCCATGTCGGGGCGGCGCATCCACAGGGCACCGAGTGCAAGACGCTGGCGTACCACGCGCGACAGCTGGCCATGCGCAATCGTCAGGCCGAGCGAATTGAGCTGCGCTTCGCTCCGGATCGACTCGGTGAGTCGTCCCAGCCGGATGCGGAAATCCGCCGTATCGCTCGCGGTTCGTCCACCCTGCTCGGCCGTCGGGTCCGCGCCGCGCAGCCCCTTGGCCCAGATGGCTTCCGGATCGAGGCTGGGCCTCGTGCACCAGCCGCTCTCCCAGGCCTTTTCGAGCAATCGGCACAGCCGGCCCACCAGCTTTCCCCTGGCCAGGGGATGGGGGCGGGGTGGGCGCGCGGTCAAAACTCGTCCGCTGCTGCGTGCAAGGCGGACAGCCGTTTCGGCGCGACCCGGCGCCAGCTGCGCTCGAGCCATTCTTCCGCGTGGTTCCAATCCAGCCCTCGCCGGTTGAGAACGATTCCGACCCATCCGGAGGCGCCATAATAGGCCGGACGGAAGTAGGTTTCCGGATCGCGCTCGACGAGGGCCGCCATCTCGTCCGGCCCGTCGGTCTTCACCAGCAGCGCAATATGAGGTTCTCCGTGATGGCGGTCGCTGAAATAGGCGAAGAACTTGCCGTTCTTGCCCCCGACGCGCCAGCCAGGGGCGCCGTGGCTCTCCTGCTGTTCGGTTTCCGGGAGAGCGAGAGCGCGGCGGGCCACTTGTTCCAGCAACCATTCGGGGCGGCTGGAGCGGCTTACATAATCGGCCAGCATGCGCGGGTAGAGCTGGTATTCCGCCATCAGCACACGCTGCGCGAGGCTTTCCGCCGTATCGTCGGCAAGGATGTGCACGGGCACCTGTCCCAGGACGGGTCCTCCGTCGAGCTCGGGAGTCACGATATGGACGCTGCAGCCGCCATGACTGTCCCCTGCATCGATTGCCCGCTGGTGCGTGTCGAGGCCCTTGTATTTCGGCAGAAGTGAAGGATGCGTGTTGAGGATCCTGCCTTCCCAGCCGTTGACGAAATCCTCCGTCAGCACCCGCATATATCCGCAAAGCGCGATATATTCCGCGCCCGCATCGCGCAGCGCCTGGTCGATGATCGCTTCATGCGCGCCGCGATCGAGGCCGCGATGCGAATGGGCAAACGTGCCTACGCCCTCGGCGGCGGCTATCGACAGGCCGCGGGCGTCGGGGCGGTTGCTGGCGACAAGCACGATCTCGTAGGGGCAATCGGGCAATTTCGCGGCGAAGAGCAGCGACGACATCGTCGTCCCATTGCCTGACAAAAGGCAGGCAACTTTTGCCTTCTCAGGCATTGTGGGTGGCTTCCCAAGCGTCCGCGCTGGCCCAGCTTCCTGCGCTTCCGCGCACCGTGCAGCCGCGATCGCCTTCGACGATCTCTCCGATCTGCATCACGATTTCCCCCGCGGCTTCAAGGTTGGCCGACACTGTCGACGCATGCTCGGGACGTACTGCGAGCACCATTCCCATCCCGCAATTGAAAGTTCGCGCCATCTCGGCCGGCTCGATATTCCCTTCAGCCTGCAGGAACGCCATCAGTCCCGGCTGCGGCCAGCTGTCCGCTTCCACCATTGCATGGGCACCTTCCGGCAGGACGCGTGGGATGTTTTCCAGCAACCCGCCGCCGGTGATGTGGGCCAGGGCATCGATCCGCCCCCCGCGAATCTCGGGCAGCAGGCTGCGCACGTAAATCCTAGTGGGCTCTGCCAGCGCCTCGACCAGCGAACGATTGGCGTCGAACGGGGCGGAGGCTTCCATGTGCCATCCCTTGTCCTTCGCCAGCCGACGCACAAGCGAATAGCCATTGGAGTGAACGCCGCTAGAGGCGACGCCCAGCAGGACGTGACCGGGAGCGACCTTGTCCCCAAGCAACTGCTCGCCGCGTTCCACCGCGCCGACGCAGAAACCGGCGAGATCATAGTCTCCTTCCGCATACATGCCCGGCATTTCGGCCGTTTCCCCGCCGATCAGCGCGCAGCCGGCCATACGGCAGCCTTCGGCGATTCCGGCGACAACCCTCTCGGCAATGCCGGTTTCGAGCTTCCCGGTGGCAAAATAATCGAGGAAAAACAGAGGCTCGGCGCCTTGTACGATCAAATCGTTCACGCACATTGCGACGAGGTCGATCCCGATCCTGTCATGCCGGTCGTGATCGATCGCAAGCTTCACTTTCGTGCCGACGCCGTCATTGGCGGCGACCAGCAGCGGATCGTTATAACCTGCCGCTCTGGGGTCGAAAAAGCCGCCGAATCCGCCAATATCGGCGTCGGCGCCGGGGCGGGCCGTGGCCTTCACCAGGGGCCCGATCGCCTTGACCAAACGGTTGCCCGCGTCGATCGAAACGCCGGCTCCTGCGTAGGAATAACGCTCTTCGGGCGGGTTGTTTGTTGACATGTTCAAAGGCCTTTAGCCATTCGCGCTTGGATTTCCACTCGCCATTGGGCAAAAGGCCAGCCGTTTTCCCCATGAGCGCCTTCGCCATCTCCTCCAGTCCCTTTGCGCGACTCCGCCTGACCCCACCCGTGGCTGCGCTGGCTGCGCTGTTCGTATTGCTCGCTGCTGCGGTCATCGCCCAGGTGGAAGGCGACCGCGGCATCGCTCCCGTCGCCAGCAGCGCCGACATCGAAGTCTTCGATATCAGCGTGAACGCTACGGGCGATAATGCTGAAGATGCGAGGGAGAAGGGCTGGATGGAGGCCCGCCGCAAGGCATGGGAAAAGCTTGAGGGGCCCGACATCAGCGATTCGCAGCTCGACAGCCTCGTTTCGGCCATCGTCATTCAGCACGAACAATTGGGGCCACGACGCTATATCGCGACTCTCGGCGTAATTTTCGATCGTGCCCGCGCAGGCGGCCTGCTCGGCGCGGGAGGGCCGGTTTCACGCTCGGCGCCGATGTTGACCATCCCGGTGCTGATGTCTGGTGGAACCAATACGGTCTATGAAACGCGCAATGAATGGCAGCGCGCCTGGGCCGAATGGCAAACCGGGCAGAGC
>CAYRCH010000204.1:0-3119 GCA_964422665.1 uncultured Sphingomonadaceae bacterium | reverse complement strand
GCCGCACGGTTTCACTTGAAGTTCACACGGCCCGGCGCAAATAGGCGACATGATCGGTCGCATGCTCAAGCGCTTCTTCGCCCCGCTCGCCGGTGCCTCCCTGGCGTTCGGCGCCCCGGCCCACGCGCAGCAGGCAGTGGAAGCGGCCGGCCCCGCCCTGTGGATGGTCGCGGACGAGGACACCACCATCTACCTGTTCGGCACCGTTCACGCGCTACCGCAAGAGGTGGAATGGATGGACGAGCGGATCGCCAGCGCCTTCGACTCAGCCGACGAGCTGGTGACCGAAGTCGATTTGAGCGAACCGCAGGGCATGGCGCAGGAACTGCTGGCTTCGGCCATGCTGCCCGAAGGCCAGACATTGCGCAGCCTGCTCTCGCCCGAACAAACCGAGATTTACGAGGCTGCATTGCAGCAGATCAACGTGCCCCCGGCCGCGTTCGATCCGTTCGAGCCATGGTATGCCGGGCTGGTCATTTCCACGGCGCCGCTGTTCCAGCAGGGCTATTCGCCCGACAGCGGGGTCGAATATGTGCTCAACCGGCGCGCGGGAACCGCCAAGGCCAAGGACGAGCTGGAATCGACCGCCTACCAGCTTTCGCTGTTCGACCGGCTGCCGATGGAATCGCAGATCCGGTTCATGGTCGAGACGGCGCAGCAGGTCGACCAGATCAAGCCGACACTGGATGCCATGGTCGCCGAATGGCTGGCCGGCGATGCCGACGGGCTGGCTGCGCTGATGAATGAAGGGCTCAGCGATCCGGTGATGGCCGAGCAGCTGCTTTACGGCCGCAACCGCAATTGGGCGAAATGGATCGCCAACCGCATGAAGGAACCCGGCACGGTGTTCCTGGCCGTGGGCGCCGGCCATCTCGCAGGCTCGGGCAGCGTACAGGACGAGCTCGCCCGGCGCGGGCTTGAGGCAATTCGCATCCACGAATGATGCCTTTCCGGATTTTGTTTTCCCTGCTGGCGGTGCTGGCGCTTTCGGCGTGCAGCACCGGCTCACGGGGTGACGAGCCCCCGCCCTCCCCGGCCCTGTGGGAAGTCACTTCGCCGGACGGCCGGCAAGGCTGGCTGTTCGGCACCGCGCATGTCCTGCCGCGCGGTGCGACCTGGCGCACGGAACTTTTCGACCGGGCGCTTGCCGAAAGCGGCGAGATCCTGGTCGAGATCGATCTCAGGATGGACAATGCGGAGCGCGCCGCCATTCTCGGCCGCATGTCGCAGTCGCCCGGACTGCCGGCGATCGAAGAGCGCGTCGCGCCCGGGAAGGCAGGCGCCCTGGACGAAATGATTGCGCGCCACGGCCTGTCGCCGCAGGATTTTGCCCAGACAGAGACCTGGGCCGTCGCGCTGGTCCTCTCGAACGCGGCGATGCCCGCCGATTTCGTCCCCGGCGCGGATCGCTACATCCTCGGCCAGGCGGGAGACCGGCCGGTGGTCGAGTTGGAAGGGCTGGAAGCCCAGCTTGGTGTGTTCGACCGGCTCCCCGTAACGCGGCAGGCGGAACTGCTCGAGGCCATCGTTGAAGAAGCCGCCAGCGGCGAAGACCGGCGGCGCGCTATCGTCGAGATGTGGCGAACCGGCGATGCCGAAGCACTGGCTGAGTCCACCGAGACGCGCCTGCGCGCCAGCCCGGAACTGCGCCAGGCGCTGCTGGTCGATCGCAACCATGCGTGGATCGGCCCCATCGAAGCCGCGCTCGCTCGCGGCAGGCGACCATTCGTCGCCGTCGGCGCCGCACATATGACCGGAGCGGACGGCATCGTGGCGCTGCTGGAAGCGAAGGGGTATCGCGTAGCCCGCCTGCAATAGCGGGAATGCTTGCATTGCGCGGCGCTTTGCCATAGGGGCCCGCGCTTCCGCCATGGTCATCCCTGGAGGCGCGGCGGAAACACCATTTACGCGAAAGGTACAGGAAATGAGCGACGCTCTGACGCTTGTGGCCGAGACGCGCGATCGGGCTGGCAAGGGAGCCTCCCGTGCACTGCGTCGCGAAGGCCGCGTTCCCGCCGTGATTTACGGCGGCAAGGAAGAACCCACCCCGATCCATGTCGAGGCGAAGGAACTCGTGCGCCAGCTTGGCGGCGGTCACTTCATGAACTCGATCGTGATGATCGATGTCGGCGGCAAGTCCGTCCGCACGCTGCCGAAGGACGTGACATTCCACCCCGTCACCGAACGGCCCGTCCATGTCGATTTCCTGCGTCTTGCCAAGGACGCGAAGATCCAGGTCGCGGTGCCGGTTGTGTTCGTAAACGAGGAAGCATCCCCCGGCCTCAAGAAGGGCGGCGTGCTCAACGTGGTTCGCCACGATCTCGAACTGGTCTGCGAAGCGGACAAGATCCCGACCGAAATCCAGATCGACGTCACCGGGCGCGAAGTCGGGGATTCGATCCACATCAGCAGCGTCGCGCTGCCTGAAGGTTCGGAAAGTGCAATTACCGACCGCGACTTCACCATTGCCACGATCGTGGCCCCGTCTGCACTGAAGCGTGCAGAGGGCGAAGCCGAGAGCGAAGCCGAGGGCGAAGAAGCGGCGACCGAAGAGGACAAGGGCGGCGAGGAAGAAGCCTCGGAAGAGTAAGCCTTCCCCGATGCCATCCATCACCAGAACGCCGGTCTCGCAAGAGGCCGGCGTTTCTTTTTGACGAGCGCCTCCCGGGTCGCGTCAGCGATGATGGGGAGGTGGCAGACGCGGATCCGGCGCCTGACGGAGGGGCTAAAGCACCCCGGCCCCTCCACCAAGACACCTGCGGTGTCGCAGTCCCCCCATGGCTGCGCGACGGGGAGGATTGATTCTTTGCTCCACCCGGCTACCAGCCCCCCATGCAGCTTTGGGTAGGTCTCGGAAATCCCGGTCCGCGCTACGCGATGCACCGGCACAATGTCGGCTTCATGGCCGTGGACGTGATCGCGGACATGCATGGCTTCGGTCCCGTGCAAAAGAAGTTCCAGGGCTGGCTGCAGGAAGGCCGGATTGGCGGCGAGAAGGTGCTGCTGCTCAAACCCGGTACTTTCATGAACGAGAGCGGCCGGTCGGTGGGAGAGGCGCTGCGCTTCTACAAGCTCGGCATGGACGCGCTGACCGTGTTCCATGACGAACTCGACCTCGC
>CAYRCH010000203.1:0-3153 GCA_964422665.1 uncultured Sphingomonadaceae bacterium | reverse complement strand
CCGCCGACATCGTCGTAATTGACCGCGGCCCGCCCGTCGCGCGGTTCCTCGAACTCGGCGCGCATTTCGACTTCGGTATTCTCGTCGATATGGACGATGCCCTTGGGCGCGGTGTTGATCACCGACAGGCGAATCTGCGTCAGCGCGAAGGCCGGCGTGTTGAACATGCGGCGGATATCGGGCGGCACATCGGTGACCGGCTGCTGCCCCGTGGTGGCAACCAGATCGCCGGCAACCAGCGGCTTGCCGAAGAAGTTGCGCTTCAGCGCATGGCTGGGGCCCTGCAGCCGCATTTCGCGCTGCGCCGGGG
The DNA here is from genome assembly GCA_964422665.1 of uncultured Sphingomonadaceae bacterium. GTDB lineage: Bacteria > Pseudomonadota > Alphaproteobacteria > Sphingomonadales > Sphingomonadaceae > DASWIR01. The sequence continues at coordinate 2,843 of CAYRCH010000203.1, read as the reverse complement.
CGAACACCACACGCGTGGCAGGGCGCGACTCGGCCTTGCGGACCAGCACATGCTCGCCCGAACCGCATTCGGCATTGCCGCGCTGGAGCCCGTCGAGCCGGATGACTTCCAGCGCCTCGTCTTCGGGATAGGCCGCCACCGCGCGAGCCGCGGTGGTGCGCTTGCCCTCGATCTCGACGACATCGCCCTCGGTGATGCCGAGCGCCTGGAATATCTTGCGCGGCAGGCGGGCAATGCCCTGCCCGCTTTCCTCACCGCGCGCAGCCGCCACTTGCAGGCGCACGACGCCCTTTTCCAGCTCGGTTGCCGCCTCACCGTTGGCCATTGCGCACCTGTCCTTTCGCGATCATCCGCCCGTTGGGCACCAAGCTAGGAAGCGTGCCCCATCATTGCAAACGGCTGGCGGCAATCATCGTGCCCGTCACGGCGAAATCGCGCCGGTGCGGGCAAGAATCGCTGGATCGGCCGGTAGAAAGAAAAAGGGCCCGACCGTTGCCGGCCGGGCCCGAAGTCTTGGGAGAGGATGCCTGAAAGGCAGGCTCTTTATGGTGCAACGCAGCATATTGTGCAAGTGCAAAATGATTAGCCTGGTCAACTTTTTTCACTTATTCCGTGTTTTCAGTCGGTTGCGGCTCGCTGGAAAGCCTTGCGCAACCGCGCCATTGGCCGCCCTGCCATGAGAATCGCGCTTCATGAGAGAATTCGAAGCCCGACATATCGTCGAAACACTGGCCGCGCCGCACTTCGAGAATCATCGGCTCGCCCTCCAATTGCGCCTCGAAACGCTGCCATTCTCCGCTCGTCGAGCGCTCGGCAGGGAGTTCGACTCCGTCGAGATGCTCGGGCGAGGAATAGTTTATCGAGCCCGCCTCGGTGGCGATTCGCCAGAAGGGCTCATTGCCCTGGGCGACAAAATCCGCTGTATTTTGAACCTCTTGTGGCGATGGCTCCGCGCCTGGCAGGGGAGTCGGCTCGACCGGCGAAGGCGTATCTCCTTCCGCGGGCGCAGTGTCGGCCGGCTGGCAGGCGGCGCACAGAAGGGCGAGCGAGGCAATGAGGGGTTCTATCTTCATGGCCGGAAATATATCACGCTCCGCTGCAGGTGACACCTGCTCCATCAGGCTTTATGTGCAGCGCAACATGAATTGCTGCCATTCCGGGAGATCCCAATGAAAAAGCTCTATCCCGACGCCGCTGCCGCTCTTGATGGGCTGCTGCGCGACGGCATGCTGATTGCCGCCGGAGGCTTCGGCCTGTGCGGCATTCCGGAGCGGCTGCTGAAAGCGATCCAGGACAGCGGGGTCAAGGATCTGACCTTCGCCAGCAACAATGCCGGCATCGACAATGAGGGCATCGGCATGCTGCTGCGCACGCGGCAGGTGAAGAAGATGATCTCTTCCTATGTCGGCGAGAACAAGGAATTCGAACGGCAATATCTGGCCGGCGAGCTGGAAGTCGAATTCTGCCCGCAAGGCACGCTGGCCGAGCGGATGCGCGCCGGGGGCGCGGGCATTCCGGGCTTCTACACCAAGACCGGAGTCGGCACGCAGGTCGCCGAGGGCAAGGAAGTGAAGAATTTCGATGGCGAGGACTATATCCTCGAGCGCGGGATCTTCGCCGACCTCAGCATCGTCAAGGCGTGGAAGGCGGACGAGACCGGCAACCTCGTGTTCCGCAAGACCGCCCGCAATTTCAACCTGCCCGCCGCAACCTGCGGCAAGGCCTGCGTGGTCGAAGTGGAGGAGATAGTCCCCAAAGGCAGCCTCGATCCCGACTGCATTCATTTGCCCGGCGTCTATGTCCAGCGGATGATCGTCGGCAGCCCCTACGACAAGAAGATCGAATTCGTGACCACGCGCGAAAGGGAGGCGGCCTGATGTTCGGCAAGAGCAAGGGCATCCGCGACGGCGAAATCGACGTCAGCACCTTCGGCTTCCTCGCCGGATCGGCGGAGTTCGCGCGCATGTGGAGCCAGCCCGGGGGCTCCCAGACCTGCATCATCGAGCCGCGCAATCTGGGCGCCGATCCCGCATTGTTCGGCATGGCCATGGTGGATGCGATACGCCACGGCGCCGCTGCCTACGCCCAGGCCGTGAACATTCCCGAAGCGCAGGCGCTGGAGCGCATCTACCAGGGGTTCGATGCGGAACGCGCCAACCCCACCGACACGCCTGTACAGATCAATTCCGACGGGAGCATTGGCCAATGACCACTCATGAAGGCCTGACCAAGGGCTGGACCCGCGACCAGATGGCCGCCCGCGCCGCGCAGGAGCTGGAAGACGGTTTCTACGTCAATCTCGGCATCGGCATTCCGACGCTGGTGGCGAACCATATTCCGGCGGACATGGAAGTCACGCTGCAGAGCGAAAACGGCATGCTCGGCATCGGCCCCTTCCCCTATCCGGACGAGGTCGATCCCGACCTGATCAATGCCGGCAAGCAGACCATCAGCGAACTGCCGCACAGCGCCTATTTCGACAGCGCGCAAAGCTTCGCCATGATCCGCGGCGGCCATATCGACCTCACCGTGCTGGGCGCGATGGAAGTGAGCGAGACGGGCGACATCGCCAACTGGATGATCCCCGGCAAGCTCGTGAAGGGCATGGGCGGGGCGATGGATCTCGTCGCCGGGGTCAAGAAGATCATCGTGGTGATGGAGCATGTCTCCAAGAACGGCGACCCCAAGTTCATTCCCGAATGCACCCTGCCGCTGACAGGCAAGAACGTGATCGACATGGTCATCACCGACCTTGCGGTATTCCAGCGCCCCGATCACGACAGCCCCTTCCGCCTGATCGAACTGGCCCCCGGCGTGACGGCCGAGGAAGTGGCGGAGAAGAC
>CAYRCH010000202.1:0-3203 GCA_964422665.1 uncultured Sphingomonadaceae bacterium | reverse complement strand
ACAAGCTCGCCGCCCACGCCGCCGACCTCGCCAAGGGCCACCCGGCCGCCAAGGTGCGCGACGATGCGCTGAGCAAGGCGCGCTTCGAGTTCCGCTGGCGCGACCAGTTCAACCTCAGCCTCGACCCCGACACGGCCGAGCAATATCACGACCAGACCCTCCCTGCGGAAGGCGCCAAGACCGCGCATTTCTGCTCCATGTGCGGGCCCAAGTTCTGCTCGATGAAGATCACGCAGGAAGTGCGCGAATTTGCGGCGAAGCAGAACCAGGAGAGCACCGGGTTCATCGCCGCCAGTTCCTCCCCGAGCTTGCTCGGGGAGGGGGACCAGCCGCAGGCTGGTGGAGGGGCACCAGCCACACCCGAAGCCGCCGAAGCCGGCATGCAGCAAATGAGCGAGAAATTCCGCGAAACCGGCGGCGAGCTCTATGTCGGCGCAAACGGCAGGGAGCACGACTGAGCCCCGCCGCTCACGGCCCCCAACCCTCGTCATTCCCGCTGCCCCATTTCGGTTGATCGCAAGCAACCCCATCCCCCGCCCCGCGCCTTTGCAGTTGACCCTCCGCCGCCCCGGCGCTTCAATCCGGCGATGAGCGACGCAAAAGCAAAAGGCCCCGCATCCTACTTCCCCTCGATCGAGAAGAAGTACGGAAAGCCCATTGCCGAATGGCAGGCGCTGATCCGCGCGCGGCAGCCCGCGAAACACATGGAGCTGGTGAGCTTCCTCAAGGAAGAGCACGGCATGGGCCACGGCCACGCCAACGCGCTGGTCGCGGCGACATTGGCGGAGGGGTGAGGGGGGCTGCAAGCCGGTCTATGAGAGGGGGAATTGTATGTTTCGCAGGATAGGGGCGACCGCGACGATAGTGCTGCTTCTCGGGGCATGCAGTGAGGAGAGGGTGCCGACCGAGCCGCTGGAGGCGACCGATATCTCGCTTGTCGAATTGCGAGCGCTTGTGAGCGATCGAGGTCTGCTCGTTCCGGGGCGCTATCGGGTTTCGGCGCAGATCGAAAGCGTAGTTATTCCGTCTCGCAACGACGACGACTTCCAGGCTCAGGCGATCGGACAAATGATGCGCGACAAAACGAAGGACGTACCGGGAGTAACCTCCGAATACTGCTTGGGACCCGATGCTGCATTCGATCCGCGGGGCGAGGAGGTGGTCGAATGCCGCGTCCCCAGCTTCCGCATGGTCGGCAGCGACGTCGTCTTCACCATGACTTGCCCGACGCCGTCCGGAGACGAAATCTCTTCGGCGGAATTCACCGGTACGATAGAGGAAGGCGGTTATGCGTTGAGCTCCGTCACCAAGGTTCCGGTTACGCCCGGGCCTACAGCCGAAACCCGCGATGCCACCGTCCACGCCAAAGTAACCGGTGAGAGGTTGGGTGAGTGCGGTTAGGCACGTTCCCGTGCGCTTCACCCGAATGGCAGGCGCTGACCCGCGCGCGGCAACCGGCGAGAATTAAGTATTGTGTCCCCGGAATTGCTGCCGCGACGAGCACTGTGCACCTGAAAGCGGTGGAGGCGGAATAGCGAAGCGGCTAACGTAATTCCGTAATTCCGGGGTAATTCTGGGAATTAGGTATACTGTCCCCGGAATTCCCGTAATTCCGGGGTAATTCCGGTAATTTGGTATACTGTCCCCGGAATTCCCTGTCCCCGGAATTCCCCGGAATTCCTGGTCGCGCATACGGCTTTGATTTCATCCATTGAGTTCAGCTGCGCACGTTCCGCTTCGGCAGTTTTTTGGTCAAAAACTCACTGAACGTGGCGAAAAAACTATCCGCGATGTTTTTCCTCGCAGTCGCTATGCCGTCAGCATCCTTGAACGAAAGGCGAGGAGTTTGATTCCACAATATCGCACCTTTATTTCTCTGCGCGCCATCGTAAAATGTGCGCGCGTAGAAATCACTGTACAACACTGACCTAATTCCACTCCCAGAAAAAGTCTGGGATCCAATATAGATTTCTATATAGCAATTAGCTTGTGACGTGCTGTTACGCGCGGTACTCTTCTTCAAATCTTTAAAGGATTGGTCAGAGATAGTTTCATGTTCAAACACCACGGTATTTTGGTCGACTCTTGTGTAGTTGCGCCATGGGATCGATGACATGGTCGTCGGCAGCGCCTGAATGCGCAGCACGTCTTCCATGACGCCCTCAACACTGGCAGCCGGGTATTTTCGGTCATACTCATCCTGCAACACCATACCGAGAGCGCCGAACGCGCCGAAGTTAGACGCAGACTGGGTTCCATAGATTCCGCGTTGCCAGATGTGGATGCTGCACGACTCAGTCTCTACTCCTTGGGCTGGTGCGCCACTGCCGAAGGCGGCAACCGAAAGAAAAAGGCTAAGCCCCGATAGACCGAGCGGTCTAAATGCAGCAAGTCTCATCGTAAGCCCCTTATGCCGACGAACACGGCTGAAGGAATGCAAGTAAAGCAGAACCGCTCCTACTGGAAGATGCCTTGGGCTAGCGGCGTGGACAGGAATTCCGGCAGGAATTCCGGGGACAGGGAATTCCGGGGACAGCATACCTAATTCCAAGCCTCGGCGCCTTCGCCTGAACAAGCCGGACCCCGGATCAAGTCCGGGGTGACGAAGAGGGCGAGGCGCGGGAAGAGCAAACCGGGTTCCCGCATTCGCGGGAATGACGAAGAAGGGGCGCATCGCCCCCCGCCCCCTCACCGCTTCTTCACGAACTCCGCCCGCAGCACGAGACCCTTGATGCCTTCGTATTTGCAGTCGATCTCCTGCGCGTCGCCGGTCAGCCGGATCGACTTGATCAGCGTGCCCTGCTTGAGCGTCTTGCCTGCGCCCTTGACGGTGAGGTCCTTGATCAGCGTCACCTGGTCGCCATCGGCCAGCAGATTGCCGACCGCGTCGCGCACTTCCACCTGGCCCGCGGCGGCCTGTTTGGCCGCCAGCTGGGAGGCCGGCATCCATTCGCCGCTTTCCTCGTCATATACGTAATCCTCGTCACCGCCGGCCATGTCGATCCCTTCCTTGCTGCCCGATGGCAGGGGAGGAGCGCTAGCCGCTCGGCGCGCCGTTTGCCAGTCTGGACCGGAAAGCGCGCTCGCGCGTTGCCGGTTCATGGACACTCCCGCCCCTGCGCCCGCGCGCATGCCTGCGCTCTTCATTGGCCATGGCAGCCCGATGAACACGCTCGAGAGCAACGGTTATACCGAGGCCTGGC
>CAYRCH010000201.1:0-3221 GCA_964422665.1 uncultured Sphingomonadaceae bacterium | reverse complement strand
CCTCGCGGGCCTATCAAGGCGGGGCAGGCGGCCTTGGCGACGAGCAAATCCTGGAGCTGCACCAAATCGGCAGTCATGGCTTGCTTCCCGACATGTGCTTCCTGCTGGAAGCCGGAGGGGAGGAAAGCGCCGCCCGCCTGGCTCGGCGCGATGCAGAACGCGCCGATGCGATCGAAAGCCGAGCTGCCGATTACCACAACGGGGTCGATACTGCATTTCATGTGATCGCCAATGCCGAACCCGATCGAATCCGCCGCATCGCAAGCTCGGGTAGCGTTGAGGAGACCCACCAGGCGATCATGAGCGCTCTCGCGCCCCTACTGGAGCGCGGCGGATGACGGACCCGGCCACGCAATATGTCGGTCATGACGAACCATGGCGCGAATGGCGGGCAGCGATGGCCGGCCCGCGGATGCATCACGGCTGGATCCTGGCCGGCAGGAAAGGTGTCGGCAAGATGCCCTTCGCGATGGCCGCAGCGCGGCAGTTGGTGGCCGAGCAGGGCGTGCCGCAGCCGGCCGAGCATCATCCCGACATCATCGTTCTTACTCACCTTCCGGCTACGGCCGATGATGAAAAGAAGCGCGCGGAAGGGAAGGCGTACAACACCAAGCGAAGCATCTCGGTCGAACAGATCCGCGACATGCAGTCCCGGCTGATCACCCGCCCCACGCTGGGGCGACACCGGGCGATCATTATCGATCCTGCCGACGACCTCGAAAAGCCGAGCGCCAATGCCTTGCTCAAGAGCCTCGAAGAACCGCCACAAGGCACTTTCTTCCTACTGATCGCGCACCGGCCAGGACGGTTGCTCGCCACGATCCGTTCGCGCTGCCGCATGCTGCGTTTTCCGGCGCTTGAAGACGCCGATATCGACGCGATCCTCCAGCGGGAAGTGCCGGAGGCCGATGCAGCCACTCGAAGTGCAGCGATCGCTGCCGCAGGGGGCTCGCCGGGTGCCGCGCTGGATTTCGTGAAGCTGGAACTTGGCGACATTTATACCCTCATGCAGCGCGTCGTGGAGGAAGGGGATCCACATTTTTCCCTGCGCGGGGAGCTGGCGGGCAAGATCGGCGAACGTCCCGCGCGCGAACGACAGCTCGCAATGCTCGACCTCGCGCGCGGAGTATTGAGCCGAAAAGCCCGGTCGACATCGCCCAGCGCGATAAACCGGTTGGTCGAGGCCCATTCGGCGCTGGTGCGGCTCTCGGCCCAGGCGCCCACCTACAACTTCGATCCCGGCTTGCTGGTCAGCGAAATCGGCAACTTGCTCGCGTCGGCATCCGTGCCTAGGGAGGCCGCTCATGGCTGACCCCTACTACATCACAACCGCGATTCATTATCCCAACGGCAAACCCCATATCGGCCACGCTTACGAGACGATTGCCGCCGATGTGATTGCCCGGCACCAGCGGCTGGCCGGCCGCGATGTGCGGTTCCAGACCGGAACCGACGAGCATGGGTTGAAAATGGCCCAGAAGGCGCGCGAACTGGGAATGGCCCCGCGCGAACTCGCCGATGAAATGTCCGGTCATTTTCGTTCGCTGTTCGACAAGCTCGACATTTCTTACGACCGTTTCATCCGCACGACAGAGGACGTCCACCACCGCGCGAGCCAGGCCATCTGGCAGGCGATGGCGGATCGCGGCGATCTGTATCTCGACCGCTACGAGGGCTGGTATTCGGTCCGTGATGAAGCCTTCTACGACGAAAGCGAACTGATCGAAGGGGAGAGTGGCGAAAAGCTCTCTCCGCAGGGCACTCCGGTGGAATGGACCGAAGAGGAAAGCTGGTTCTTCCGCCTTTCCGCCTATCAGGAAAAGCTTCTGGCGCTCTACCGCGATCGTCCGGAATTCATCCAGCCTGACAGTCGCCGCAACGAGGTGGTTCGTTTCGTCGAAGGCGGTCTTCGCGACCTCTCGGTGAGCCGCACCAGCTTCGACTGGGGCGTGCAAGTTCCGGGCGCGGAAAACCATGTGATGTATGTTTGGGTTGACGCGCTGACCAACTACCTGACCGGGCTGGGATATCCGGACCACACACCGGAAATGCAGAGGTTCTGGCCTGCGGACCTCCACCTGATCGGGAAGGACATCGTCCGGTTCCATACCATATACTGGCCGGCATTCCTGATGAGCGCCGGGATTGAAGTGCCGCGGCAGGTCTTCGGTCACGGGTTCCTGCTGAATCGCGGTCAAAAGGAATCGAAGTCGCTGGGCAATGTGACCGATCCGGCTGAGCTCGCCGACCGGTTCGGCGTCGACGTGCTGCGCTATTTCCTGATGCGCGAAATATCGTTCGGGCAGGATGGCAGCTATTCACCCGAAGCTATTGTAAATCGGGGGAATAGCGAACTCGGAAACGCATTTGGCAATCTCGCGCAGCGGGTTCTGAGTTTCATCGCCAAAAATGTGGGACAGCTGCCTGGGATCTACGGTCATAGCGAGGCGGACAATGCACTCTTCACGCTTGTGGGCAGGGCGGTCCAGCAGGACGTGCCCGCTGGGTTCGACAAGCTGGCACTGCACCAGGCGGTCGAAACCTGGCTGCAGGCGGTATTCGCCTGCAACGCCTATATCGACGAACAGGCGCCCTGGGCCTTGCGCAAGACCGATCCGGAGCGGATGAACACTGTTCTTGCGACTCTGTATATCTGCATTGCCCAGCTGGCCGTCGCGATTTCTCCCGTAGTTCCGCGCAGCGCCAGGTCGCTTCTCGATGCCATGGGCATTCCGGAAGCGAACCGGACCTACCAGACAGTTGGCGATCACTGGTATTCACCGCTGCTCGAAAGCGGGTTTGCACTCGAGCCGCCCAAGCCTCTCTTTCCGCGTCTCGAACTGCCCCCGCAAGAGGCTGCGTGATGCTGATCGATAGCCATTGCCACCTTGAGTATGAAGGACTGGTCGAAGATCAGACCGGCGTACTGTCGCGAGCCAGAGAAGCCGGTATCGGCGGTTTCCTCAACATTTCCACCCGTCGCAGCGAATGGGAGAGGGTGGTGGCAACGGCGGCGCGCGAGCCGGATGTCTGGGCCAGCGTTGGGATTCATCCGCACGAGGCAGAAGCGCATGCGGATCTGGGAGAGGCCGCACTGATCGAGGCGACCGACCATCCCAGGGTGATCGGAATTGGCGAGACAGGGCTCGACTATTATTACGACAAGTCCGACCGGCAGGTGCAGCGCGATCTCTTTCGGATGCATATCGGCGTCGCTCGCC
>CAYRCH010000200.1:0-3245 GCA_964422665.1 uncultured Sphingomonadaceae bacterium | reverse complement strand
ATCCCCAAATGCACGGGCCAATTCTATCGGCCCGCGGTGAAGCGCCTGTGCGATCAACTGGCGAGCGATAACCGCTTCTGCGCGCAGCTATCGGGAGAAGCGTTGCCCGGGGTCGAACTGGTGGAAGACGAGGGGGGGTTCGTGCGCGGGCTCGCCTGGAACAAGGTTGGAGATCTCTTCTCAAAAGGCATTGGATTCGCGCCCGCGCCCTGGGCAGCGTCTGACAATCGCGGGATCGACCTGGCGCAGCCGGAGCTCAGCGGCGTTCGCTACATTGCCGCAACCAACAAGGCGGTAAACACCGCTAACGGCGTTCCCGTCGGTTCGAGCGTTGGCCAGTGGGCCTTCAGCATAGAAATGCTCCGTGTCCCGATGGCGGAGGAGGGGGACTTACTTGCCGAGTGGAGTGAGGAACTGACCTCCGAGACCGGCCTGACTCCCCGCATCGGGCGTTATGGCCAGTTCCCGCAGGTGCATTTCCAAGCCTACATGTTTGACATACTGGTTGCAGGGGAAAGGGCGGCCATCGCGGTGGAAATGCGCGACGGCACGCGTCACATCCTGGACGAGGCGGTTCCATTCGCAGAGCTACCTGAGCGCTCTCCGGCTTTTTATACGAGTTTCCCGAGCTACCGCATTCACGCCGTCGCGTTCCCGTCAGCCGACGAGATGCGCCTGATCCTGCGCCCCGACGCCGCCTTCCTTACCGCCAGCTTCCCAATGACGCTGGAGGACGGGCGGGTTGATACGGTGTCGCTGCGCTCACCGCTCGTGGGCATTGCCGATGCGTGGAAGGCAATGAATGCCGCCAATCTCAAAGCGCATCGGCGCATCCGACGGGCGGAGAAGCGATGAAGGAGTTAGCGTTATGAACCGCACAGACGACAATAGGGAGCCGAAACCGTTCGGTTACAAGGAGGGGCGATGACACAGACGATCAGAGGTAAGAGCGCGGCAGGTATGCTAATGATCGCGGCCCTGACCCTGGGGGCAGGCGGCGAATTGCGGGCGCAAGCCGGTGCCGGGATGATGGCCTCGCCGTGGACGGGGAGCATGCAACCCGGAAACAACGCCAGCATCGGCGGCGACCTGCCTTCCGATGTCACTTGGGAGCATGAGCTCTGTGTACATGCATATAGCTTTGAGAATTTGCCGGCCCAAATTGCCGGGGCTCGAGCAAAACTGGCCAACGAAATCGACGCATTCATTGCAACAGCCCGTGAAGAGGGACGCGTCGACCGTCAGATCGAGTCTCTGGTTGAGGAACGCTTCGCCGCGTATCGGAGCGAACTCGAACGCCGGATTGCCGCGGCAGAAGAACGCGCGAGTTCCGCTCGCGAAATAGTCTCCCAATGCAAGGGCACATTCTTCCGGCCTGCGGTAGAGCAGGTTTGTAGCGGCGACGCCGCGTGGGAAAACCGCTTTTGCGCCCAGCTTGGCGGCACCACACTCCCCGGCATACGCTTTTCCAGCGATCGGTTTGCATTCGCGCATGCACTCGCCGCGACACATCTCGAAACTCTGGGCAACCCGGTCATATCGATGGCGCCCGGGGATTGGGACGCGGCCTTTCTGAAGACCTTCGAGCAACCGCAATATGGGATGCGGGTCAATGATGAGGGGACGATCTATTTCCAGACGGAGAACGGGCCGCGCCTCCCGCTGTTCAATAATTCTCTACTATACGAGATGCGCAAGGCACGAGCAGAGGAACTGGCGGCTGCATCCAGAACGGGTATAGGCTTCATCTATGCGATGAACGAAGTGGTCAATCGCGTATCCGGGGAAGAGGTGCCGGGTGCTATCGGCCAATGGGCCTTCAGCATCGAAATGGAGAGGGCACTCAAATCCGAGCTCGCGCCTGGGGCGATGGACCTGGTGCGTCGCATGGAGCAGCGCACCGGCTTCGTAGGCGATCTCGGCGAGTATGCGCAGGCCCCGCTGATCCATTTCCAGGCCCATATGCCGGGCATTCTTGTGCAGTCCGATTACGTGCGGCTGGCAGTCGCAAATTCCGACGGAACCGAAACGCCTCTGCAAGATAACGCCTGGTTCGAAAGTGGCGAGGATCGCCGGGCGTTCTTTTTCACCAACTCCAAAAGCTATCGGATTCATGCTTCGGTATTGCCCACGGCGGATGACCTAGCCGCGATACTCGAGCCTGGTGCCACCCATCTGGTCGCGCGCTTCGAAATGCTGCTCCAGGACGGATCGATCGACCTGGTCACGCTTCGCACTCCGCTTACAGGAATTGCGGATCAGTGGACTGAGATGAACGCCGCTAACCGGCAAACAGCCGCTCTGATCGCGCAAATGGCGGACGAATGGGACGAACGCCACGGCGCTTTCATGGCTGAACTGGCGGCTGATCAGGAGCGGAGGGAGCGGGAACAGCGGCTAGCCCTGCAGAAAGCAGAGCAGGAGGCCCGAGCCTATCTGGAAGCAAATGCCTTCGTCGACAATTGCCCTTCGCTGCCGGTACTGGGAGGTCTCACAACCGATGCATCTGAGGCCAATCGCCAGATTAGCGAGGTGAATGCCTGCCAGGCGCTATGGCTTCCGAAGGCACGCGAAACCATCAGCGCACTCGTCAGACTGGAAAGCCGGTACAGCGCGTTTGGCGGTCGGGAGAAATTCATATCCGATGAACTGGCCAGGTGGCGAGAAGCCTTGGCCGGGCGTACGAATGCAGTCGCCAATTTCAAAGTGGAACTTGCCGAACACAATCGCCGTGTGAACGAACACAATGCCAAGGCAGCCTCGCAGATCCGCGTAGCGGCCGCCTCGCCTTCGCCTGCGGTTCGCCGCCAGCGCTCTTACGAACGGCGCCGACCGAGCCAGGCGGAGAGAACTGCCGCGGACGACTTCTATGAAGCGCAAAGCAAGCCCTACGTTTCATATTTTCGCGATGTGACGATCCCGCCAACGCCGACAGGCTATATGGGTACGGGCTACTGGTGATGTGCTTGATGAGAGACCGGCACGCCAAGGTCGAGGACGGGCGGATCGGTGTGGTGACGCTGCGCACCCCGCTTGCCGGAATAACCGAGGCGTGGAAGGCGATGAACGCGGCGAACCTTGCAGCGCATCGGCGGATCCGGCGGGCGGGGCAGGCGGCGGAGGGAGGATCGCGATGAGCGAATCGGAGGAGGAAAAGAAGCCGAACGTCGCGGGAGGGCTCGTGATCGTGGCGCTATGCGTCGGTTTGGCGATCTGGATGATGGCGAAAGATCCGTTCGGCGGAA
>CAYRCH010000199.1:2100-3272 GCA_964422665.1 uncultured Sphingomonadaceae bacterium | reverse complement strand
CTGCTTGAGCTTTTCGAGCTGCGTCTTGTCCATGGCGCTGAGGCCGCGGGCCTGGCCGCCGCCGGCGAAGCGGCCGGGCGCGCGGTTCCTCAGCATGAACATCAGCAGGCGGTCATTGTACCTGATCCGCGTGCCGACGAGCTTGCCGTAATTGTAGACCGGCTCTTCCACGCCGTTGATCGCGCGGTCCATCGCGACGTCCTCGATCCGCTGGATGCCGATGTCGAGCGCGGCCTGCCAGGCGCGGCGGAACTCCTCCGCCTCCGGGTGGCGGCGCAGCAGGTAGACGCCGTGATCGGCGCGGCCGACGCGGCGGCAGGCGGCCTTGACCGAGCCGGTTTCGGCCAGCGCCTCGATGAAGGCGCGCTGGACCTCGGGCTTCCAGCCGTTGGAGCGCTGGCACTTGCGCGGGACGGGGGTGAAATCGGGCAGGGAGGTGGCAGGGGCGGTGGGGGCGGCGTTGTCTTCCATGGGCGCGCGAATCCTTCAGCAGGGGGCGATTCGCGAATCCTGCCATTGGCGGATGCTTGTAGGACAGCGAAAATTTTGCCTGCGATTTGCGGCGTGAATTCCGTGGGTTGGCTAACGGACGGTCAGTAGCCGGCCTCCACCGCGATGCGGATGGCATCGGCGGTGGTCGGCACGCCGAGCGCGGTCAGCAGCGCGGCGCGGTGCATCTTGACGGTGCGCTCGGTGACTTCGAGATCGAAGGCGATCTGCTTGTTGAGCTTGCCCCGCGCCAGCTCGATCAGCACTTCGCGCTGGCGGGGGGAGAGGCGCGCAACCGCGCGGTGCGCCGCCTCGCGCCGGAGGTCGCCCCCGCGCGGGGCCTCGGCAGCGATCTCTATCTGCGAGCCGATGAAATATTCCGCCTCGCCATCCCCGCCGAAGACCGGGGCGACCATCACCGCATTGCGGAAGGGCTCGCCGTCCTTCCGGTAGTTGAGGATCTCGACCATCACCGGCTGGCGCAGGCGGATGCCGGTGCGCAGCTGCTCGGTCAGCCAGGGCTCGGTATCGGGCCCGGCGAGGAAGCGGCAATTGCGGCCTATCACCTCGTCGCGGGCAAAGCCGGTCAGCGCGAGGAAGGCATCGTTGCAGGCGACGATCGGATTGTCCGGCCGGCGCGGATCGCTGACCACCGCGGCGACCGAGCTGGAGGCGATGAGGTC
>CAYRCH010000199.1:0-2000 GCA_964422665.1 uncultured Sphingomonadaceae bacterium | reverse complement strand
CCGTCATCGTCCATCAGGATCTCGTTGAGGAATATCCGCCCGCCGCTCGGCAGCGCCTCGAAGCTCTTCTTCGCGATCAGCCGGTTGGTCTCCTCGGACCAGTCGTGGAAGACGTTGGAGAAGAAATGCGCTTCGATGCCGGTGGGCCAGTCTTCGGTGAACATGTTGACCGCGGCGGTCTTCACCCGCTCGCCCATGCCGGCGCGGTCGATGTAGGTTTGCGCGGCGTCGCACATGGCAGAAAGGTCCATCAAGGTGACTTCAAGGCGGGGATTGGCCTTCGCGATCTCGATCCCGTAGACGCCCGATCCGCAGCCGACATCCATCAGGATTCCGATCTCCCCGAACACGCCCTGCACGGCCGCGCCCTTGGCCGGGGCGACGGAATGCGAATGCATGAATGCGGCAATGCGCACGGCCGCCTCGGCGCTCATCTCACCCTTTTCCCATTCGGGAGCGCCGGCCTGCGTGGTCGCGGGCCGCTTGCCCGTCTTCAGCGATTCCAGGAGTTGGCCATGATAAGGCGGAATGCGCTCGCGAAAGCCGGAGAAGAACCCGCCCCAATAGCCTTCGCCCTCGGGATGCAGCCATGTGCGGGTGACGGCGGTGGCGCGCCATTTGCCCTCGCGCTTCTCCACCAGGCCGAGCGAGCACAGAGCCGCAAGATGGATCGACAGCGCCCGCGCATCGACGCCGATCTGCGCCGCCAGCGCATCCGTGGTCAGCGCCGCGTCGGAGAGGGCGCGGAACGTCCCCACCTGGTCGGCCACCGTGGCGACGGGCATCACGAACTGCGATTCCCACAGATCCCATATCGCCCGGTCGTCCGCGGTGGGCGGCAATGCGCTGCTCATCGATTTCCTCTCCCTGTCATGGCTGTCCGGCGTGTGCTTGCCGTTATCAGCCGATCTTGTCGATCTCTACCGTCCGGCCATCCTGGCTGAAGACCGCGCCGGTCACTACACCGTCTTCCTCGGTGAAGCGGATCTGCGCATCCACCACTTTCCAAAAGAATTCCAGCGGCGCTTCCGGGAATATCTCGAATGGCGGCTGGCCGGTAAGCTGCGCCATCAGCCGCTCGCCCTCGCGGCGGACCTCGATCAGGAATTGCGGGGCAAGCTGGTAGGTGCCGGTCACATGGTCGAGCTGCGCTGCGGTCAGCGAGATGGCTTCGCGAGCCTGCGGCGGCGGGGGCGCGGGCGGCACGGGCAGCGCATTGGCCAGCGGCGCACCAAACAGCACATGCAAAGCGAGATCCTGCGCCGAGGGTTCCACGCTGGAATTGGTCAGGCCGACAACGGCGCGTCCGGTCTCGGGCTGGAGCGCGATGAAGCTGCGGAAGCCGCCGGTCCCGCCGCCATGCAGCAGGACTTCTCCGGTGGGCGGCGTGGTGACCATCCAGCCGAGAGCGGTCTGGTTGCCGCTTCCGGCGGCGTCGAGCCGCTCGGAAAGTGCCAGTTTCATCGCCGGCCCTATCGGCGAATTCGGATCGAGTGCAGCGGAGAGGAACTCGAGCATGTCGCTCGCATCGGAGCGAAGCGCTCCGGCGCCTGCCAGCGTCGGCAGGTGCCAGGGCTTCACCGGGCGCATATACATGTCGTGAGGCGTCGCCAGGCGCGCCTGCTGGGCAGGCGACAGTTCGATCGCGGTGTCATCCATCCCGAGCGGATCAAGAATTCGCTGACGCAGCAGTGTCTCGTAATCGGCGCCTCCGGCGCGGGCGAGCGCATAGCCGAGCAGGCCGATACCGAGATTCGAATATTCATATTCCGCGCCCGGGTCGCGCCGCAGTTGGTGGCCGGCGAGGAAATCGAGCAGCAGCTGCTCGGTATAATCGGCATAGGGATCTTCGGGATCGCCGAAAGGCATGTTGTCGGGCAGGCGCGGGAGGCCGGAATTCTGCATGCTCAGCTGCCGCAGCGTGATCTGCTTGCCATTGCGCGTCGGCATGGTCGCGCCTTCGGGCAGGTATTTCACCACCGGATCGTCCAGCGCCACTG
>CAYRCH010000198.1:0-3300 GCA_964422665.1 uncultured Sphingomonadaceae bacterium | reverse complement strand
ACCGCGTCGAACTCGGCGATCTGGTCGAGGATCTGCTTGACCTCGTCCTTGATCCGTCCGTCCTCGTCCACCACCGTGAGCATTTTCGGCCGCATCATCGGCACGCTTGTCGGCAGGCGGTGCCCGTTGCGATCGTGGCGGATATGGTTCGCGGCGGAGAAGGTCGGCATCCATACCAGCTTCGCGCCCAGCTTCAGCCCGTGATCCACCGCATAGGGATTGAGCCCGCCCGCGGTGTCGTTGAGCGGCACGCCCGAAAGCATCGTGACCTTGAGATGGCCGTAATGCGCGGAAAGGAGTTCGGTGATCGGGGTCGCCGAATAGAAATGGTCTTTGAGCAGGAGCGCGCTCATGCCCGCTTCGGCGGCTTCCTGCAGGGCTTCGATATGGTCGATCCGGCGCGGCATGACCGACGGTCCGGAATGGCAGTGCATGTCGATCGCGCCGACGAGCAGCGAGGCGATTCGCGCCTCCATCTCCTCATCGGTCGACGCGGCCGGGTCGGTCTCCTGGACCTTCGTCATGCTCCCCTCGAACCTTGTTGCTATCCGTTGCCGCGCTTCCTATGGCCCCGGCTTCCCAGCTAGAAGATTGAAATCCGGGCTTTTCGCAGGGCGAAACTTTCCGCCTGCCGAAATGGCGGAGATGCCGGTTTGCGCTGCCCTGCGGGGCTGAGCATTCTCCTCGCAAAGCCGGGGAGAGCCGATGGGAAAGTTACTATCGAAGCTGTTTGGCGGCGCCTGCCTGGCGCTGCTTGTCGCCAGCGGGATGACTGCCCCGGCCATGGCGCAGCCCGCCGCAGCCGAATTGCAGGGGCCGGAGGAAGGGCGGACCTACCGGATCGGCATCATCACCTATGCCGGCCCCGGTATGGAAGAGCCGCTCAAGCGCGCTCTTGCCGAGCTTGGCTATGTCGAGGGCCGGAACACCGTCTATGAAATGCGCGCGGGCGGGCGTGACCTGTCGGCGATGGACCGGCTGGCCAGCGAACTGGTGGCGTGGCGCCCCGACGTCATCATCTCGCTGATGACCAATGCCCATGTCGCGGTGCAGAAGGCCACAGCGGACGATCCGATCCCGGTGGTGCTGTGGTCCGCAGACCCGCTGGAGACCGGGGTGATCGAGAGCTTCCGCCGCCCGGGCACCAATTTCACCGGATTTTCCTACGAACCTCATGTCCATGTGCTTCAGGTGCGGTTCCTGAAGCTGGCAGTGCCCGGCATCCGCTGCATCGGCCATCTCTACAACCATACCTACGCTCCGGCGCCGTCGACCAGGCGCGAACTCGAAGCGGCGGGGGCGCTGATGGGCATTCCGGTGCGGGTTTACGAAGTGCTGGAGAAGAGCGGGATCGCGCCCGCGCTGGCGCAAATGAAGGCGGATGGCTGCGCAGGATTCGTGGTCGGGCCGCATGAGCTGTTCAACGGCAATGGCGAAATGATCGGACGGCTGGCGCTAGAGCACGGGCTGGCTGCGGTCAGCATACAGACGTCGATTACGTCCGGCGGAGGGCTGGCGGCATTCTCTCCGCCGTTCGCTCGCGGCTGGCCAGCCATGGCTCCGGTGATCGACCGGCTGCTCCACGGCGCGGACCCAGCGGAGATTGCGATCGAGCGTGGCTTCAAGAGCCCGCTCACGATCAACCTCAGGGCCGCTGCGGCGCTTGGCCTGCAGCTCCCTCCCGCCCTGTTGGATGAAGCTGATCACCTGATCGACTGAGCGCCGGCCGTCCGCCTCGGCTCATTCAACGCGCCGCAGAAGGTCGGTCGCAAGCCGGCGAATCCTGCCCAAGACAGCAATATCTCCCAATTGTGTGTTGCTAATGCAAATGACTCGCAGTAGTGGCGACCGGCGACTCACGGGGCGCACCCCGAAAAGCAAACGTCACGCACACAAGGGACCCAAAATGAAGTTTTCCAAGCCGCTGCTGCTCGCCTGCACATTTCTCGCCGCCACGCCGGCGATGGCCGAGGAGGAGGCGAGCGAGGCCGAGCGCAGCCAGATCATCGTTACGGGCACGCAAGCAAGAGCGGCCTCCGCGACCAAGACCGACACGCCGGCGATCGAGGTTCCGCAGCCGGTCACCGTGGTCACGGCAGAGGTGTTCGAGGCGCAGGGCGCGGTCTCGATCAGCGACACGCTGAACTATGTCGCGGGCGTTCATTCGAACCCCTACGGGCCCGACAGCCGGGTCGACGGCGGCTTCATCCGGGGGGTCAATGCGCTGCAGTTTCGCGACGGTATGCGCGACCTGTTCAGCTACTATGCCAGCATCCGTTCGGACCCGTACAACTTCTCTCAGATCGAGGTGCTGCGCGGCCCTTCCTCCGTCCTGTTCGGCGCAGGCTCGCTGGGCGGTATCGTCAACATGGTCTCCAAGAAGCCCGAGTTCATGACCTCGGGCGAGGTGGCGGTCCGTTATGGTTCGTTCGACCGCAAGGAAGTGCTTGCCGACATCACCGGTCCGATCAGCAGCACGCTCGCCGGGCGCCTTGTCGCCCGGGTACGCGATGCCGACACCCAGACGGACTTCGTGCCCGACGACCGGATCATGGTCGCGCCGTCGCTGACTTTCGCGCCGACCATGGATACCGAAATCACCCTGCTCGGCCTCTACCAGGAGGACGATGGCGGTTCGACCTCGCAGTTCCTGCCGCTCGTCGGCACGATCCTGCCCAATCCCAACGGGCAGCTCCCCTCCGACCTGTTCATCGGCAAGCCGGGCTGGGACCGCTATGACGGGCGCCTGCTGCAGGGTACCGGCATCGTCACGCATCGCTTTTCGGAAAGCGTGAAACTCAATCTCAAGGCGCGCTACATCGACAGCGACCTGACCTATTTCTCGCATTATCCCAACAGCTATTCCAACCCGACCAACCCCTATCTCGATCCGGAGCGGCGGCTGATAGGGCTGTATTCGGACGGCACTTATGCCGAGATGGACATCTTCTCGACCGACAACAATGTGCAGTTCGACTTCAGCACGGGCGAGGGGATCGAGCATGTGCTGCTGGCGGGCGTCGATTACAGCTGGAACCACGTCCGCAAGACCGGGGGGTTCGGCTACGAGGTGATCGATATTTACGATATCGATTATGCCAGCATCTCCGACTGGGGAGGTGGGCTGCCCCAGCCTGAATATCCGGCCGAGGATATCGCGCAGAAGCAGCTCGGTTTCTACCTGCAGGATCAGATCCGGTTCTACGACCGCGTTTCGCTGGTGCTGGGCGTAAGGCACGACAAGGTGACTTCGGACAATTTCGGCAGCCGCGAGATCGACGAAAGCGCGACCAGCCTGCG
>CAYRCH010000197.1:1372-3331 GCA_964422665.1 uncultured Sphingomonadaceae bacterium | reverse complement strand
ACGCCGCGGATCGCCTCTATCTCCGCGCGGCTGACCGGCTCGTGATAGGCGACGATCGCCAGCACTTCGGTCGCAGCGCGGGAGAGGCGGCGGAGCTGCTCCTTCTCCCGCCGCAGGAGATGGGCGAGATCGGGCGCGGTCTGGAACTGCCAGCGGCGGCCATGCTCGACAAGGCGGATGCCGCGATCAGCATAGTGATCCTGCAGCGCCTGCAGCGCGGCGCGCACGTCCGCGCCGCCGAGATGGGCGGAAATGGCCTCCGCCGTCATCGGCTCTTCGGCGGCGAACAGGGTCGCCTCCACGCCGCGCTCCAGCTCGTCCAGATCGCCCCCCTCTTCGCTCATTGCTTCATCCGCCTGACATTGAGCGGGCCGAAGATCTCCTCCTGCCGGATCTCCGCCCGGCCGAGTCGCGCCAGTTCCAGGGTGGCGACGAAGCTGGAAGCGAGGGAGCTCTTGTAAAGGCTGGCCGGCGCATTGGCCGGCACGAAGTCCTTCAGCTCCATCCAGTCCAGCGTGACGCCGAGCATGGCCGAGACGCGTTCGAGCGCGGTGTCGAGCGTCATCACCATGCGGTCGCGCACCATGTGGACCGCGGGCTCCGTGCGGATCTTGACCTGGCCATATGCCTGGACAAGCGAGAACCAGTCGCATTGCCACAGGTTCCTGCGGTCGATGCGCAGGCCTTCCGGCGCGCCGCGGGTAAAAACGTCGCGGCCCAGCCGGTCGCGCGCCATCAGCCGCGCCGCCGCCTCGCGCATCGCGCCGAGCCTTTGCAGGCGAAGCTGCAGCTTGAGGGCAAGCTCTTCGGGGCTGGGATCCTCCTGCTCTTCCTTCGGCAGGAGCAGGGCGGATTTGAGATAGGCGAGCCAGGCAGCCATGACGAGGTAATCGGCCGCGAGTTCGAGCCGCAGCGCCTCGGCCCGCTCGATATAATCGAGATACTGGTCGACGAGGGCGAGGATCGAGATCGAGCGCAGGTCCACCTTCTGCCGCCGAGCAAGGTCGAGCAGCAGGTCGAGCGGGCCTTCCCACCCGTCAAGCTCCAGGTAAAGCGCGCTATCCTGCGTCACCGGGCCCGCCATTTCCCACGTGGGATCGGAATTTTCGGCCTCTTCGGGGGCAAACAGGATGTTCTCCTCGTTCACGCGAGGCCCTCCGCCAGTTCGAGGAGGCTGTCGCGTTTCGCGATGAGTGCCGCCTGCTCGCTTGCGGTTTCGTTACCGCCGGCGGATTTGAGCGCGCGTTCGAGGCGCAGCGCGGTGTCCTCGCGCATGGCGGGGCAGGCATTGGCGATGCCGACCATGTCGTCCATCCGGCCCCAGCAATTGAGCACGAGGTCGCAGCCCGCGGCGATGGCGCGCGCCGAACGTTCGGGGATCCAGCCTTCGAGCGCCTGCATGTCGATATCGTCGGTGAGCAGCAGGCCGGCAAAGCCGATCCGGGTGCGGATCACTTCGCGGATGACGAATTCGGAGAGGGTGGCGGGACTGTCCGCATCCCAGGCGGTGTAGCGGACATGCGCCGTCATCCCCACGGGCGCGTCGGCGAGGGCGCGGAAGGGGGAGAGGTCGGTCTCCAGCTCTTCCTCGCTGGCATCGACGGTGGGGAGTTCCTTGTGGCTGTCCGCATGGGCGCGGCCGTGGCCGGGGATGTGCTTGACGACGCCGACGACGCCCGCGCGGGCAAGGCCGTTCAATACGGCGCGGCCCAGGGCGGCGACGCGCTGCGGCTCTGCGCCCAGCGCGCGATCGCCGATCACGTCATGCGCGCCGGGCTGGCGCACATCGAGCAGGGGGAGGCAATCGACGCTGATGCCCGCTTCGAAGAGGTCGAGGCCGAGCGCCTCGGCATTGGCGCGCGCGGCCTCGATCGCGCTGGCGGGGGCGAGGTCATAGAGCTTGTCGAACACGGCGCCGGGGGGGAAGCCGAGCCAGTGCGGCGGCTTCATCCGGGCGAC
>CAYRCH010000197.1:0-1272 GCA_964422665.1 uncultured Sphingomonadaceae bacterium | reverse complement strand
AGCCCTTCACCTGGCAGGCGCCGCCGGCCGCGCGGATGCTTTCGCACAGCGCATTGGCGGAGGAGCGGTCGCCGGTCACGGCCTGGAGGCGATAGACCTTGCCGATATCGGCCTGGCCCTCGACCACGCGGTGGCTGTGGCCGCTGAGCATCTCGTAGCGGCTAACGAGTTCCTGCCAGCCCTTCTCCGCATCGGCCTTGTTGCGGTAGGCGCCGACCTGGACGCCGAAGCCGCCGGGGCTGGCCGGGACGATCTTCTCGCCGGCCTGTTCACGGTCGATCGAGGGGCCGGGCGTGTCGTCATCGGCGAGCCGGCCTTCGAGCGTCTTGCCTTCAGCGACGGCGAAGCTGGTGTCGGCCTGGCCCTGGAATGAAGTGCCGCCGGGATCCTCGGGCCGTTCCTTGATCGGGCCTTCGGGCGCGGCAATGGTGCTGCCGTCGGCGACCACTTCGGGCGTGCTCGGGCCGCGCATCGCATACCAGATGCCGCCCAGCAGCAACGCCAGCGCGAGCACGCCGAGAGCCGCGAATGTCGCCACGCGGCGCGGATCGATGCCGCGCGCTTCCGCCTCGTCATCGGATTCGAGCCAGGGCAGGCTTTCATCCTCGCCGGTGAGCGCGAGCTCCTCGACCTGTTCCTCGCCGGCCTCGCTGCCCGGTTCCTGCCCCTTGTCCTTGCGGCCACCCGCCATGGTCACATCTCCTCGACGGCTTCGACCCCCAATATGCCGAGCCCGTTGCGGATAATCTGCCCGATCTGGACGGCGAGGAAAAGCCGCGCCTGTGCCAGATCGGGATCGTGTGCCAGTATGATGCGCTTTGCCGGGTCGTCGTTGCCGAGATTCCAGAAGGCGTGGAACGCCGCGGCGAGCTCGTAGAGATAGAAGGCGATCCGGTGCGGCTCGCGCGCCGCGGCGGCGGCTTCCACCTGGCGGGGGAACTGCGCCGCGATCTTCACCAGCGCCAGATCGTCCTCGCCCAGCCGCTCGAGCGTTTGGTCGGAAGGGGCAAGCCCTTCGGCCGCCGCCTTGCGCAGGGTCGAGCAGATCCGCGCATGGGCATACTGGACGTAGAAGACCGGATTGTCCTTGCTGGTCTCGACCACCTTCTCAAAGTCGAAATCCATCTGCGCCTCGGGCTTGCGGGTCAGCATGGTGAAACGCACCACGTCCTTGCCCACCTCCTCGACCATGTCGGCGATGGTGACGAAATTGCCGGAGCGCTTGGACATCTTGGCCGGTTCGCCGCCGCGCAGCAGCTGGACCATCTGCAC
>CAYRCH010000196.1:0-3345 GCA_964422665.1 uncultured Sphingomonadaceae bacterium | reverse complement strand
AGCGCGCTCAATGCGCCAAGCGATACGCCGGCAACTAGAAAGCGGCGATAGTTGCGATTCATCATGTGAACTCCCCCTGGGAACGGTATGCAAATGGATAGCGACCGGCGAAATATTCGACCGAAAACTGTGGTTGCGAACTCTTCCGGAACCGCAAACGATTGTCAAACTGTGCGAAACGGTTGTCTGAGGATTGTGATTCCTGTGGCGTCGAAGCCACAGCCTGTTAGGCTCAACGGGGAAACAAATCCTTACCGGCTCCCTCGGGCTCGGCGCTCCGTTTCATCGCGCGTCGCCATGCATCGGGCGACTGGCCGCAATGGCGCGAGAAGAAGCGCGAGAAATAGGCTGGATCCTCGAAACCGACCGCTTCCGCCACCGCCGCGACTGCCAGATCCGAAAAGGCGAGCATTCGCTGCGCTTCGAGGATCGCCCGCCGATCGCGAATTTCGGCCGGAGACTGCCCCGTCGCCGCGCAGGCTTCGCGCAGCGTGGTGGGGCTGACGGCGAGCATGCGTGCGTAGTCGCCGACTGCCTCGCGCAGGCGAAAGCGTTGTTCGATCAGTTCGTGGTAGCGGGCAACAAGCCCCGCGCGCCGGGGCTCGCCATGCGGCACCGCGCCGCCGCTTGAAAGTATCCGCAGGCCCGCCACCAATATCTGGAGCAGCGCCGCCTCGACGGCTGCCGAATGGCCGGGCCCGAAACCGGTCAGTTCGGTGCCTAGCGATCGTATCATGTTGTCGAGACGCCTGCTCTCCGCCTCCTCCAGCCGCATGCAACGGGCCTGGACGAAGATCCGGCCGATTTCCGGATGGCGCCGAACCAGCTGACCCAGCGCGAGTTCGGCGATGCTCAGAACCTGGCCGCGCGATTCGTTGTGCCATTCGAAGCCGTGGACCAGGCGGCGCGGGACCACCAGCAGGCGCGGAGCGGTGAACTCGATGGTCGACGCTTCGTAGCGGATGGTCCCGCCACCCTTTGTGATCAGGAGGATCTGGTTGAGCTCGCCATGCAGATGCGGGTGAATAGTCCAATTTCCGGGCCTGGAGCGGTGGTCGAGGCTCTCCAGGTGAATGAAATCGGGGCGCACGAATTGCTGCGGCTCTCCGTAGAGGAAATATTCCGGGAGGAGGGAAACGGCCATGGGCCCGACCCAAGCGGCCTGCGTTGAAAAATACAAATGATTTGTTGGTTTCGCAATTCCAGCGCCGTGGCCGCCGCGCTAGCTTTCGTGCTGCATCCAAGGGAGAGAAGCGATGAAGACGCAGGTTTGCATCATCGGGGCCGGCCCGGCCGGGCTGCTGCTCGGACACTTGCTGCGCGCCGAGGGAATCGACTGCCTGGTGCTCGAGCGGCGGACGCCCGAATACGTCCTGTCCCGGATCCGCGCCGGTGTGCTGGAGACCATCACCGCGGGGCTGATGGAGCGGCTCGGCCTCGACAGCCGGATGAAGGCCGAGGGGCTGGTGCATGACGGGTTCAACCTCGCCGATGGCGAGCGGCTGGTGCGGATCGACCTCAAGGGCCTCACCGGCAGCCATGTGATCGTCTACGGCCAGACCGAGATCACCCGCGACCTGATGGATGCCTGCCCCGACCGCGGGCTGGAAGTGATCTACGAGGCCGAAGACGTTGCGCTGCACGATGTCGAAAGCGATGCTCCCTACGTTACCTTCACCCGGGGCGGCAGCGAGCAGCGGGTCGACTGCCGCTTCATCGCCGGCTGCGACGGCTTCCACGGGCCCAGCCGGCAGGCAGTGCCCGATGCCGTCGGCCAGGCCTACGAGAAGGTCTACCCGTTTGGCTGGCTGGGCATCCTCGCCGATGTGCCCCCCTGCAATCACGAGTTGATCTATGCCAATCACGAGCGGGGCTTCGCGCTCGCCTCGATGCGCAGCGAAACCCGCAGCCGCTATTATGTCGACGTGCCCCTGACCGACCGGCTGGAGGACTGGCCGGACGAGCGGATCTGGGACGAGCTGGCCATCCGCCTCGGCCCCGAAGCCGCCGCCGGGATCACCCGCGGACCCAGCATCGAGAAGTCGATCGCGCCGCTGCGCAGCTTCGTCTTCGCCCCGATGCGCCACGGCTCGCTGCTGCTGTGCGGCGATGCGGCGCATATCGTGCCGCCGACCGGGGCCAAGGGCCTCAACCTCGCGGCCAGCGACGTCCATTATGCCGCCGAGGCGCTGACCGGATATTTCAGCCGCGGCGACAATGACGCGATCGTGGCCTATTCGGACAAGGCGCTGGCCCGGGTCTGGAAGTCGGAGCGGTTCAGCTGGTCGCTGACCATGCTGATGCACCGCTTCCCCGATGACGGCCCGTTCGAGCGGGCGATGCAGGTGGCGGAGCTCGACTACATCGCCTCCTCCCGCGCCGCCCAGACCACCATTGCGGAGAACTATATCGGCCTGCCGGTCTAACGCGTCCCCCGGCGGGGGTGTTGACGCGTGAGACACGGTCCCGGGAGAAATGCGTCAATTTGCGGCTCGAAAGCGTCAATCCACGGGCCAAAAGCGTCAAGTGGCGTACCGATGTGTCATGCGGCGCGGCCAAAAGTGTCAAGCCGTGAGCCAAAGTGTCATGCAACGCCGCCAAAAGCGTCAGGCGACGCCGAAAAGCGTCAAGCGGGGCGGCTAAAACCGTCAACCCGGGCGCCAAAGCGTCAGGCAGGCCCGCGCGATGTGTCACCTGCCGATCCCGAACACGTCCTGCTCCGGCGGGAGCAGCGGTGCCCGCCGCGGGGCCCTGCGCAGCGCCCGGCGCCGCGCGGTTCCCTCTTGCAGCGCCTCGTCCCACCACTGCGCGAAGCGGCTGCCCTCGCCGAGCCGGGCGCGCAGCGCATAGGCCGACTGCCGGCTCATGCCGACCGAACGCGCCGCGGGCGAGACCATGCCGAAATCGGCGAGCGCTCCGATGAACAGCGCCGCCCGGCGGGTGGTCCAGCCATGGCTGTGAGGTGGAAGGGGCGCGGCGGCCGGTTCGGCGGCGGCGGGCGATGGGGTTTGTGCTTCGTGGTTCATCCGGCAGGATAAGCCATAAGGGCAGGCCTGTAGGAAAGGACTTTTTGTTCGCGCCGTAGCGGGGGCGCCAGTGTCAGGCGTGGGCGAGGGCGGCGAGACCGCGCGCCAGCCACAATCCGGCCAGCCACAGCAGGCAGACGGGCAGCGCGAAGACGACCCAGATCGGCGCGAGGTTGGAACCCGCCGCCACGCCGAGCACGGCGACCGCCAGGGCCGCGCCCATCACCGCCACCGGAACCCACGCCGCGAGCCGCCAGCCGCCTTCGAAGCGCCGCAGCGCCAGCCACTGCGCCACGATGCCGCCGATGAGAAGCAGCGG
>CAYRCH010000195.1:1851-3347 GCA_964422665.1 uncultured Sphingomonadaceae bacterium | reverse complement strand
CCAACTCGCTCTATTCGGAACGGCATGTGACGTTCGAGGACGATGCCGGCGCTTACGACCAGAAGGATGCGGAAGGCTTCATCAAGCTCAATGCGCTTCGGCTGCGTCTGCTGGCGAAACGCGACCGCTGATTTCGCGGGAGCGAAGAATCTGACCCGCTAGGCGGGTTCTTTCGCAGCCGCAACAGAGGGAAGGGGAGTTTCCCCACTTATCCACAACGAAAAATGCATTTGGTGGATAAGTCCGCCTTTGCAGCCTTGCGCGACTCGCTCGAGAGGCGCAGCTTCAACACATCGAGAGCGGGGATTGGTCCTCCGGAAATGAAGGCCTAACAGCCGGAATGGAAAGAGGAATTTTGGAACCACTTTCGATGCGGCGGTGAAAGCCGCCCGGTCTGGAAAACACGCGACCGCGAAAGTCTTCGGATGGACGCGGAACGTAACCGAAGGACCGGGATGGGAACGCAGCCGTAACGGCCGGATCTTTCGGCTGGAAGTGGAAGCAAAGGCGAAACTTCGGTTTCGCAATTGTGGAAGCGGAAAGCCCCCAACGAAGGTTCGGTCGCGGTTTCGCCAGGTAGCGGCGATGATGTTCTTCGGAACGGATTTGCCAATACAAGACGGAACCGATGCCGGCGCGAGCGCCGGGCGACATAGCTGCGATTGCGGGGCCTGCCCTCGCGATGCAGGGAAACGCCGGGCGTCAAGTTCTTCCTCCGGGAAGACCACACGCCGGTAAGAGTGGGGTCGGCAGCAATGCCGGCCCCATTTCTTTTTGGCGAGGCAGGGCCGCCGGGGAGACGATTCGCTCAGCGCAAATCGGGTCGACAGGGCAAAGTTAATTCCCACAGCGTTCCCTCGGCTGGCCGTAAATTCGGGACGGATTCCCGACGAAGCGTGTCTCATCGTGGATCAGCGGCGAGGCGCGCATGAATTCTGCAGCATTTCCGACTATGGGCCGCCCCGAACCGGACGGGAGACGCATATGCGACTGCGGCCAATCGAACTTGCAATACTGGCGCCGCTGGCGATCGTTGCAGCGGCGCTGCCGACCGCGGCTGTGCCGGCCACGCCCGCCGAAGTGGAGGCCGCGGCTGCGACGGCCTTCGTCGCCGAGACGGAGGCCGGAGACCGCTTCCGCCCTGCCGCCATTCCCGCCCCGGCAATCGAGGCCCCGCTGGAGGAAGCGGCCGGGCGCACGCTCGGCACCGGCATCGCATCCTATTACGGCAAGGCCTTCGCCGGGCGGCCGACGGCCAGCGGCGAGCGCTTCAATCCCGGCCACCTCACCGCCGCGCATCGTACCCTGCCGTTCGGCAGCAAGGTCCGCGTGACCAACCCCGCCAACGGCAAGTCGGTGGTGGTGCGGATAAACGACCGCGGTCCGTTCACCCGCGGGCGGACAATCGACCTGTCGCGCAAGGCCGCCGAGGAGATCGGGCTGATCCGCCGCGGCCACGGCCCGGTCGAGCTCGCCCTGCTCGACTAGGGGGCCCG
>CAYRCH010000195.1:0-1751 GCA_964422665.1 uncultured Sphingomonadaceae bacterium | reverse complement strand
CCCGCGGTGGATATGCGCCGCGTTCATGCCGCGCAGCCCCGACACGTCGAGGTAATAGCACAGCCGCCCGCGCCCCAGATCGGCCTCGCCGTTGAAATTGGCCAGCGCATCCTCGTCATCCTCCGCCCCGCCGCCATCATATCCGGCGCCGAGCAGATTGGCGGAGAAATAGGCCCGCTGCTGCGCCTGGGCGGGCGGAGCGGCGGCGAGCGCCCCGATGAGGGCGCCGCAGGCAAGCAATGTGAACGGTTTCATGGCCATAACTCTCCCATTCGCGCGAGCGAAGGGCCGGCCCCCGGCCCAACGGACCGCAGGAGTCGATGGTAGCGCATTGAAAGCGGCGAGGAAACATGATCGTGGCCCATCGCGATCCCCGCCGCTTACCTTTCGTCATCCCCGCGCCTATCTCGTCATTCCCGCGAAAGCGGGAACCCAGTGAGCTCATCGGCCCCGCGAACGGCGACTGGGTCCCCGCTTCCGCGGGGATGACGAAGGGGTGGTGCCCTTGGGGGGTGTTGACACGCCAGACACTGTCCCGGGGATTTCCGCCCCGGCCTCCGAAACCTCCTGCAAAACCTCCTCCGCAAGCTCCTCCTCATCCCCCTCGCTCACCCAGCCGGTCATCCGGTCGATCAGCGCGTGGTTCTCCGCCTGCCAGCCATCGAATTCGCGCCCGGCATCCTCGCCGGCGATGACCGCCGCCGCCCATTCCGCGGCCTCGCGCGCCGCCAGCGCCTCTTCCGAAAGCTCCTCCTCGCCCCGGCACGCGACTTCCGCCTCATGGATATCGCCGCGCACCCAGGTGACGAATTCCGCGCGGGTCGGCACGATCTCGTCCTCCTCGCCCGCCCCGGCCTCGCGGGCCGCCTCGGCAAAACCCTCGGGCAGTTCGCGCCCGGCCATCGCCGCCAGCATGTCCTCGAACCGCTCGGCATCGCGGCAGGCGCGCGCATTCTCCTCTGCGAACTTGTCGAGCCGCGCCAGGTGCGCCAGCAGGAGCCGCGCATCGTGCCGGCGATAGGTGGCGACATGCTCGCCGCGCAGGAACACCGGCACTTCCACCCCGTCCAGCGCATTGGTGGCCAGCACCGCCTCGGCCCGGGCGCGCGAATGGATCCGCGCCGCATCCCACAGGCGCGCGAATTCGGGGAAGCGCCGCCGCGCGCGGTACACGGTCTCGCGGCTCACCCCGGCGACGGCCGCCGCGGTGCGCACCTCGCCGCAACTGGCGAGCAGGTCGAGGAAGGTGACGCGCGCCGCCATGTCGAACTTGCGCACGTCTTCGTAAGGGTCGGCGTCGCGGATCGACTGCGCGGGGACGGGATCGTCGCCGGGGAGCCAGTTCTTCGGCCAGGGGAGATCGCCCGCCGGCGGGCGCACCCGCAGCCCGTGCTCGCGCGCGATGCGCTGGAATTTGGCCTCGGGGTCTTCGTCAGGGCCGGTGCCCGGTCCGGAGGCGGCCAGCGAGCGCGCCGCGCCCCGATCCGCCTCCCAGCCGCGCCCGGCCGGATGCTTCAGCCCGCGCGCGCGCCAGTCTTCGCTATTGGCGGAGGGAGCCGAGGGATTTGCGACGTCAGCCGGGGGTGCGATGCGCGCCCGGCGGGGCTGGTGCCAGCACGGATCGGAGGCGTCGGGAATGCTCGCGGGAAAGCTGAAGCGGTCGTAATTGGGCTGGTCGGTCATGGTCCTGCTCCTTGGTCGAAAGGGGTAGAACCGAATCACTTATGCCATGTCGGGGGCTGTAGGACAGC
>CAYRCH010000194.1:0-3349 GCA_964422665.1 uncultured Sphingomonadaceae bacterium | reverse complement strand
ATGTGGGACGACAAGCCGCAGGCGCTGCTGGATGCCAATCCTTTGGGCAAGCTCCCCACGATCATCCACCACCATGGCGGGCACGACCATGTCGTGACCGAAGCGGCTGCCGTTTGCCATTATTTGGCCGAGATGTCGGCGCCGCAGCTGCTTCCCCGCGATGAGGAGAAGGCCGATTATTTCCGCTGGCTGTTCTTCGCCGCCGGGCCGCTGGAAGCGGCGGCGACGGCCAAGGCGTTCGGCTTCGACAGCGGCGACGATCCCAAGAAGCAGATGACCGTCGGATGGGGCAGCTATGACCGCGCGGTCGATGTGCTCGATGGCTGGTTCCAGGGCCACGATTATGTCTGCGGCGACCGTTTCACCATGGCCGATGTCTATGTCGGATCGCAGGTCGATTGGGGCCAGCAATTCGGCACCATTCCGGCGCGGCCAAGCCTGGCCGCCTATGCCGAAAGAGTGCGCGAACGCGATGCCTACAAGGCGGGCAAGGCGATCGACAATCCGCTGATGGAGCAATTGATGGCGCAGCAGGGCTGACCCGCCCTCCGCGCTTGTGCCTGCGCCTCAGGCGAAGGCCGTGGCGCCTTTCAGCAGCTGATATGCTTCGACCACCTGCTGCAGCCGCGATTCATAGGTGCGATCGCCGCCATTGCGATCGGGGTGGTATTTGCGCACCAGCTCCGAATAGCGGCGGCGCAGCTGGGTCCGGTCCGTTTCTCCGCCCAGCCCCATCACGCCGAGCGCTTCGCGCTCGCGCGGGGTGAAGCGGGCATATTCCCGGCGCCCCCGCGCCTGCCGTTCCGCCCGGGCCCTGATGTCCGAGGCGCGAGCGCCGATGGCATCGAGCGGATCGTCGAAATCCGCCCAGCGCGGCACTCCGTCGATCCCGGCATCGGCCCGGAAGGCGCGCGTGTCGCTGCGCCAGCCGGCAACCGGGGACTGGGCCTCGCGGATTTCCTCGGCGCTCATGCCCTCGAACCAGTCATAGGCAGCATTGAATTCGCGGACGTGATCGAGGCACAGCCAGCGCCATTGGCCCGGCCCGTCGAAGCCATGGCCGCGCGAACCGGGCGCGCGGAACTCGCCGGCCTCTTCGCAGCCCGGGGCTTCACATTCACGCGTGCCTGCTTCAAACCGTCCGTGGAACCTGTCGTGCCTCATGGGCATTAGGATGGGGACTGATGGCCCATTAGGAAACCCCGGAGATGCAGATGGCCGGATCGGTCGCACAGGAAATCGAAAAGCTGCTGCGGGCATCGCTGGATCCGGACAGGCTCGAAGTCATCAATGACAGCGCCAAGCATCACGGCCATGCGGGCGACGATGGCAGCGGTGAATCGCATTTCACCGTGGTGATCGAAAGCGCCGCCTTTGCCGGCAAGAACCGGCTGGAGCGGCAGCGCATGGTCAACCGCGCCCTCGGCGATATTCCCGGCGAGCGCGTCCATGCCCTTGCCATCCGCGCACTCGCACCGGGGGAAGCCTCATGAACGTCATCGAAACCCTCGCGCCCGTCACGCACGACCTTGGCCAGTTCGAAGTGCGCCGCGTGCTGCCCTCCAAGTCCAGGACCATGGTCGGCCCTTTTATCTTCGTTGACCAGTTCGGCCCGGCGCAGCTCGATATCGGCGCAGGAATGGACGTGCGGCCGCATCCGCATATCAACCTCGCCACGGTCACATGGCTGTTCGAAGGCGCCATCGACCACCGCGACTCGCTGGGCAGTTACGCCACGATCCGCCCGGGGCAGGTGAACCTGATGACCGCCGGGAGCGGCATCGTCCATTCCGAACGCAGCCCCGCGGAGGAACGCGACAAGGGTGCGCGGCTCTACGGCATGCAGACCTGGCTCGCCCTTCCCGACGGGCAGGAGGAAATCGAACCGGCCTTCGAAAGCCGGCAGGACCTGCCGGTGGTGGAGGGCGACGGAGTACGTGCCCAGATCATTATGGGCAGCCTCTGGGGCCAGCAGGCTCCGACAACCTGCCATTCGGAGACCATCTATGCGGAGATCGTTCTAGAAGCCGGCGCCTCAATTCCCGTCGATGCCCGCGCGGCGGAGCGAGCGGTGATGCTGGTCGCCGGGGATGCGACGATCGACGGCGAAACCCTCGGCCTCTACCGCCTCGCGATCCTGAAACCGGGCGAGCCCATGACGCTGCGCACTCACGAGGGGTGCCGGGTGATGCTGCTGGGCGGCGATGCCTTTTCCACCCGTCGTCACGTATGGTGGAATTTCGTGAGCTCGAGCCGCGACCGCATCCAGCAGGCGAAGGAAGACTGGCAGTCAGGCCGCTTCGCGATCGTTCCGGGCGACGAGGAGGAATTCATCCCCATCCCCGAGAAACCGAAGACGGTCAGCTACCCCTGAGCCGATGCAGAAAGCGGCCCTGCCCTCCGGCATTGAACTCGCATATGAGGATCGCGGTCCGGCCGATGCCCCCGTCCTCATCTTCCTCCACGGATTTCCGGAGAACCATCGCTCATGGCGACACCAGGTCGCACATCTCGAGGATCGCTATCGCTGCATTGCGCCTGACCTGCGCGGCTATGGCGGCTCATCGAAACCGCAGGAGGTCGAAGCCTACAGCATCGACAAGCTGGCCGGAGACGTCTTCCAGCTCGCCGATGCGCTGGGCGTCGGCGAGTTCACCCTCATCGGGCACGACTGGGGCGGAGCGCTGGCCTGGCCCACCGCCGCGCTTGGCCAGCAGTCGGGACGGATCCTGCGCCTTGCGGTCGCCAACGCCCCGCATCCGGCGATCTTCCAGAAACTGCTCTGGACGAACGAGATCCAGCGCAAGGCAAGCCAGTATATCCGCGCTTTTCGCGACACGGACAACGACGCCCTGGTCCGCGATCACGGACTGGCCGCCTTGCTTGCGCAGGCGATCAAGTGGGAACGCCCCAGCCCTTTCGATCCGGTCGAACAGATGCGCCTCCTGGCAGAATGGCAGGAACCCGGTGCCGCCACCGCCATGCTCAACTGGTACCGCGCGGCGCAAGTCACGGTCCCCGCGCCAGGCGAACCCTACGCGCTGCCGGCCGATTATGCGCCGCCTCCGATCCCGAAGATCGAAATTCCCACGCTGGTGATCTGGGCGCTCGATGACGAGGCATTGCCCCCGGTCAATCTCGAAGGGCTGGCGGATCACGTGACCGACCTCGAAGTGGTCGAGATCGCCGATTGCGGCCATTTCGTGCAGTGGGAGCGGGCCGACGCGGTCAATGCGGCGCTGGGCCAGTTCCTTGCGCGCACTGCACGCTAGACGCCGTACCACTCCACCCAGGCACCATGGGGATGGGCTTCCGCAAGCTGGATCCATTCCTCGCCGCCCGGCCAGTA
>CAYRCH010000193.1:0-3357 GCA_964422665.1 uncultured Sphingomonadaceae bacterium | reverse complement strand
CCGAGCGGGCGAAGGTATGCCCTTCCGGAGCATTCCCCGTGCGGCCCACCCCCAAACCCCTCCCGCTTGCGGGAGGGGTCGGGGGTGGGCTCGGCGCCGTCAGTCTTCGAGGCAGCGGAACCGGTATTCCATCAGCACCGCGCGCATGTGGCGGGGCCGCTGTTCGGCCCGGGCGCGGAGGAAGGCCATGCCCGCGACGGCAAAACCCGGCTGGGCCCGCGGCAGGGCTTCGATCCGCGCTTCCACCGCGCGGACCAGCGCAGCCGCGCTGTCCGCCGCCTGGCCGCGGAAATGCAGCTCCAGCGCGATGCGCACTTCGCGCCCGCGCCTGTCCTTGGTGCTCCAGTCCGCGCTGGCGCTGGCGGCGATGCCGAGCCAGGGCGGGGATGCGGAAAGCGGGGCCTCCTCGGCCACGATGTTGAGCTGGGCCAGCGCCGGATCGGCGCGCAGCCAGGCGATCAGCGAATTGCGCAGCAGCACTTCCATCATTCGTTCCTTTCATCGGGCATGCCGAACAGCGGCCACAGCAGCGCAGGCGAGCGCCAGCGCCAGGGATCGGCGCGGCCCCCGCGCAGGCGGGCGATCGCGTGGGCGCGGGCAAGCCTTTCGGCCCGTGCCGCCAGCCGTGCGGCAAAGCTGCGCGCGGGGGCGGCGATGCGGGCGCCGATCATGCGAGCCGCACCCGGCGCCAGCTGCGCCACAATGCGGCGATCGCCGCCGGGGGAGTCTCGCTTTCGCCCTCGTCGCGCATGCGGTGGAAATGCGCGGCGCAGCGGACGATCCCGTGGCGCAGCGCCGGGGGCATTGCCTCCCAGTCCTCCGCGATCCCCGCGGTGAAGCGTACCGCCACCCGGCCCGCCATCCCCCGAAAGATGCGAAAGCGCCCGGTGCCGTCCGCGCCGATCTCGGCCCGGTAATCGCCGGGTGCCAGCACCGCGCGCGCACCGTCCTGCGCCACGCTATCGATCGCTTCGACCGAGAGCACCGGCCCGGCCCGCAGCGTGTGCCAGCCGCCCCGCAGCTCGTGCATTTCCTCGCACAGGCAGCTTATCGGGAGCCGCCCGGTAAAGGCCTCGCACATGTCGAGCGATGCGCGCAGCAATCCCGCCAGCGCATCGTCTTCCTCATTATTGCCGATCGCGAGCCAGGCTTTGAGCTCGTCGACGGCCGCCGCCGGGATCACCGGCGGGGTCACAATGGTCCGCATGATGGCGGTTCCCCCTTCAATGAACGTCCCTCCCTGTTCCCGCAGGGAATGGGGAGGTGGCGCGCGCCGAAAGGCGCGCGGCGGAGGGGCAGGTCGCTCCGACCCCTCCACCACGCCGGCTGCGCCGTCGCGGTCCCCCTCCCCATTCGGCGAAGCCGAACGGGGAGGAGCTTTCGACCTACACCTCGACCTTCAGCAGCTTGATCGCCGCTGAATCGAGCACCTGCCCGCCCACGCGCTTCGTCGAGTAGAAATGGACGAAGGGCTTGTGCGAGAAGGGATCGCGCAGGATCGAGGTGGCGCTGCGCTCCGCGATCAGATAGCCGGCCTTGAAATTGCCGAAGGCGATCGGCGTCTTGCCGGCCGCGACATCGGGCATGTCTTCCGCCTCGACAACCGGATAGCCGAGCAGCCGGTCGGGCTGGCCCTCGACCAGGCCCGGCTGCCACAGGAACGCCCCCTCTTCGGTCTTGAGCTTGCGCACCTGCGCCAGCGTGGCGGAGTTCATCACCCAGCTCGCGCCCTGCCGGTGGCCCGGCTTGAGCGAGTGGACGAGGTCGATCAGCGCCAGCTCGACCGCATCGCCCAGCCCGGAGGAGTCGCCGGTGCCGAGATATTGCAGCGTGCCGAAGGGGCGCACCGCGTCCCCTGCGGCGGAGCTGGGCGAGGCCAGGAAGCCGAGCGGCTGGTCCACCCCCGTCCCGGAGATAAAGGCGGCGCCTTCCGCGCGGGCGAATTCCATCGCGATCTCGCTTGCCAGCCAGGCTTCGACATCGAAGGCCGCATCGTCGAGCATCGCCTGGCTTGCCGCCGGATTGGCGTAGAGCTCGCCGGCGGGCGGGGCGATCTCGCTGAATTGCGGCGTCGCCGTTTCGGGCCGCGCGGCCGTCTCCCCGACCCAGCCCGAAGCGGTGCCCCCGGTGGAGACGAGCTTGCGGTAGCCCGCGCTGCCGATCTGCACCACCTGCGCCAATTGCCGGATCGGGCTGATCTCGGTCAGCTGCGAGGCGATCAGCGCGTCGATCTCGTGCGGCACGGCATAGCCGCCCTCCGCCGGGCTGGCGCCCGAAAGCGACTTGAACTCTGCCTCGCGGCCCTTGCGCAGATACAGGTCGACGAAGCCCTTCACTTCGGCCGGGCGTTCGCCTTCCCCGGCCGAGAGCGCCGGGCGCACGGCGGCCTTGCCGACGCGGTCGAGCCGGGCCTTCACCTCGTCCACGTCGCTGCGCAGCAGGGCGATGTCCTTCTCCGCGGCATCCTGCCGCGCGACGATGTCGAACGAGGCGTCGAGTTCGCCGGTTTGGTTTTCACTATCCATTATGGTTCCTTTCACTTGGGCACAAAAAAGGCCGCCAAAGCGGCGGCCGTCGGGAAATTCGATGGGGCGGAATGCCCACCCCGCTGCGACTAGCCGCGCCTGCGGCCCGGCAAGTCTCGCTCCCCTCCCGCAAGCGGGAGGGGCGGGGGTGGGTGCTGGCGAAGTGTCCCCCCTCCCGCTTGCGGGAGGGGTTGGGGGTGGGCCCGGCTAAAGCACCAGATGCACGCGCGCCCCGTGCTGGAGCGGATGGGTGACAAGGCTCACCTCGAACAGCTCGATCTCCTCGAGTAGCCGGCCCCTGCCATGGGGGC
Organism: uncultured Sphingomonadaceae bacterium; assembly: GCA_964422665.1. Taxonomy (GTDB): domain Bacteria; phylum Pseudomonadota; class Alphaproteobacteria; order Sphingomonadales; family Sphingomonadaceae; genus DASWIR01. The sequence continues at coordinate 521 of CAYRCH010000193.1, read as the reverse complement.
GCCAGCCGCGCGCGCGGTAGCCGAAGCTGAGCCCGCTGACCGCGCGGCGGGCGAGCAGGGCGGCAGCGCGGCTCTCGGTCCGGTCGATCCGCGCGACCACGCGCAGCCCCCGCGCATCCTCCGCGGCGCTTTCGACCCAGCCGATCCGCTGCTCCCGTCGGTGCTGCCAGTAGAGCGGCAGCGGCTCCGCGCGCCCCGCCAGCGTCGCCGCGAAGGCGCCGGGCCGGATCGTATCGCGCGCCGCGTCCGCCACGCCGAACAGCGCAGCATAGCCGGCGAGGCGGATGCTTCCCGCCCCGCTCATCCGAGCAGCTCCGCCGCGCCGGCGCGCACCGCCAGCCCGACCAGCAGCAGCGCCAGCAGCCCCCGCACCGTCCAGTCCACCACCGCCTTCCATGCGCTCTTCTTGGCCTCGCGCCAGGCGGCCAGCAGCTCGCGCAGTTCGCCGAGATCCTCCGGCGCCCCCTCATCCGCCAGCCCCAGCCGCGCCAGCACCCGCGCCGCGCCGCTGTCGCTCGCTT
>CAYRCH010000192.1:0-3487 GCA_964422665.1 uncultured Sphingomonadaceae bacterium | reverse complement strand
GTCGAGGTCAATTCGCCCGACGCGCTCGGCACCATCGTCACCTATGGCGATTCGATCACCGACGGGGTTGGTTCGACGCCCGGCGCCAATCGCCGCTGGCCCGACATCCTCGCCAACCGGCTGCAGGAAGCGGGGAAGGAATGGGCGGTCGCCAATGCCGGGATCAGCGGCAACCGCATCCTCAGCCCGGGCATGGGCGAGGCGGCGCTGGCGCGGTTCGACGAGGATGTGCTGAGCCTGCCGAACGTCAAATATCTGATCGTGTTCGAAGGGGTGAACGACATCGGCAACCGCTTCGGCAGGCCGCGCGAGGGCGGACCGCCGTTTGGAGCCTTCGACCAGCCGGAAATCACCGTCGAGGAGATGATCGCCGGCTACAAGCAGATCATCGCCCGCGCCCATGCCAAGGGGATCAAGGTGATCGGCTCGCCCATTGGCCCCTACAAGGGCGCCGCCTACTGGAGCGAGGAAGGCGAGGCCGCGCGCCAGGCGGTCAACGACTGGATCCTGAATGGCGGCGCTTTCGATGCGGTGGTGCGGCTCGACACCGCCTTCGCCGACCCGGCCGATCCGCAGGCGATGCGCGAAGGCTACCACATGGGCGATTTCCTCCATGGCAGCGATGCCGGGCTGAAGGCAGTGGGCGAGAGCATCGACCTGTCGCTGTTCGAAGCGGAGTAGCGGCGGGCACGGAACGGTGCAGCGGCGGTTTCATTCCTGACCAACTGCCAGCAGGAGACCCTTCATGCGCATCGGCTGCCCGCGCGAGATCAAGAACAGCGAATATCGCGTCGGCCTGACGCCCGAAAGCGCGCGCGAGCTCGGCGCGCAGGGTCACGAGGTGTGGATCGAAAGCGGTGCGGGCGAAGGCATCGGCGCCGGTGACGACCAGTACCGAGCGGCCGGCGCGAAGATCGTCTTCGGGCCCGACCCGATCTTCGCCGAATGCGAGATGGTGGTGAAGGTCAAGGAGCCGCAGGCGGAGGAGCGCGCGAAGCTTCGCCGCGGGCAGATCCTCTACACCTATCTCCATCTCGCGCCCGATCCGGAGCAGACTGCCGGCCTCGTCGAATCCGGCGTCACCGCGATCGCCTACGAAACGGTAACCGGGCGGGGCGGATCGCTGCCGCTGCTGAAGCCGATGAGCCAGGTGGCGGGGAGGATGAGCATCCAGGCCGGCGCCACCGCGCTCGAAAAGGCGCATGGCGGGCGCGGCGTGCTGCTCGGCGGCGTGCCCGGCGTGCTGCCCGGCCGGGTGATGGTGATTGGGGGCGGAGTGGTCGGGTTCAATGCCGCCCAGATGGCGGTCGGGCTCGGCGCCGACGTGACCATCCTCGACCGCGATCCCGAAGTGCTCGAGAAGCTCGGCATCCATTTCGAAAGCCGCGCCAAGACGCGCTTTTCCAACCATTCCAACATCCAGCAGATGATCTGCGAGGCGGAGCTGGTGATCGGCGCGGTGCTCGTGCCGGGCGCCGCCGCGCCGAAGCTGGTGACGCGCGAAATGCTCAAATGCATGAAGCCGGGCGCGGTGCTGGTCGATGTGGCGATCGACCAGGGCGGCTGTTTCGAGACAAGCAAGCCCACCACCCATGACGACCCCACCTATGTGCTCGACGGGATCGTGCATTACTGCGTCGCCAACATGCCGGGCGCGGTGGCGCGCACCAGCACCTATGCGCTCAACAACGTCACCCTGCCGCATGCGCTGAGGATTGCCGAGCTGGGCTGGAAGGAGGCGATGCGGCGCGATCCGCACCTCGCCGCCGGGCTCAACGTGCATGAGGGGAAAGTGACCTATCCCGCCGTCGCCGAAGAGCTCGGCTACGAATTGCTGCCGGTGGCGGAGGCGCTGGCCTGATCCGGCAGGAACGGGGCGGCGACTTCCGGCGGGATCCGCATCGCGCGGCCGCTCGCCTTGTCGATCATCGCCCAGGTCGAGCGGACCTCGACCAGCTTCTTCCCCGCCGCATCGAGGAACTCCACGCAGCGCACGAAGCGCGCGCCCTTCGGCGGGCCGGGAATGAACGTATGCGCGGTGACGGTATCGCCCTCGGCGATATTGCCGCGATAGTCGATCTCGTGCCGCGTCACAAACCAGGCATAGGCTTCCTGGTCCTGCGGCCGCGCCACCGCTTCCCAATGCGCGCCGGCGATCTGCTGCACCCAGTCGAGCCAGACCATGTTGTTCACATGGCCGTTGAAGTCGATATGCTCCAGCCCGGCCGTGAAGCTGAGAGTGAAGCTGTTGCTCAGGGCTCTCGCCTCACTTCCCCTCGCCCATCTGCCACAGGATGAAGGCGAATTCCTCGGCGGTTTCGCGCAGGCTCTCAAACCGGCCGGACTTGCCGCCATGGCCGGCGCCCATGTTGGTCTTCAGGAGCAGCTCGTTGCCGTCTGTCTTGAGCTCGCGCAGCCGGGCGACCCATTTCGCCGGTTCCCAATAGGTCACGCGCGGATCGTTGAGCCCCGCGGTCACCAGCAGCGGCGGATAGTCCTGCGCAGTCACCTGGTCGTAGGGCGAATAGGAGCGGATCAGCTCGAACGCCTCCCGGTCCTCGATCGGATTGCCCCATTCGGGCCATTCGCCCGGCGTCAGCGGCAGCGAGGCGTCGAGCATGGTGTTGAGCACGTCGACGAAGGGCACATGCGCCACGGCCGCGCCCCACAGCCCAGGATCGGAATTGAGCACCGCGCCGACCAGCTCACCGCCCGCCGAACCGCCGGAAATGCTGATCTTCCCCGCTTCGGTATAGCCGCGCTCGACGAGGCCTTTCGCCACGTCCACGAAATCGTTGAACGTGTTGGTCCGCTGCTTGAGCTTGCCGGCCGTGTACCAGGCGCGCCCCATATCGTCGCCGCCACGAATATGGGCGATGGCATAGGCATAACCGCGATCCACCAGGCTGAGCCGCGTGGTCGAGAAGCCGGGCGGAATCGCGATCCCGTAGGCCCCGTAGCCGTAGAGATGCAGCGGGCCGGGCGCCTGGCGGTCCTTGCGGTACATGATCGAGACCGGAATCTTGGTCCCGTCGCGCGCCTCGATCTCCAGCCGCTCGGTCGCATAGCGCGATGCGTCGTAGCCGGACGGAATTTCCTGCACCTTGCGCACTTCCAGCCGCTTGTCCGCGACGTGGTAGTCATAGACGGTGTTCGGGCTGACCATGCTGGCATAGGAGAGGCGCAGCACGCTCTGGTCGTATTCGGGATTGTCGCCCATCGACGCCGTATAGCTCGCCTCGGGGAATGCGATCGGCTCGACCCGGCCGGGATCGCCGTAATAGCGCAGTTCGAGCGTATCGAGGCCCGCCTGCCGCCCCTCGACCACGTAGAAATCGCGGAACAGCTCGAAACCGGTGAGGTAGAATTCGTCCGATCCCTCGATCAGCGTCTGCCATTCGCCCGGCGCGGAAAGCGCCGCGGTGGCGAGGCGGAAATTGGGATGGGTGTCGTTGGCCAGCACGAACAGCGTGAAGCCGCCTTCGCC
>CAYRCH010000191.1:0-3503 GCA_964422665.1 uncultured Sphingomonadaceae bacterium | reverse complement strand
TTCACGGACAATCTGGGGCTATGTGAGACTGGCATGGTGGCGGAGCGGGTGGGATTCGAACCCACGATAGGGGGTTACCCTATACACACTTTCCAGGCGTGCGCCTTCGACCACTCGGCCACCGCTCCGCATGCCTGATCGGCAGAGGTCGCGCACCTAGCGGGCGAATATCCGTAGCGCAAGCGATCCAAGCGCGCTTGCTGCTGCGCGCCCGGCGCCGTAATTCCTCCGCCATGACACGGACATTCGGATTGGCGCCCACGGCGGAGGAAATGGAAGAACTGGCCCGCGAGGCGCTGGCTCGATTGCCGCGCGAGTTCCTGGCGCACCTGGGCGAGATCGTGCTGCGGGTGGAGGACTTCGCCGACCGGGAGACGCTGGACGCGCTCGAGATCGAGAGCGAATACGATCTCAGCGGAATCTACGAGGGGATTCCGCTGGGCGACAAGAGCATCGACCATTCGGGCACCATGCCCGACCGCATTCGCCTGTTTCGCATGCCGATCCTGCTCGAATGGGCCGAGCGCGGCGACGAGACACTGGAGCATCTGGTGACCCATGTGCTGGTGCACGAGGTCGGCCATCATTTCGGCTTGTCGGACGAGGCGATGCACGCGCTTGAGGACGCAGTAGCCTGAAGCCCACCCCCAGCCCCTCCCGCAAACGGGAGGGGAGCGAGACTTGCCGAACCGCACGGTGAGGCTAGTCGCAGCGCGGTGGGCATGGCATCTTGCTTCCATGAATAAGCTCGCATTCGCCGGCGCGCTGGCGCTCGCCGCAACTCCCGTCGTCGCGAAGGACGAGGCCCCGACATATCCCTCGCCCGGCGAGATCGTGGATGCCGCGCCGGCAAGCGACTGGGCAGGGATCGGGGCGGAAGACCTGTTGGTGATGGACCTGGCGCCCGACCGCGGCGGCAATGCGCGCCGCGTGATCATCCAGCTGATGCCGCCGCCTTTCAGCCAAGGCTGGATCGACAATATGCGCCTTCTCGCCAAGGCGCATTGGTGGGACGGGACCAGCGTCTACCGGGTGCAGGACAATTACGTCGTCCAATGGGGCGATGCGACCGGCGAGAAGGCGCTGCCCGAAGGGCTGAAGGAGGTTCCGGAAAGCGCATATATCGCTCCTGCGCCGGATGATGGTTTCAACGCAGGAGGCTCCGGGGCTGTCGATAGCATCCTGAACCGGATGACGCGCGGGCAACAGGAAGGCGAGGCGCCGAGGCGTGCCGCGACCGATGCCTATGCCGCTCGCACTTTCCATTGGCAGGGCTGGGAGCTTGCCGGCAGCAATGGGTCCGCCTGGCCGGTCCACTGCTACGGCATGGTCGGGGTTGGGCGCGATCTCTCACCCAATACCGGCAACGGCGCGGAGCTCTACACGGTGATCGGCCATGCGCCGCGGCATCTCGACCGCAATATCGCGCTGGTCGGACGGATCATCGAGGGGATGGAGCATCTCTCCTCGTTGCCGCGCGGGCACGGGCCACTCGGCTTCTATGACGATGACGAGGCGGACAAGCGCGTGCCGATCCGTTCGGTGCGGCTGGGGAATGAACTGAGGGAAGACCCAGCCCCGCAATTCCAGTATCTCTCGACCGAAAGCGAGAGCTTCGCACGCTATGCCGATGCGCGGGCCAATCGGCGCGATCCGTTCTTCATCGTGCCGGCGGGCGGCGCGGATATCTGCAACATTCCCGTGCCGGTTCGCCGGGTACCCGCGAACTAGGCCATGAGCGGGGACCAGCTCACCTTCTCTGCCTCGCTGCAGCGCTGGACCAATGAGGCGGAAAGCAGCTCTGTCGCATTCGTGGTGCTGACCGGCGGGGCGGCCGATGCGCTGACCGGGCACGAAATTGCGCGGCGGCTGGAACTCGGCAAGCGGCGCGGATTCGGGTCGGTCAAGGTCGAGGCCCGGATCGGCGATACCAGCTGGGCGACATCCTGCTTTCCCCAGAAGGGCGGCATGGGCTGGTTCATGGCAGTGAAGAAGCCGGTCTGCCTCGCCGAAGGCCTGGAGGATGGCGATGAAGTGGAGGTGACGCTCAATCTTCTCTAGCGGCAGGCTCCAAAGCCTGCGGTGCGCCCACGCCCACCACCTGCATCAGTTCGATCCGGTTGCCGAAGGGATCATGCGTGTCGCCGCGGACATAGCCGGGCAGCGGCTTGCCCGGAATGAAATCGTAACCATTGGCAGCCAGCCGCGCGACCTGCTCGTTGAGGTCGTCGACCAGCAGCGCCGGGTGCGCCTTGCGTGAAGGGCGGAAATCGGCCTCCACGCCGAGATGGATCTCCGCGCCGCCGGCGATGAACCAGCACCCGCCGCCCACAGCCAGGTGCTCCGGCTTCTGCACTTCGTCCATGCCCATCACTCCGCAATAGAAGCGGCGCGCCTGGTCTTCGCCGCCATGCGGCATGGCGAGCTGGACGTGATCGATCGCGGTAATGGCCACGAGCGCTAGATCCTTTCCGCCTGCGCCACGGCGTCGCTTGCGCGCAATGCGCTCAATAGCCGGGTGAGGTGGGCAAGGTCGACCACTTCCAGTTCGATCTCGTAAGTATGGAACGGGTCGTCGCGCTGGGTCATCACGAGATTGACGATATTCGCCCGGTTGGCGGCGAAGATTCCGGCCATCTCCGCCATCGTCCCCGGCCGGTTATACAGCGTGACCCTGAGGCCGCCGACGGCGCCCTGCGATTTCTCGCCCCATGAAAGATCGACCCAATCGGCATCCTGGCCATTGGCCAGTTCGAGGCAGTCGATCGCGTGCACCTCCACGCCTGCCCCGGGCCGGCGCAGGCCGACAATGCGATCGCCCGGCACCGGGTGGCAGCAATCGGCCAGCGCGAAGCCCACGCCCGGCGTCAGCCCGCGAATGGAAACGGTCCGCGCGCGGACCGGCTCTTCCGGCAATTCCGCGGTGCATCCGGGAACCAGCGCCTCCATCACCTCGCGGTCGGTGAGCTTGGCCGCGCCGATCATCCGCATCAGCTCGTCCTCGTCCTCGAGGCCGAGCCGCTTGACCGCCTCGCGCACCGCCTTCTTGCCGATCTTGGCGGGGACCTGTTCGGCAATCCCCTCGAACAGCTTGGCGCCGATCGCGGCCACTTCCGCGCGCTCCTTCAGCCGCACGGCGCGGCGGATCGCAGCGCGGGCCTTGCCGGTGACGACGAAGCCGAGCCAGGAAAGCTGCGGCTCGGAATTCTTGCCCTTTATGATCTCGACCACGTCGCCATTGTTGAGTTCGGTCCTCAGCGGCATGTGGCGCCCGTTGATCTTGGCCCCGACCGTTTCCAGCCCGAGATCGGTATGGACGGCGAAGGCGAAGTCGACGGGGGTGGAGCCCTTGGGCAGCTGGTGCAGCGATCCCTTGGGCGTGAAGGCGAAGATGCGATCCTGGTAGATCGCCAGCTTGGTATGCTCGAGCAGTTCCTCGGGATCGTGACTGGCATCGACGATCTCGATCAGGTCGCGCAGCCAGCCGACCTGCCCGTCCGGCC
>CAYRCH010000190.1:0-3619 GCA_964422665.1 uncultured Sphingomonadaceae bacterium | reverse complement strand
GCTTCGAACGGATCGACCTGCATCGCGCCTGGGGCGGAGCGCTATCGATGTCCGGTCGTTTGGCGGGAGCGCTGAATTCGTTGCCGCAGGATTGTGATGCGGTGTCGGCTTTGCTGCGTATAGCAGCACAAGCCAAGCTGCCCTACGCCGAGCTGCCGGAAAAACTGCTGACATCAGGGCAATGGGTCTTGCCGAGCCACCAGGCTGATCTGGCAGAAGCGGAGACTGCCTGGCTTGGCAGCCGTGTCGCCCGAAATCGGGATCCGTCCGTAACCGGAAGGCTCGCCGCGCTGTTGTTGCACACATTGCCTGTCGAGAAACTTGGGCGAAGGCGGCTTGCCAAGTCGTTGTTCTGGGCAGCGCCCGCCATTGCCTCCGGGGCCATCGCAATCGCCGCCACCTTGGCCATGCCCGCGATTGGAATCCTGCTGCTGGCGCCGGCATTGCTGTCGTTCAGTCTCGGCGCGTTGTTGCTTGCCTTGCAGGAAGATGACTGGCTTCCGCGCCGGAAGGAGGGCGCAGCGGGCCAGGTCATTTTGGCCTTCTTCGACATTGCCCTCATCTTCATGGGCTATCTTGCCATTGCCGGTACCTGGTACGAGCGGCTTTTCCCGCCGCTTATGCTGGTGGGGCTGCTGAGGCTGGCCTCGCATAACCTGTCATCGCGTGCATCACCGATTGTTACCGACCGGTCTGTCGTTGCCCTTGTGGTGGGCCTCGCGGTCCTGCTGGATCGATCGGCATTGGCGATCATGACAATGTCGATTGCCCTCTTGGCCGCGATGATGATTTCGGTAATCCCGAAGGGTGCGGCTAACATGGAATTAACCAAAGACGTCTAGTACCTTCGGGTTAACGAGGCAGGGCATGACCGACGCTCCGACCGTTCCGGTCGAACAGATTCTGCGCGAAGAGCTGGCGCGCGGCGACGTCGTGATTTCCACGACCGTGCCGATATTGCGTCATCTGGTCGCCAACGACGACCGCGCGCTGTTCAGCGACGAGATCGTCGCCCGGGTGCGCGGAGTCATATCCGACCTGTCCCGCCAGCTGCTATTCTCAGTGGCGGAGGCAAACGGCCAGGACAATCGCTGGGATATCGCCGCTCCGATGCATCTTTCGCTTTGCGAGCGCCTGATCGCGCTTCCTGAGCTGCTCGGTCACGTCCATTCGCTCGCGCAGGAATTCCAGGTCGCCAACCTGCTCGCACGGCGCAGCGATGTCGATCCGGTCCTGCCTCCGCTGTTGGAGACGGCGATGGCCTCGAACGATGCCGCCAGAGCGGCGCTGGCCATGCATGTGCTGGCCGCACAATCGCGATTTTCCCAGCACTTGCGGCGGATGGAATTGCCGATTTCGGAACTGCCCAGCGCTCTGTTCGGATCGGTCCTTCTCGCGTTGCGCTCCGTTGCGGGAGACGAGTATCCCGATCAGGTGGACATGGCAGAAGCCGCGCTGCGGGCCACATTCGACGATGAGACAAGGCGGCTTGTCCTGATGGAGAAATTTCTCTCGCAAGTGGGAGAGAACGTCCAGGAAGCCTTGTCGTTCGAATATGCCGGGGTTGCACTGTTCGCGACCGCGCTGTCCATGCTGACCAGGCAGGACCGGGCGATGGCAGTTCTATGTCTCAACGAGCGCCAGACCACACGGCTGGCAGTCGCCTTGCGCGCAGCCGGTCTTCCGGCTGATGCAATCGAGGAACAACTTCTGCTTTTGCACCCCGATCATGCCCTGCCACAGGCTGTGGGGGATCTTAGCCAGCGGCGGGCGGCCCGAATGCTGGCCGAGGCGTTTCCCGGGTCGGGAAACTGAAATGGCTGGCGGATTGCCTCATATTGCCCGGGCTCGAAGCGACAGCGAAGACCGGCTGTTTGAAGCCGAGGAACCCATCGCCGGGCTACAGCTGCGCTGCGGCGGGGATATTCCCGGCGTCATCGCTCCTCCGGCCCTGCTCGAACTGGTCCGCAAGTCGCGAACCTATGGAATTCGCCTCGCCGGCTCGATAGAGGTGCAGGACCAGGAAGAGCAGGTCATCGCCTTCGTGGAGGTGTCGCCGGATCCCTCGGGAGATGGCTGCCGCATCGCCCTTGCCCACTGGCATTCCGCGCCGCTCCCGCCGGAAGACCTGGCTGCGGCCAGCGAGCGACGTTCCGATATCGACAGCCAGCTTGCCGAACTGAGCGCGCGACTGGACGCCGAGCAAAGAGTGCTTGCCGTATCGGCGCGCACAGCCGAGATGGAGCCTTTGGCTGCGGCGATGGCGGAAGGCGCGGGTCGCCGTTGGAGTGAATTTGTCGAACTGGTTGGTGACCACGCCGATCGCTCGCAGCACTGGCGCCTGCTCGATGGAGCCCCGATACGGATCGAGAATTCCGCGCGCGACTGGCGGGTGCGCCTCGTGCCGCTGGGTGTGGGCGAGGCGGGCAGCCAAGGTTTCGACATGCACCTTGTCGCTGAGCAACCTCCGCGCGCGCTCCGTCCGGCAGCGTCCGCCCTGCGCAAGGACGAGTTCGAAGCCGCCAGCCTCGGCCGCGAGATTGCACCTGTGCTTCGCCAGCCGATCTCGCGCATTATCGCCAATGCAGAGACAATCCGTACCCAGCTGGCGGGGCCGCTGGCGGACGAGTACAGCAATTATGCCGCCGATATCGCGCAGGCGGGGGAGCACCTGCTCTCGTTACTCGACGACCTGGCCGACCTTGAGGTGATCGAAGACGAGAACTTCACGACGGCGCCCGATGAGATCGACCTTGCGGATGTGGCAAGGCGTGCAGGCGGGATATTGGCGCTGAGAGCCAAGGAGCGCGGCATCGAATTGCTGCTGCCCGGCGAACGGAGCAGCCTGCCGGCCATTGCCGAATTCCGGCGCGCCTTACAGATATTGCTCAACCTCATCGGCAATGCCATCCGGTATACGCCGCAGGGCACTCGGGTGAAGATCGATCTTCGCAAGCGGGGCGACTGGGCCTTTCTCTCCGTCGCGGACGACGGCGAGGGCATCGCTCCCGAACATCAGAAACTGGTGTTCGAAAAGTTCGAACGGCTTGGGCGCCAGGGACAGGGTGGGACCGGGCTCGGCCTCTACATTTCCCGGCGGCTGGCGCGCGCCATGGGCGGAGACCTGACGCTGGAAAGCCAACTGGGCGAGGGCGCGCGGTTTACGCTGAAGCTTCCGCTTAACCGGAACTGATCCAGGGGGCGAGGCTCCGGCCGGTCAGCGCTTGTCGACGGGCACGTAATCGCGCTGCGTCGGCCCCGTGTAGAGTTGGCGCGGACGGCCGATTTTCTGGCCGGGATCGGAAATCATCTCGTTCCACTGCGCCACCCAGCCCACCGTGCGGGCAAGGGCAAACAGCGCCGTGAACATGGTGGTCGGGAAACCGATCGCCGAGAGGATAATCCCGGAATAGAAGTCGACGTTGGGGAACAGCTTCTTCTCGGCGAAATAATCGTCGTGAAGCGCAATCTCTTCCAGCCTCAGAGCCGTCTCGAACAGCGGGTCGTCAACCTTCAGCGCATCGAACACCTCGCGCACCGTCTTTTGCATCACCGCCGCGCGGGGATCGTAGTTCTTGTAGACCCGGTGGCCGAAGCCCATCAGCCGGAAGGGATCGTC
>CAYRCH010000189.1:0-3670 GCA_964422665.1 uncultured Sphingomonadaceae bacterium | reverse complement strand
GTGGCATTTCATGCTCGGCCTGTCGGTTTTCGTCCTGGTGTGGATTCGTGTTCTGGCCCGGCTGGTTTCCCCCTCGCCTGCCGGACTGGATGAGCCAGCCTGGCGAAGCCTGACCGCGAAAGCGGCCCATCTGGCGCTATATGCACTCATGATCGGAATGCCTGTCGCCGGCTGGATCATCCTGAGCGCCGAGGGCCAGCCCATTCCCTTCTTCGGACTGGAGCTTCCTGCCCTGACGGCCGAGAACGAGGTGTTGGCGGGGCAGGTGAAGGAGCTTCACGAACTGGGCGGAACCGTCGGCTACTGGCTGATCGGCCTTCATGCCGCAGCGTCGCTATTCCATCACTATGTGCTGAAAGACGGACTGTTTTTCCGGATGCTTCCCTCCCGGACCTGAACGTTCGTCCAGGGCAGAAAGCAACTAATCCCGCTCCCCGAACAGCGCCGTGCCCACCCTTATATGCGTGGCGCCGAGCATGATCGCGGTTTCGAAATCGCCGCTCATGCCCATGGTGCGCCCCTCCAGCCCATGATCGCGCGCCAGCTTGTCGAGCAGGGCGAAGAACGGCGCGGGCTCGATATCGAGCGGCGGCACGCACATCAGGCCGGCGACCGGCAGCTCCGCCGCGCGCGCCTGCTCCAGCAGGGAGGGAAGCTCGGCAATCGCGCAGCCGCCTTTCTGCTCCTCCGCGCCGATATTGACCTGCACGAAGCAGGGCACGCGCCGCCCGGCTTTGTCCATCGCCTTCGCCAGCGCCTTCACCAGCGAGGGGCGGTCGAGCGAATGGATGCAGTCGAACAGCATCGCCGCATCCTCCGCCTTGTTGGACTGGAGCTGGCCGACGAGGTGCAGTTCGACCTCGGGATGCGCCTCGCGCAGCGCGGGCCACTTGCCCTGCGCTTCCTGCACGCGGTTCTCGCCAAAGACGCGCTGCCCCGCCTCGATCAGCGGCGCGATGGCCCCGGCCTCATGGGTCTTGCTGATCGCGATCAGCGTGACTTCGCTGCGCTCGCGCCGGGCAAGCTTGCAGGCGCGCGCGATCCGCGCTTCGATTCCGGCAAGGCGGGAGGCTGCATCTTCCATGGCGCGCGGCTATAGCGTGCGCGTGCCGACACGCCAGACCTTGCCCGAACTTTGGCTGATCTCAGACGAACGGAATGATTCCGTACTGGAGGATGCGCTGGCGCGGCTGCCGCGCGGCAGCGGCTTCATCTACCGGCATTACCATCTGCCCGATGCGGAACGCGTTTCGCGCTACCGCCAGCTCGAAAGCATAGCCCGTGCGCGCGATCACATAGTGATTCTCGCCGACAGCGCTCTGACTGCGCGCGAATGGGGCGCGGACGGGATCTATGGCGCGCCGCTCTCGCTCGTGCCGCGGCGCGCAGACATGCTACTGCTGGCGACGGCGCATTCGATGCGTGAGATCGCCGCCGCCAACCATGCACGGGCCGACGCCGTGCTGCTCTCACCCGTCTTTGCCACCGCCAGCCATCCAGGGGCGCCCGCGCTCGGCCCGCTGCGCTTTCGGGCGCTGGCGCGACATGCACAAATGCCGGTCATCGCACTCGGCGGCATGACCCAGAACCGCGCCGACCGCCTGCAATGGCCCCGCTGGGCTGCGATAGACGGGCTGAGCTGAAGCCCACCTTTTCTTGACGCGGAGTCCGCCGTCTGCGATTCTTCGCGCCGGACGGCGAAAGGGGTTTGCAGGCATGGCATCACGGGCAGCCAAGGCTCAGCCGGCGGATTGGCGCGCGGCTTTCCGCGCCTCGGCCCGGCGCGCCCTGCAGCTGGCCGGCGCCGTGATACTGTTCCTGCTGATGCTGTTCCTCGCTTTGTCGCTGGTCAGCTACAGCCAGACCGACCCGTCCGTATCCACTGCCGCCGGGGGACAGGTCGCCAACTGGATGGGCCGGCCCGGCGCCTGGATCGCGGAGCGGGCGCTGTTCCTGTTCGGCCTCGTCTCGGTGCTGTTCCTGCCGCTGCTCTACGCCTTCTCGCGCAAATTGTGGCGCGACGCGGATGCGGAAGAGACGCCGCGCGGCGGCAAGTGGTGGCGCACGGTGGGCCTGCTGGTATTCGCCATGGCGCTCATCGCCACCGTGCTTTCGATGGTCTTCGACCAGTCCGGCGGCAGCCTGCCCGCCTCGCTCGGCGGGATCACCGGCCTGCTCGGCGCCAAGGGCGTGGCGGCGATCGACGCCCGCCTTCCAGAGGCGGCGCAGGGCTGGACGCAGCTCGGCATCGGCATCGCCTGCCTCGGCGGGGGCGCGCTGATCCTCGGCCGCATCTTTGCGATCGACTGGGCGCAATTGCTGACCCTGCCCGCAATGCTCCGCCTCCGGCGCAGGTCCGGCCGGGACGAGGATGAGGACGACGCGCCCTTCCTGCCGCGGCGCGCGAAAAAGGCGAAACGCGACGATACGCCGGTGGAGCTGACAGCCGACCCGGTGCGCAGGCCGCCCGAGATCGCCGATCCCTCCGCTCCGCCGCGCCGCGCCGACGCGCCCAAGGCCAAGCAGAAGGACCTGTTCGCCGAATACGAGCTGCCCAGCCTGGACCTGCTGGAAGACCGCAAGGCAGGCGCCGCGCCCAAGCTCGACAAGCTGGCGCTCGAACGCAATGCCCGCCTCCTCGAGACGGTGCTCGACGATTTCAACGTCAAGGGCGAGATCACCGCGGTGCGCACGGGCCCGGTCGTCACCATGTACGAACTGGAACCGGCTCCGGGCATCAAGGCCAGCCGGGTGGTCGGCCTCGCCGAAGACATCGCCCGCAATATGAGCGCGATCTCGGCCCGCGTCTCCGCCATACCGGGCAAGACGGTGATGGGGATCGAACTTCCCAATGCCGACCGCCAGATCGTGTCGCTGAAGGAGCTGGCCGCCTGCGAAGCCTTCGTCAATGCGCGCGGCAACCTCCCCATCATCCTCGGCAAGGACATTGCCGGCGAGCCGGTAGTCGCGGACCTCGCCGCCATGCCGCACCTCCTCGTCGCCGGCACCACCGGGTCGGGCAAGTCGGTCGGGCTCAACTGCATATTGCTGTCATTGCTCTACCGCCTGACCCCGGAAGAGTGCCGGCTGATCCTGATCGACCCGAAGATCCTCGAGCTGAAGAGCTACGACGACATTCCGCACCTGCTCTCGCCCGTGGTGACCGAGCCGCACAAGGCGGTGCGCGCGCTCAAATGGGCGGTCGAGGAGATGGAGCGCCGCTACCGGATGATGTCCTCGATCGGGGCGCGCAATCTCGGCGGTTTCAACGAAAGGGTGCAGGCCGCCATCGCCAAGGGCAAGCCGCTCGGGCGCCGGGTGCAGACCGGCTTCGATCCCGACTCGGGCGAGGAGCTCTACGAGGAAGAACAGCTCGACTACCAGCCGCTGCCGCAGATCGTGCTGATCGTCGACGAACTGGCCGATCTGATGGTCACGGTCGGCAAGGAAGTGGAAGTGCTGATCCAGCGCCTCAGCCAGAAAAGCCGCGCAGCCGGCATCCATCTGATCATGGCGACGCAGCGCCCCTCGGTGGATGTCATCACCGGCGTCATCAAGGCGAACCTGCCCGTGCGGATCAGCTTCCATGTGACCAGCCGGATCGATTCCCGCACCATCCTGGGCGAGCAGGGCGCCGAGCAGCTGCTGGGCAAGGGCGACATGCTCTACA
>CAYRCH010000188.1:0-3678 GCA_964422665.1 uncultured Sphingomonadaceae bacterium | reverse complement strand
TTCTCCAGCTCGACCGAGCTGATCCACTCGCCGCCCGACTTGATCACGTCCTTGGTCCGGTCGGTCAGCTGCAGCATGCCGTCGGGATGGAGGATGCCGACATCGCCGGTGGCGAACCACTGGCCTTCGCCGACCGCGTCTTCCTCCGCCTTGAAGTATCGCTTCACCACCCATGGTCCGCGCACCTGCAGCGAGCCCGCGCTTTTGCCATCGCGGGGCAGTTCGATGCTCGGATCGTCGAGGCTGACCGTGCGCAGGTCAACACCGAACAGCGCCCTTCCCTGCGGCAGCTTGGCAGAGACCTGCGCCTCGAAATCCATCTCGTCCCAGCCCGGCGGCTCGCCCCCCGCCGTGCCTACCGGCGAGGTCTCGGTCATGCCCCAGGCATGCATCACCCGCATGCCCATCGCCATGAACTTCTCCACCACCACGCGCGGCGCAGCCGACCCGCCGATCCCCACTTGGTGCAGCGTCTCCAGCTTCGTGCCGCTGGCTTCGAGATGTTGCAGCAGGCCCAGCCATACGGTGGGCACGCCCGCCGAATGAGTCACGCGCTCGGCATTCATGATCGCGGCGAGGTTCTCCGGCTCGTAGCTGGTGGCGAACACCATCCGGCAGCCTGCCACCGCGCCGGCCCAGGGCAGGCCCCAGCCCGCCGCATGGAACATCGGCACCACCGGCAGCATCGCCGACCGGGGCGCGAGGTCGAACACGGCGGGCTGCACCACCCCCATCGCGTGCAGCACGCTGGAGCGGTGCGAATAGAGCACGCCCTTGGGTTCGCCTGTGGTCCCGCTGGTGTAGCAGAGCATGCAGGCATCGCGTTCGCTTCCAAGCTCCCATGCGCCAGCCGGATCCTCGGCGTCGAGCAGCGCGCGGAACTCGCCATCGTCATAGCAGACATAGTGTTCGATCGTCGGCCAGAGCGGCTTCATCTTCTCGACCAGCGGGCGGAACGGCGCATCGTAGAACAGCACCCGGTCCTCGGCGTGGCCCACGATGAATTCGAGCTGGTCGGCAAACAGCCGGGGGTTCAGCGTGTGCAGCACCGCCCCGGCGCCGGGTACGCCGTACCAGCTGGCAAGGTGATGCGCGTGGTTCATCGCCAGCGAGGCGACGCGGTCGCCCTTGCCGATACCCATCCGGCGGAGCGCCCGCGCCAGCCGCATCGCATCGCTGCGGATGCCCGCCCAGTTGCTGCGGCTCTCGCTGCCGTCTGCCCACCGCGTATAGATTTCGCGCGACCCGTGCTCGCGCGCGGCATAGTCGATGAGGTGCTCTACCCGGAGCTCCCAGTCCTGCATCATTCCAAGCATCAGCCTCTCCCGCCGCGGGGCGAGGCCGCCGGTCTCCGCCGGTCAGGCGACCAGCTTGAGCCGGGCAGGTCCGCGCCGCGCAGACAGCGCGACATTGGCAAGGCCGGGCGCACTTGCCAAGCGCTCCGCCAGTTCGCCGTCGAGCGTGAAATTGCGGCCCAGCAGCACCTGTTGCTGTCGCCCGCCTTCGATCTGCACCCGGACAATCACTTCCCCGGTGCCCTCGCCGCCCTGTCCGATTTCCTGCTTCAGCGCTTCGAGGCCGAGTTCGTCCAGCAGGTCGAGCACCAGCACCATCCGCGCATCGGCCGTCACTTCGGAGAGCGGGCGCGCGTGGCGCACGGTGATGCGCGGCGGCTCGTCCGGGCTCGGCGCGTCGAGTTCGACGGTGAGCAGCACACAAGTTCCGTCGGCCGCCCATTGCCGGAACGGGGCGACAAGCCCCTCTTCGAAACAGGCGGCGCTGAACTGGCCGGTGGCATCGGAAAAGTCGGCGCGGATGAAGTCGCGCCCCTTGCGGGTCTTGCCGATATTCACGCCTTCGACCAGCGCCGCCATCATCGCCTGGCTGCGCCCACCGCCGGGAACGCCCCCTTCCATCAGGCCGGCATAGGTGCGCGCGCCATTGGCGGTGGCGACTTCCCGCCAGGCCGATACCGGATGGGCCGCGAAGTAGAAGCCGAAAGCCTCCCGCTCGGCCGCCATCTGCTCCGCCCGGTTCCAGGGCGCCGCCTCCACCAGGCGAAGGTCCGGTTGTTCGTCCCCTTCGGCCCCGAACAGCCCGCCCTGCCCGCTCGCCCGCTCGCGTGCCGCGCTATCCGCCACGCTCAGCAGCAGTTCGGCGCTGGCGAATACTTGCGCGCGGTTGGGCTCCAGCGCGTCGAAAGCGCCGGCCTGCGCCAATGCCTCGACAAGCCGGCGGTTGAGCGATCCCGCGGGCGCGCGGCGGAACACGTCTTCCAGCGTGGCGAAGGGCCCGCCCGCTTCGCGCTCGGCAGCCAGGGCCGCCATCGCCTTCTCGCCCACATTGCGGATCCCGGCGAGCGCATAGCGCACCGCATAGCCTTCATCCGTCGGTTCGACGGCGAAATCGGCCCGGCTCCGGTTGACGTCCGGCGCCAGCAGCACCTTGCCGTTCTTGCGCATGTCGTCGACGAACACGGCGAGCTTTTCCGACTGGTGCATGTCGAACCGCATCGAGGCGGCGTAGAATTCTTCCGGGTAATGCGCCTTCAGCCAGGCGGTGTGATAGGCCAGCAGCGCATAGGCGGCAGCGTGCGACTTGTTGAAGCCGTAGCCGGCGAACTTGTCGATCAAGTCGAACAGCTCGTTGGCCTTGGCCGCGTCGATCCCGGAAACCTCCCGGCAGCCATCGACGAAGCGGTGGCGCTGCGCATCCATTTCCGACTGGATCTTCTTGCCCATCGCCCGGCGCAGCAGGTCGGCGTCGCCCAGCGAGTAGCCGGCGAGGATCTGCGCCGCCTGCATCACCTGCTCCTGGTAGACGAAGATCCCGTAGGTCTCCGCCAGGATCCCTTCGAGCTTCGGATGCGGATATTCGATCGCGACTTCGCCGTTCTTGCGCTTGCCGAACAGCGGGATGTTGTCCATCGGGCCCGGCCGATAGAGCGAGACCAGCGCGATAATGTCTTCGAACTTGGTCGGCTTCACCGCCGCCAGCGTCCGGCGCATGCCTTCCGATTCCAGCTGGAACACGCCGACCGTGTCGCCGCGCTTGAGCAGTTCGTAGACGGCCGGGTCGTCCCACGGCAGCGTTTCGAGATCGACCGAAATCCCCCGCTCGGCCAGCAGGTCCACCGCCTTGCGCAAAATGGAGAGCGTCTTCAGCCCGAGGAAGTCGAACTTCACCAGCCCCGCATCCTCGACAATCTTCATGTCGAACTGGGTCACCGGCATGTCGGAACGCGGGTCGCGGTAGAGCGGCGCCAGCTCGGCCAGCGGCCGGTCTCCGATCACCACGCCGGCGGCATGGGTGGAGGAGTTGCGCGGCAGGCCTTCCAGCTGCATCGCGAGATCGACCAGTCGCTTCACCTCATTGTCGTTCTCATATTCGCGGCGGAATTCGGACACGCCATTGAGCGCCCGCGGGAGCGTCCAGGGATCGGTCGGATGGTTCGGCACCATCTTGCACAGCCGGTCCACATGGCCGTAGCTCATCTGCAGGATGCGCCCGCAATCGCGCAGCACGGCTCGGGCCTTGAGTTTGCCGAAAGTGATGATCTGCGCGACCTGGTCGTGCCCGTATTTGCGCTGCACGTAACGGATGACTTCTCCGCGCCGGGTTTCGCAGAAGTCGATGTCGAAGTCCGGCATCGAAACGCGTTCCGGATTCAGGAAGCGC
>CAYRCH010000187.1:1924-3682 GCA_964422665.1 uncultured Sphingomonadaceae bacterium | reverse complement strand
ATCCTGGGCGAGCAGGGCGCCGAGCAGCTGCTGGGCAAGGGCGACATGCTCTACAAGCCGTCGAGCGGCGCACTGACCCGCGTGCACGGGCCGTTCGTGTCGGACGAGGAAGTCGAGCGCGTCGCCAGCCACTGGCGGGCGCAGGGCACGCCCGAATATGTCGATTCGGTCACCGAAGAACCGGAAGATGGAGGCTTCGATTTCGAAGACGAGTTCACCGCTTCCGACAATCCCGAAGAGCGCAAATACCGGCAGGCGTGCCAGATCGTGATCGAGAACCAGAAGGCATCCGGTTCATGGCTCCAGCGGCAGATGGGCGTGGGCTACAACACCGCCGCCAAGTGGATCGAGCGGATGGAGGAGGATGGGCTGGTCGGCCCTGCAAACCATGTCGGACGGCGCGAAATCTTCCGCGACCGCGACGGCAACCCGATCTAAATGCTTGTAAATCTATTTCCACCACTCGCTTCGTCATTGCGAGCGGAGCGAAGCAATCCAGAAGCAGCTCGGTGAGTTCCGGATTGCCGCGGGACCTGCGGTCCCTCGCAATGACGAGGTGTAACTTGAAGGCAGGCGCAATCGTTCGATGAAGCCAAAGCTCATTACCACGCTTGCGACCTACACCCGCAGGCAATTCGCCGACGATGCCATAGCCGGCGCCACAGTCGCGCTGGTCGCCCTGCCGCTCAGCATCGCCATCGCCATCGCATCGGGCGCACCGCCGGCCGCGGGGCTGGTGACGGCCGTGGTCGGCGGGCTGCTTATTTCCGCGCTCGGTGGCAGCCGGGTGCAGATCGGCGGACCGACCGGGGCCTTCATCGTCGTGGTCTATACGGTCATCACCAAGCACGGCTTCGACGGGCTGCTGATCGCGACCATGATGGCGGGCATATTGCTGGTGATCGGCGGAATATTGGGTGCGGGGCGGCTGATCCGGCTGATCCCGGAATCGGTCATCGAAGGCTTCACGATCGGCATCGCGGTGGTCATCGCGACCAGCCAGCTCAAGGATCTCGCCGGCTTGCAGACCGGCCCGCTCTCGGCGGAATTCATTCCCAAGATCGAGGCGCTGTGGGCCGCGCGCGCCAGTCTCGACTGGCCATCGCTGCTGCTCGGCGTCGGAACGGTCGCCGGCATATTGCTGGTCAGGCACTATGCGCCGCAGTTCCGCGGCCGCGTGCTGGTGGTGATCCTCGCCAGCATCCTGGCCGCGCTGGCGCTGCCGGGCGTCGAAACCGTCACCGCACGTTTCGGCGAGCTGCCCCACGGCCTGCCCTGGCCGTCCATCCCGAACCTAACCGCGGAAAGACTTGTCGATCTTGCGCCCGCCGCCATCACCATTGCGCTGCTGGCAGGAATCGAATCTCTGCTGTCGGCAGTGGTGGCCGACCGGATGATCGGCAGTACGCACCGCTCAAGCGCGGAACTGCTGGCGCAGGGCGCGGCGAACATCGCCTCGCCGCTGTTCGGCGGGCTCCCCGCGACCGGGGCGATTGCCCGCACCGCCACCAATGTCGAGGCGGGCGGGCGCACGCCCATGGCCGGGATCATCCACGCGCTGTTCATCCTCGCGGCGATGGTCGCGCTCGCCCCGCTGGCGGGCGAGCTGGCCCTGCCCGCGCTGGCCGGACTGCTGATCGTCACCGCCTGGGCCATGTCGGAGCCCCATCGCTGGGGCGAACGCCTCGCCCTGCCGCGCGCGGAGCTGGCGCTGCTTTTCGCCACGGCCGTCATGACCGTGTTCCTCGACCTGACCGT
>CAYRCH010000187.1:0-1824 GCA_964422665.1 uncultured Sphingomonadaceae bacterium | reverse complement strand
ACCACCGGCTCGTCGATCGGTTCGCCGGTCATCACCAGCACCATCGAAGCGCCATCAGCCTTCACCGCCGCGCCCTCGCCTTCGACCGAGAGCCGGCCGATCTCCGCTTCGCCCACGCCTTTCCCGCCAATCGTCACATGGCCGGAGAGGACGGCGATCATCGCATTGTGGCCGTCGGGCAGCGGCAGGGTCACATCCGCATCCGCGTCCAGCCGCACGTCCCACAGATTGACCGGGGTGAAGGTGCTGGCGGGGCCCGCAGTGCCGCCAAAATCGCCCGCGATGATCCGCGCGCTGCCCCCTTCGAAGCCGACTTCGGGGATCATGTCGCGCGTGATCGCCTGGTATTTCGGCGCGGTCATCTTGTCGGCCGCGGGCAGATTGACCCACAGCTGCACCATCCGGAACGGCCCGCCGGTCTTCGAATAGCCGGGCGAGTGGAATTCCTCGTGCAGCACGCCGGCGCCCGCGGTCATCCACTGTACCTCGCCGCTGCCGATCGTGCCGCCGCCGCCGGTCGAATCCCGGTGGCTGACCTCGCCGTCATAGACGATGGTCACCGTCTCGAAGCCGCGATGCGGATGCTCGCCCACGCCGCGCGGCTGGCCGGCGGTCGGCTCGAAATTCCACGGGCCGGCATAGTCGAACAGCAGGAAAGGGCTGATCGCCTGCGTGTCGCCGTGATAGCTGAACAGCGAGCGCACGGGAAAACCGTCGCCCACCCAGTGGCCGCTATCGTTGCGCAGGATTGCTTCCACGTCCTTCATTGCGGGTCCTTTCACCGGAGCGGCGTTGCCGTGCTTCCGGGGTTTGCATTCGTTACCCGGCGGATATACATCTGCACATACGATAATGTAAGTACGGTCCTGAAGGATACTGTAAATGGACGATGCCGGGACGCATCTCGAAGGCTGGCACTGCCCGGCGGAAAATGCGCTGGAACTGCTCTCGGGCAAGTGGCGGCCGATGGTGATCTACTGGCTGCTCCCCTGCCCGCTGCGCTTCAACGAATTGCAGCGCCGGCTGGGCAGCGTGACTCACCGGACGCTGTCGAAAACGCTCAAGGAAATGGAAGCGGCCGGGCTGGTCACGCGCACCGACTACGGCACCATCCCCCCGCGGGTGGACTACGCACTGACGGAGCGCGGACGCAGTCTGCAGCCGGTGCTGGCGGCCATGGAACAATGGGCGCTGGCGGAGGGGTGAGTGATTTCGGCTCCGCTACATTTTGCGCCGTATCGATCTAAACAGTGCTCTCAAATAGACCGCGAGGTTGAAACCAAGGATAGTTACGGCCCATACTACGCTGACCCAGAACCAGCCGTGCCAAAGAGCTCCTCGCGACCATCCAGCCTCATCTGAAATTACGATCGGCACGAATGGGCAGATGGCCAGAAGGAGAAATTTTGCGTCGATGCGCTCGGAGGTGCTGAACCCTACCAGTCGTTGATCGAGAGAGGCGCCTTTGGACATATCGCGCAGCGCCGTCTCTTGTCCGCCCGTGAGACGCCGCAATAGCCTAGCGAGAGGATCGGTCAGGAAGCCCATTTGCGACTTATCCTACCGGGAAGCCTTATCCGCAATGAAGTTGCAGCCCGACCGCCAACACTCAATTATCGCTTTCCTACAGCCCCATAGCCGTGTCAGCCTGAGCAAGTGAACCGGGCGAATCGCGCGGTCCTTTGGGAATATTTGGGGGAGCCTCGTACGTATGTATTTCATCAACAAGACCCGTCTCGTGTCCGCTCTCGCCGGCGCTGCGACGCTGGCACTGGCGGCACCCGCCCAGGCGGAGTGGGTCGCCAGCTGGACCGCGCCGCCCCA
>CAYRCH010000186.1:0-3718 GCA_964422665.1 uncultured Sphingomonadaceae bacterium | reverse complement strand
GTCGGCTGTTCGGACGTGACCGGGCTGCTGCAGCAGGTCATCGAATCCTCGGCCCGGCTGCGCGGCGAACATGCGGAGCTGCAGGAAAAGGTCGCCGAGATGGAGGCCGACCAGAACCGCGTCAACGATGCGTGCGAGGAGGCGCGGCTGCTTTCCGCCAGCGCGATCGACCGCCTGTCCGAAGGCACGCGGATGATCCAGTCCTCGCTCGGCCAGATCGGCGATCTGGTGGAGCTGGTGGATACGCTGGTTCAGCATGTCACCGAGTTTTCCGCGGCGATGGAACAGGTCCGCCGCTGCTCGGCCGACATCAACGAGATCGCCCAGACGACCGACATCCTCTCGCTCAACGCCGCGATCGAGGCGCAGCGGGCGGGCGAAGCGGGGCGGACCTTCGCCGTCGTCGCCAACGAAGTGAAGACGCTGGCCAACAATACCAAGACCGCCACCGAGGAAATCGCCCGCACTGTCGATGCGCTGGGCGCGCGGGCGGAAAAGGTGATCAGCGAAATCCAGAGCGGCAGCGAGGCGAGCGGCAAGGCCAAGGGTTCGATCGCCAAGATCGAGGAGACCATTACCGGCGTCGCCGAGCTGGTCCGCGATGTCGACCTGCAGAACGAGCAGATCGCCGGCGCCAGCGGAACCATCACCGGCCATGTGACGCGAGTGCACCGGGTGCTGACCGATTACGAACACGCCGCGTCCGAAAACGAATCCCGGCTGAACCAGGCGCAGGCGCGCATGGCCGACCTCGAAGAGATGGCCAGCGTGATGTTCGACAAGGTCGTCAATGCCGGGCTCGCGCCGCATGACAGCGCGATGGTCGAAAAGGCGATGGCGGCGGCCGAGGATGCGAAGGCGGCAGTGCTGGCAGCGCTGGCCGATGGCAGCCTCGACGAAGCCGCCCTGTTCGACGAGAATTACGTCCCCGTGCCGGGCACCAATCCGCAGCTCTACCGCAACCGCTTCAGCGACTGGGCGGACAAGCACTGGCGCCCGATCCTCGACCGGATCAAGGCCTCCGATCCCAACATCGTTGCCACGGTATGCGACGACCGCAACGGCTTCCTGCCGACGCATCTGACCGAGCGTTCCAAGCGGCCGACCGGCGAATACACGCACGATTTGCAGTTCTGCCGCAACGGGCGGAAGATTTTCAACGCGATCGACCGGCGGATCAAAGCCAGCAACGCGCCGTTCTCGATGGCGGTGTATCGCTACGAGGGAGACGGGCGGAACTACCGCGTCGTGCGGCTCGCCAGCGTGCCGCTCATCATCAATGGCCGCCGCTGGGGCGACTACGAGATTTCCTACACGATCTGAGCCGCTAGTTCCTCTGCGGGCGGGCGCGGTGCACCGCGTCGACCAGCACGAAGGAAATATACATCAGCAGGTACCATGAGCCGAGCTTGGCAATGGAGACCATGCGCCATCCGTCCGCCTGGTCGGGATAGGTCCAGGCGCGGGCGAAGGTGCCAATATTCTCCGCGAACCAGATGAACAGCGCGACCAGCAGCCAGCCCAGCAGCAACGGCATCCAGCGCGGCTCGCGCCAGACGGTGAAATAAACCCGCGTCCGCCAGAACAAAGCGACCATCACCGCGAACAGCAAGTAGCGGATGTCGGGCAGCCAGTGATGCGCGAAGAAGTTCACATAGATCGCCGCGGCGAGGGTGAAGGCGGCCCAGCGCGGCGGCATATGGGTGAAGCGGAAATCGAAGATGCGCCAGACGCGGGCGAGATAGCTGCCGACGGCCGCATACATGAAACCGGAAAACAGCGGCACGCCGCCGATCCTTAGCAGGGCAGGCTCGGGATAGATCCATGACCCGTATGCGGTCTTGAACAGCTCCATCACCGTGCCGGTGACGTGGAAGGCAAGGATGACTTTCGCCTCCTCCCAGGTCTCGAGCCGCAGCAGGAGCATCCCGGCCTGAATGGCAAGCGCGGCAAGGGTCAGGAAATCGTAGCGGTGCAGCGCCGCATCGGCCGGATATAGCAGGTGCGTCCCGAGCAGCAGCCCCAGCATGAGCGCGCCGAACAGGCAGGCCCAGCCCTGCTTGAAGCCGAACAGCAGGAATTCGTAGATCCAGCTTGGCCAGCCCGGCGGCGGAGCATAGCTTTCGAGCCGCGCGCGGAACCGGGCAAATCTCGTATGGCCGGCCGCGCGGACCCGATCCTCTGCCATTCCTCAGCTCCCCGTTTGCGGGTTAGTCGGGCAAACCAAACCGGCAGACAACCGGTTTGTTGCCAAAATCCTACCGCATTGCAGCATTTATGTTGCATGCCATGTTGCACTGCGGCATCCTCGATCCATGGGGAACATGCCATTGACGATCGCACCGGCCGGAGAAAGTCTTCTCGCTCACCTCGGGGAACAGGCGGGAGACATCGCGGTCAGGTGCAGCGACACGGGCGGGATCGTCGGGCGGCTCAACCGGCAGATGTCCGCCGAAGCCGAACGGCTGGGGGAACTGGTCGCGGCGATGCACTCGCTCAATGAGAGCCAGGCGGAAAGCCGCGATGCCACTGGCGAGCTGCTGCAGACCGCCTCGCTTGCATGGAATGTGCTGGAACGCGGCAATATCGTAGCCGAACAATCGCTGAGCGAAGTGTCGCAGCTCCTGGCGGATGTCACCGGGCTCGACACGCATCTGCAGGAGTTCCTCGAGACGCTCGGCACGATCGGGAGCATCACCCGCACGCTGCAAAACCTGGCAGAGCAGACCGAGCTGCTGAGCTTCAACGCCCGGATCGAGGCGGCGCGCGGCGGTGAGGCGACCCGCCCGTTTACGGTGCTGGCGGCCGAAATCCGGCGGCTGGCGCAGACAACGACGCAGTCGTCGAGCGACGTGGGCGAGAATATCGCCCGGCTTGAGCGGACTGCGGGAACGCTGATCGAAGTGCTGCAGAACAATATCGCCCGTGGGCGCGACGCCACCAGGCATATCGACAGCCTCAGCCAGTCGCTGACCGAAATGGCCGCGCTCGTGCACCAGTTCCACGACCGGTCGCAGGCAATCGCCGGTTGCAACACTCGCGCGGAGGCGGAAGTGGCCAAGCTGGACGCCGGGCTGACTGAATTCCGCGATGTCGCCGCGCGCAGCAGCAAGCGGGCGAGACAGGCGCGTGAGCAGCTCGAAGTGCTCGAAAGCCGCGCCAACGACATGCTGAACCAGGTCGCGCATGGCGGAGTGACGACGCGTAATTCGGACTTCATCGCCATGGCGCGGGCGAATGCAGGCGAACTGACCGCGCTGCTCGAAGGGCAGCTTGCGGATGGGCAGATCAGCGAGGGGGCCCTTTTCGATACGGACTACCGCCCTCGGCCCGACACCGATCCCGTGCAATATGACAACCGCTTCGCCGATTTCGCCGACCGGCACATAAGGCCGCTGCTCGACCGGCAGACCTCGCAACACAAGGCGATCGTCGGTTGCTGCCTGATCGACATGAACGGGTACCTCCCGACCCACATCACAGAGCGGAGCCAGGGGCAGATCCCGGGGCAAGTCCGCCGCAACCAGGAATTCAGCCGCAACCGCCAGATTTTCATGGACGGACAGACGCGGCGCGCGCTGGACGAGGAGGGCGAGTTCTTCCTGTACGCTTATCGGCAGGATTTGGGCGAGGGGAGGTACCGGGCACTGCGCAGCGTGTTCGTGCCGCTAATATTCAACGGCCGCAAATGGGGGCTGTACGAGCTGGGGTATTTGAT
>CAYRCH010000185.1:0-3727 GCA_964422665.1 uncultured Sphingomonadaceae bacterium | reverse complement strand
GACCGCGACCGCGAATTGCTGGCCCGCGAAGTGCTGGCGGAAATGCTGGTCGATGCCGAGGCGGCTGGCGACGAGGAGCTGCTGGCCACGCTGGCCGATCTCAGCCGCCGCAAGGACGAAAACACCGCGCAGGCCTGGCTGATGCGATGCGCCGAGGCGCATGAGGCCTGGTTCGGCGCGGGCGCCTGGCAACCGCCGCTGAAGGGCCGCGTGCTGCGCCTGCTGGGTCTGCCTGAGGATGCCGGGGGCGATTACCTGGCGCAGCTCTGCTCCGACCAGGTCTTCGACATAGCCGCGCTTCGGCGGTGCCTCGAGACCAACCGGGGCTGGAGCACCAAGACCGGGCAGGGCAATGCCGACGCCATCGGCGCATGGCTGGCCGATCCCGCGCAGCGCGCAGGCCGGCTGGCGGAACTCGCATCTGTATTCCTGACGCAGAAGGGCGAGCCGCGCTCCTCCGCCTCGCTGGAGAAGATCGACCCGGCCTACCGCGCGGACATGGATGCGGTTATCGCGTGCATCGGCGCCGCCAATGAGTGCAAGGCTCTGCTCGACCTTGCAGACTGGCTCGCCCCCGCGCTCGAGCTCGGGCGGCGCTTCGCCTTCGCCTGGAAGGATGCGAAGGAGCGCGAAGGGCTGATCGATTTCGACGACCAGATCCGCCTCGCGGCCGGCCTGCTGACCCGCGAGGGCATTGCCGACTGGATCCGCTACAAGCTCGACCGGCGCTTCGACCACATACTGATCGACGAGGCGCAGGACACCAATCGCCCGCAATGGGACATCATCTTCGCGCTGATCGACGATTTCTTCAGCGGCGAAGGTGCGCATGGAAACCGCATCCGCACCATCTTCACCGTCGGCGATTACAAGCAGGCGATCTTCGGCTTCCAGGGCACCAGCCCGGAGAATTTCGAACAGGCGCGCCAGCGGGTGAAGGCGATGATGGCAGCGCTCGCCGACAGCGTGGCCCAATTGCGCGGAGCTCCCTTGCCGCGCAGGCTGGTCGAACTCGGCCTCGGCCGCTCCTTCCGCACCGCGCAGCCGGTGCTCGATTTCGTCGACGATGCGATCGCCGCGATCGGGCCGGAGCGCTTCGGCCTCGACGAGCCGCCGGGCAAGCATGTCGGCGACGATCTGCCCGGGCTGGTCGCGATCTGGCCGGTGGTCGGCGGCAGGGAGGAAGACGATCCGGGCGAGGGCGCGGGCGGCGACGAGCAGGAGACCAACTGGCTCTCCCAATCGGACCGCAAGCTGGCCGACAATATCGCCCGGCAGGTCCGCCGCTGGATGGATGAAGGCTTCCCGCTGGTGAAGGGGCAACCCGGCGGCAAGCCGCGCCGCGCCGGGCCGGGCGACGTCATGGTGCTGGTCAGGAAGCGCAAGGAACTCGCCGGGCTGATCGTCGCGCGGCTCCACGCACGCGGCGTGCCCGTTGCGGGCATCGACCGGCTGCGGCTCGGCGCGCCGCTGGCGGTGCAGGATTTGATGGCGGCGCTGCGTTTCGCCGCGCAGCCGGGGGACGACCTGATGCTCGCCTGCCTGCTGGTCTCGCCGCTGATCGGCTGGAGCCAGGAGGAGCTGCTCGAACATGGCTATCGCGGCGAAAGCAAGCGCTCGCTGTGGGAGCATCTGAGGCAGTCGCGGGAGCCGCGCGTCCTCGAAACGGTGGAGCGCCTGCGCGATCTTCTCGCCCGCGCCGATTTCGCCCCGCCGCAATCATTGCTGCACTGGATGCTCACCGGGCCCTGGCAGGGGCGCCGGAAGCTGGTCGCCCGCCTCGGCAGCGAAGTGAACGATCCGCTGGACGAGCTGGTCAATGCCGCGCTGGCGCATTCCGCCAGCCATGTGCCCAGCCTCGCGGGCTTCATCCAGTGGTTCGACGCGGGCGAGGGGGAGCTCAAGCGCGAGACCGACAGCGCCGGCGGCCTGGTCCGCGTGATGACGGTCCACGGCGCCAAGGGGCTGCAGGCGCCGATCGTGATTCTCGCCGATGCGGCGGGCAATCCCGATTCCTCGCCCGTGCGCAGCCTCTCGCTGGCCGAGGAAGCGCCCGAAAGCCTCGCCGCCCACATGCACCGCCCGGAAATCCCGCTGCCTCCGCTGAAGAAGGACGAGAAGCGCGGACCCATCGCCGCCGCCGAGCTGAAGGCGCTCGCGGCCGAGCGCGAGGAACACTGGCGGCTGCTCTATGTCGCGATGACCCGCGCGGAAGAGGCGCTGTTCATCGCCGGCTCGCTCGGCAAGCGCGAGACCGAACCCGCGCCCGACAGCTGGTATGCGCGCCTCTCGCCTTTGTTCGGCGATGCGCAGCTGGAGGACGATGTGTGGGGTGCACGACGAGAATGGGGCGCGCTTTCGTCGCTGCCTGCGCCGCCCGCGAAAGAGACGGAAGAGGCGCTGGCAGAGCTGCCGGACTGGGCGCTCACACCCATCGGACCCGAACCGCGCCCGCCGCGCCCGCTCGCCCCGTCCGCCGCCGGAGAGGACCTCGCGCCCGACCCGCCATTGGCGCCCGGCGCATTGCGCGAGGCGGCGCAGCGCGGCGTGCTGGTGCACCGCCTGCTCGAACGCCTGCCCGAACTGGCGGAGAGCGAGCGCGCCGCCGCCGCGGCAAAATGGCTCGCGCGCAACGCTACCGACCTGGCCGAAGAGGCGCGGGCCGAGATCGCCGAAAGCGCGCTGACCGTCCTCGCCGCGCCCGAATGGGCGGAGATCTTCTCGCCCCGCGCGCTGGCCGAAGTCCCGCTGATGGCGGTGGTCGACGGCAGGGTCGTGGCCGGCACCGCCGACCGCGTGCTGGTGGAGCAGGGGCGCGTGCTGGTGGTCGACTACAAAACCGCCCGCCGCCCGCCCGCCTCGCTGGAGGAGGTGCCGGGGGCGACATTGCGCCAGATGGCGGCCTACGCCGCGGCACTGGGCGCGATCTATCCGGGCCGGCGGATCGAGGCGGCGCTGCTGTATACTGCGGCGCCGCGGCTCATCGCGATTCCGGGGGAGGTTCTGGCTGAGGTGGGGTGAGGGCTGGGGGATGCCGGTGGCGGTTGAGGTGGAAGATGTGGGCTATCGGCGGGTAGTGGACATTCGGGTGTTGTGACTTATGACGCGCCGAAATTCTACAATAGTATTTGATGCTCCATAGAAGCTAATCAATGGTGGCTAATGGGAGATTGCCTAAAGACATGATTTTCAAAAGCAATCTCGAGTATCAGGAACAGCTTTTTCTGAATCAATTTGAGCAGGACGGTGATCGGTTTCTGTACCGAAAATACGGGCGGGGAGCGCCGATCCCGGTAAGCATTGAGGAAAGAGAGGGGTTTAGGCTCCAATACCGTAAGGCAAGCCGCAGAATGATCTGGGGCGCCGTATTGATTGTCTGTGCTGCAATCGCTTTCGGTTCGTGGATCGCTCCCGAATTCATCGACGATGGCCCAGGTATAATGGTCATCTGTTTGAGTGTGATAGGTGTGATCGCAATTCTAAGCGTTCGCAATACCACGGCGCCAGCGAGGGCGTTGGAACGTCGGTCTCCGGTTGGCATTGAGATTAGCAAAGACGAGTGGCGGGCGCGACACTTTGCCGCCACAAGTTGGAAATTTCTGGGTGCACTTTTCTTCGCCTCGACTATTGTCTGTGTGACCCTCTTGTCGCGTTCAGAATTCGAAGAATGGTCCGACTATCTATGGACGATCGGTAGCGGAGTTTTATCGATCTTAGGCGCGCGCGC
>CAYRCH010000184.1:0-3860 GCA_964422665.1 uncultured Sphingomonadaceae bacterium | reverse complement strand
CCGGAGTCGCGCGGCCGAAGATCGAGACGCTGACCTTGACCTTGTTCTTGTCGAAATCGAGTTCCTCGACGAGGCCATTGAAGCTCTGGAACGGACCGCCCAGAACCTTGACCTGATCGCCGATCTCGTAATCGACCTGGATATCGCGCTTGGGTTGCGAGGCAGCCTCTTCCTGGGCCCCGAAATAGCGGGCGGCCTCACGCTCCGAAATCGGCTGCGGCTTGTTGTTGGAACCGAGGAAACCGGTCACCTTGGGCGTATTCTTGACGAGGTGGTAGACGTCGTCATTCATGCGCAGCTTGGCGAGGACGTAGCCCGGCATGAATTTGCGCTCCACCTGGACCTTCTTGCCGCGCTTGAGCTCGGTCACGGTCTCGGTCGGAACTTCCACCGCCTCCACGCCTTCGGACAGGCCCAGCCGCTCAGCCTCGGAGAGGATTGCCTCTTTGACCTTGTTCTCGAAACCCGAATAGGCGTGAATAATGTACCAGCGCGCCGTTGCCATCGTCGTTGTCTTTCCGTTCGTTCAGCGTTCTCAGGCGAGCGACAGCAGCCAGCGCACGACAGCGCCGAACAGCGAATCCACGCCGAGGAAGAATAGCGAGAGAATCAGGGTAAGGATCCCGACCAGGATCGCCATCCGGACGGTTTCCTGGCGCGTAGGCCATACGACCTTGCTTGCTTCGCTGCGGACCTGGCGCAGGAACTCACCGGGGGAGGTCCTGCCACTTTCCTTTGCCATCGCGCGCCCTTTCTCAGATTTCGTTCTACCTTCCGCCATGGGCTCATCGCCGCCCCGGTCCAAATGACCGGGAGGGGCGCTGAATTTCCTTGTGTCGGAAGACGCCGGCGTATCTAGCGACGGCGCGCCCGGATGGCAAGTGTGCATGGCCCGGTTTGGGGACTGGCGCTTGCGCCGCATGACAACTAGCCTGCGCCGATTCTGCACCGAGGCATGAGGGGAAATCCGGATGGCAACTGGCCAAGCACCTGCCACTTTGGGGGAACGACTGGTCGAGCCGGTCACGAACGTGTCGGACTTCATCTGGGGCGGGACCTGGTACGGGGAACAGCTGATCCCCATCCCCCCTTTGGCAGTCGTCCTGCTCGGCATCGGCGTATGGATCATGATCGGGCTGCGTTTCTACCCGATCGTCAAGTTCGGCGCCGCGGTGCGCGGGCTGTTCGCCGGACGGAAAGGATCCGGCGCGGGCGAGATCAGCCCCTTTGCGGCGCTGTCCACCGCGCTGTCGGGGCAGGTGGGCACCGGCAATCTTGCCGGCGTGGCGACGGCAATCGCGCTTGGCGGCCCGGGTGCGGTGTTCTGGATGTGGATCACCGCCCTGTTCGGCATGGCCCTCGCCTTCGCGGAAGGCAGCCTCGCCATACGCTACCGCGAAACCACCTCCGACGGCGTGAAGCGCGGCGGGCCGATGAGCTACATCATGCTCGGCCTCGGCCCCAAATGGACCTGGCTGGCCATCCTGTTCTGCCTGGGAACGCTGTTCTCCGCCCTGGTCACGGGCAATTCGATACAGGCCAATGAAGTCGCGAGCGGGCTCAACGAGCTGTTCGGCTTCGAACGCTGGCTCGGCGGCCTGCTCGTGGCCATCGCGGTGTTCGCCGTCATCATCGGCGGCATCCGCTCGATCGGCAATGTGGCCGAGAAGATCGTGCCCTTCATGGCCGCGGCCTATATCGTCATGGCGGTCATCGCCCTGATCCTCAATTTCGGGGACCTACCGGAAACGTTCGGCCGCATCTTCTACGGCGCCTTCAATGCGCAGAGCGCGAGCGGCGGCTTCGTGGGCGCGGCGATCATCCTCGCCATCCGGGCGGGCGTGGCCCGCGGCCTGTTCTCCAACGAGGCCGGCCAGGGCTCGACGCCGATCGCGCATGCGGTCGCGCAGACCGACGATCCCGAGCAGCAGGGCCGGATGGCCATGCTCGGCACCTTCATCGATACGATCGTGATCTGCACCATGACGGCGCTTGTGATCCTCACCGTGCAAGGCGATTTCACCTATCAGGGCCAGCCGGTCGAGCATGTCTGGCAATCGGATCTCGGGACTACTGCCATGTCGGGCTTCGTGACAACCTCGGGCGCCTTCGCGGCAGCTTTCCCGGTCCAGATCGGGTCGATTGCGATGGGCACGCTGGTCGCCGGCGCGGCCCTGATCCTGTTCGTGTTCACGACGCTGATTACCTGGTCCTATTACGGGGAGCGCGCGATCACTTTCCTTTACGATCGCATCCCCGGATCCACTCGCGGCGGCGAGAAGATCCTCCACATGATCTGGCGGGTGATCTGGTGCGTCGCGATCTTCATCGGCTCGACCCAGCCCTCGCAGCTGGTCTGGCGGCTGGGCGATATTTCGAACGCGGCTATGGCCCTGCCGAACTTGCTGGCGCTCGCGCTTCTTTCAGGCGTGGTGTTCAAGCTGGCCCGGGGCGAGAGAAATGCGGGGCCGGACCACCATGAAAAAACCCCGGAAGAGCCTGAAGAGTATTAGAGGCCACATAAACAAGGGCCGACCCAAGGGCCGGCCCGAGTAAAATAGGGGTGTAATGGGGGGCTTTCGCGCCCCGCAGGAATCAACCGGCGCGGAACAGGCGCGCAAGAAATCCCGGTTCTTCCATCGGGCGAATCGGGCCGTGCATCTGATAGCGCAGGCTTGCATCCCTGTGGGGGCGCGGGCTTACCCAGCTATCGGGGCGGCTACTGCGGAAGGACATGCTCGACATGGGGTACCTCCATTCACAAACGACTTCCTCAACCATCCGTCGCTTCAAATGCACGTCCTAAAGCCCCGGTTCCCGCGGGCAACGCGCTTAACCATGGAAATTTCGAGCCCATATATGCTAAGTCGCGGAATCCGTTGGGAAACCGCGAAACTTGTTAACCATCGATAGTGGAAAAAATGGCAGGGGTGACAGGATTCGAACCCGTGGCCCTCGGTTTTGGAGACCGATGCTCTACCAGCTGAGCTACACCCCTGCAGCGGAAGCGCCCTCTAAGCGCAAGCTTCGCGGAACACAAGGCACGCTTGCCATGTTTCGTGAGGTGGCGGCAAGCTGCGCCATCCTCTAGAAAGCCGCCTGTCAGATGAGCGATCCGGGCACCGCCCTTCCCATTCCCGCCGAAATGCTGCTGCTCGCCTATCGCAGCGGCATATTCCCCATGGCCGATCACCGCGACGATAAGGATATTTTCTGGGTCGAACCCAGAGAACGCGCGATCATTCCGCTGGATGGCTTTCACCTGTCGCGCAGCCTGGCAAAGGCGGTGCGGCAAGACCGCTTTCGCGTCACCTGCAACCAGGCTTTCCCAGAGGTGATGACGC
This sequence comes from uncultured Sphingomonadaceae bacterium, assembly GCA_964422665.1. GTDB lineage: Bacteria > Pseudomonadota > Alphaproteobacteria > Sphingomonadales > Sphingomonadaceae > DASWIR01. The sequence goes on along the minus strand of CAYRCH010000184.1, from coordinate 516 downwards.
TGTGCGCCGAGCCCCGGGGGGGCGACCAAGGTACCTGGATCAGCGACCGAATCAGGGAAAGCTATCTTGGCCTGAACCGCGCCGGGCATGCTCATTCGATCGAATGCTGGCTCGGCGACCGCCTGGTCGGAGGCCTCTACGGAGTGCAGTTCGACCGGGCATTCTGCGGCGAATCCATGTTCAGCCGGGAAACGGACGCGTCCAAGGTGGCACTTACATGGCTGGTAGCATTGCTGCGCCATGCGGGTGCGGAATTGCTCGATTGCCAATTCATGACGCCGCATCTCGCAACACTGGGAGCGGTCGAGATCTCGCAGGCGGAATATCTGGATTTGCTCGGCAAATCCGGCGCCGGGCCAGCGGCCCGGCCGCTTCCGGAAGCCTATGTGACGTTGCTGGGGGACGGCGTAGCCGCGGGCGCAGGGGCCGGCGCGGCCGAACCGGCCGAGGGCTCCTCTTCACCCGGGAAGCTCATCCTGCACTCCTTGACCCAGACATCGTAGATCGGGTGCTCCA
>CAYRCH010000183.1:381-3874 GCA_964422665.1 uncultured Sphingomonadaceae bacterium | reverse complement strand
CTCGCGCTCTGGCTGGACCGGCCAAGGGGGTGGTTTTCGAGGTGCCCCGCTCGCCGCTGAAGGCGCCGCGGAAGGTGGGGTGAGGAGGAATTGGCCCCATTGGTCATCCCGGACCTGTTCCGGGATCCAGCTTTCTTTCGCCAGCGCAACCGTAGCGGGACCCCGGAACAAGTCCGGGGTGACAAGTGAATGGTTACGGAGTGAGGGGCGGCAGAACCGCGCTCCCCAACCTCCGCATAGTCCAGCTTGCCGCAGCACAGGAAAGCATTTCACCGTCAATCATTGCCTTGGCACGATCGCGGCCTAGATTGGCTGCAAGAAAAGATTCAGGAGCAGCCACCATGGCCACCAAGACCGTCACCGATGCCAGTTTCCAGGCCGATGTGCTGGATTCGGGCACTCCAGTCCTCGTCGATTTCTGGGCCGAATGGTGCGGCCCGTGCAAGATGATCGCGCCCGCGCTGGAGGAAATCAGCGAGGAACTGGCCGGCAGGGTCGAGATCGCCAAGATGGACATCATGGAAAACATGGAAGTGCCCGGCAAGATGGGCGTGCAGTCGATCCCGCTGCTGGTGCTGTTCAAGGACGGCAAGCCGGTCGCGCAGAAGCTCGGCGCCGCGCCCAAGAGCCAGCTCAAGCAGTGGCTCGAGAGTGAGCTTTAGTCGAGCGCGTTCAGCCGCCCCGCGAGTTCGTCCCACAATTGCGGGCTCGCCGCGCCGACCAGGCCCGGCCGTTTCCAGTCGTCGACGCGGTAGGGTGAGCCGTCGGGCCGGGCGGCCTTTCCGCCGGCCTCGTTGAGGAACAGCACGCCCGCCGCATGGTCCCAGGGCAGGGTGCGCTCGAATATCGAGACGTCGTTGATGCCCAACGCCAGCCGCGGATATTGCTCGGCCGAACAGAATGGGGTGATCGTCTGGCGGTAATGCGGCTCGAGCGCCTGCTGCACTGCCGCGCGCCGCGCGGGATCGAGGAAGATGAGCGAGATTGCCGCAACCGGCGGGCTCTCCCCGGTCGGCCTTGCGGCGATCTTCTCGCCATTGACGAAGGCGCCCTTGCCCTTGTGCGCGAGGCACAGCCGCCCGCTGAGGCAGTCATAGATCCAGCCGGTGTGCGTCTCTCCGCCCGAGGCCATCGCCAGCAATATGCCGAAGGGCGGCTTCCCCTGAGCGAAATTGCGCGTCCCGTCGATCGGGTCGACGATCCAGCAATCGCCGGTCAGCCGGTCGAAGACGGAGGGATCCTCATGCGCTTCCTCCTCGCCCACCACCGGCAGGCCGGGGATGATCCTGGCGAGGCCTTCGGCGAGCATTTCCTCCGCCTGCCGGTCGGCGACGGTGACCACATCCTCGATCGCCGCATAGTCGCCGCCATGCTTGGCGATGATCTGGTCGTCCGCCAGCGACTGGTAGAGCGGCAGGATCGCCTTTTCGGATACCTCGCGCAGCAGCTCTTCGACCGCGGCATGGAAAGCCATCACATCGCTCATGAGCGGTAATCCGCGTTGATGGCGATGTAGCCGTGAGTGAGATCGCAGGTCCACACGGTCGCGCGCCCGTCGCCGAGGCCGAGATCGACATCCACGCGGATCTCGCGGCCCTTGAGGTGCTCTGCCACCGGCGCCTCGTCGTAATCGGGAAGCGGCAGGCCGTCGCGCGCGGCCCAGGTCCCGCCGAAACCGATGGAGAGCTTGTCGCGGTCGGCGGGCTCGCCCGCCTTGCCCACCGCCATGACCACGCGGCCCCAATTGGCGTCCTCGCCCGCGATGGCGGTCTTCACCAGCGGGGAGTTGGCAATGGCGAGCCCGACCCTCCGCGCGCTCTCGTCGGAGACCGCGCCGGTCACCGCGATCTCGATGAACTTCTGCGCCCCTTCGCCGTCGCGCACCACGAGATGGGCAAGCTGGCGGCAGACGTCGTGCAGCGCCGCGGCGAAGGCATCCGCGCCTGCGCTGTCGAAGCCGGCGAGCGGGGCATTGCCGGCCTTGCCCGTCGCGAAGGCCAGCACCGTGTCGCTGGTCGACGTGTCGGAATCGACCGTGATGCAGGAGAAGGTTTCGCGGTTCGCGGCGGAGAGCAGCTCCTGCAGGAAGGCGGGCTCCACCGCGGCATCGGTGAAGATGTAGCCCAGCATGGTCGCCATGTCGGGCGCGATCATCCCGCTGCCCTTGATGATGCCGACGAGCTTGACCCGTGTCTCGCCGATGATGGCGGATGCGGTAGCGCCCTTCGCAAAAGTGTCGGTGGTCCCGATGGTCAGCGCGGCATCCTGCCACGAGCAGGGCGCGGCATTGAGTGCAGCGGCGACGCCCTCGCGCGCCTTGTCCTTCGGCAGCGGCACGCCGATGACGCCGGTGGAGGAAACGAACACCTGCTCGCGCGCGCAGCCGAGATGCTGCGCCACCTGGTCCATGATCTGCTCCACCGCCTCGCGCCCGCGATAGCCGGTGAAGGCGTTGGAATTGCCGGCATTGACGATGAGCGCCCGCGCCGCGCCGCGCGCCGCATTCTCCCGCCCCAGCTCGACTTCGGAGGAACAGCAGACATTCCGCGTGAAGACCCCGGCGACGGCGGTGCCTTCGGCCAGCTCGACATAGGTCAAATCGCAGCGGCCCCAGTCCTTGTATCCGGCGCGGGCAATGCGCGGCGTCGCGCCTGCGATGTCCGGCATGTCGGGAAAGGGCAGGGTGAGCGGCGAGGTTTCAAGGTCCATGGCATGCGCGCTCTAGCGCCCGCCAGCCGGCGGGTAAACGCGCTTTGAAGGTAGACGTTGGCGGCAGGCTTCCCTATCTAGCACCGGTCATGTGGCGCAAACTGCTCACCCTGCTTGCGATCGTCACCGGCCTCACCGCGGCCGGCGCGCCCGCGCAGGCGCGTATGGAGGCGATGAGCGGGATATTGCTGGCCGCCGAAAGCGGGCAGCAGGGCGGCAACGAGGCGTCCATTCGCCAGAAGAGCGGAGAGGCCGCTGCGCCTTCCTCCGGAGCGCGCAAGAAGCGGGGCGACTGCGTCGTGCTGGCCGCGCGCCCCTGCGCGCCCTCGAAACAGTTCGCGGCCGTGCAAGTCGGGATCGACCGCGCGCGCGAATAGCGCCGACGCTCTGATCAAATTCGCGTTTTCCGGCCGCGCTCAGGCGCGCGCCATTCCATCATATTCCTGACAGGACCTGCCCATGCTCGGCTCCATCGCCAAGGCCGTTTTCGGCTCCTCCAACGACCGTTACGTAAAGTCGATCGAGAAGATCGTTCGCACCATCAGCGCCATAGAGCCCCAGATCAAGGAGCTCACCGACGCCGAGCTTGCCGGCCAGACCGAGAAGTTCCGCGAACAGCTCGCCGGCGGCGCGACGCTTGACGATATCCTCCCCGAGGCATTCGCCACAGTGCGCGAGGCGGCCTGGCGCGTGATGGGCATGCGCCATTTCGACGTGCAGATGATTGGCGGCGTAGTGCTCCATCGCGGCGAGATCGCCGAGATGCGCACGGGCGAGGGCAAGA
>CAYRCH010000183.1:0-371 GCA_964422665.1 uncultured Sphingomonadaceae bacterium | reverse complement strand
GCTGGTCGCGACGCTGGCGGTCTATCTCAACGCGCTGGAAGGCAAGGGCGTGCATGTCGTCACCGTCAACGACTACCTCGCCCGACGCGACGCCGAGTGGATGGGGCAGGTCTACACGTTCCTGGGCCTTACGGTGGGCGTGATCGTGCCCAACCTTGCAGAGGCGCAGCGGCGCGAAGCCTATGCCGCCGACATCACCTACGGCACCAATAACGAGTTCGGCTTCGACTACCTGCGCGACAATATGAAGCACGAGCGCAGCCAGATGGTGCAGCGCCCCTTCAATTTCGCCATCGTCGACGAGGTCGACTCGATCCTGATCGACGAGGCCCGGACCCCGCTGATCATCTCCGGCCCAACCGAGGACAAGT
>CAYRCH010000182.1:2530-3940 GCA_964422665.1 uncultured Sphingomonadaceae bacterium | reverse complement strand
CCCTGACAGAGCGTGTTGACAGCGCTCAGGGCAACGGCCTTCAGTCGGATCTCGAGAAAATCGACGGCAAGCTTCAGGCGATGGCCGACAAGATCGACGAACAGGAGCGCACCCTGCGGCACACGATCACCATGCTGATCGAATGGGTCGAGGGCGAGATCGATCATCCCCAGGCAGCCTGACTGGATCATCATCGATGAATGCAATCCTCCCTGCGCCAAAGATCGAGCATAAGGGCCGGATCCTCAATGGATTGTCGGTCGACGTCGAGGCGTGGTTCCAGGTGGGGGCTTTCGAAGACGTGATTGCGCGCGACCAATGGGGCCGGCTTCCGGATCGGGTGGAGCGCAATGTCGAAGAGGTGCTCGAGCTTTTTGCCGAAGCTGATGTGAAGGCAACCTTCTTCGTACTCGGTTGGGTGGCGCAGCGTCACCCGGGGCTCGTCAGAAAGATCGCCGAACATGGCCACGAGGTTGCTAGCCACGGCTGGGATCACGCCCGCGTCCACACCATGGATCGCAAGGGCTTTGCCAGGGATATCCGCCAGGCGCGTATCGCCATCGAGGATGCTGGCGGGGTCAATGTTAGCGGCTATCGGGCGCCAAGCTTCTCGATCGACCAGCGCACGCCCTGGGCCTATATGGAGCTTGCCGAGCAGGGGTACTCATATTCCTCCTCAGTGGCGCCAATTATTCATGACCACTACGGCTGGCGCGAGGCGCCTCGATTTGCGTTCAAGCCGCTACCCTGGGCAGATCTCGTCGAGATTCCCGTGACCACCGCTGAAATTGCCGGTCGCCGCGTTGCGGCTGGCGGTGGCGGCTTTTTCCGCGTTCTTCCCTATGCATTGTCGCGCTGGGCGATCCGCCGGGTCAACCGGCAGGATGGGCGCGCTGCGGTGTTCTATTTCCATCCGTGGGAAATTGACCCCGGACAGCCGCGCGCGCGTGGCGCCCCGCTGAAGTCCCGCCTCCGGCACTATACCAACCTCGACAAGATGAGCGGAAAGCTCCGCCAGCTGGTCCACGAATTCGCGTGGGGACGCATGGACACGCTCGCACTGCGCGAAGCGCGGCGGCTCGACGAAGCTCCCGGGGGTCGCGGGTGAATGCGCCCTTCGCCCCTCAGGCTGCGGTGGTCCGCACTGCCAGTCTGGCAGATCCGGAAGAGATGGAGCGGATCGGGGTCTGGACTCGCGCGAATGGAGGAACTGTATTCCATCTTCCGCAGTGGTTGGCGGCGGTAGAGGAGGGCACCGGAAATTGCGCGATGGGTCTGATCGCGGAACGTTCTGGAAGCATCGCCGGATGGTTGCCGCTCACGCTGGTGCATTCACCGCTATTCGGTCGGGCCCTTGTATCCAGCGGTTTCGCGGTGGAAGGCGGGGTGCTGGCCGATTGCGAGGCTACC
>CAYRCH010000182.1:0-2430 GCA_964422665.1 uncultured Sphingomonadaceae bacterium | reverse complement strand
CCTGTTCGATGCCGTCCTGGATCGGCTCGATGCGGATATCCTGACTATTCGTCACCAAGGCACGCCGGTGGCCAGCGTGCTGTCGATCTATCATGCCGGCTCCGTACTTCCGTACTGGGGTGGAGGGACTGCCATGGCGCGATCCCTGCGTGCCAATGACCGGATGTATTTCGAACTTATGCGGCATGCGCGTCTGCGTGGATGCATCCAGTTCGATTTCGGGCGCTCGAAAGTTGCCAGCGGAGCGTACGCATTCAAAAAGAATTGGGGGTTCGAACCCTTGCCGCTTGAGTATGCGAGCTGGACCGCGCCCGGCCTTGAACCTCGCGATACCGACCCTACCAGTTCACGCCATATTGCGCGCATCGCCCTCTGGAAGCGACTTCCGCTTTCAGTGACAAACCGCCTGGGTCCCCTGATTGCCCGGGGGCTGGGATGATCGCCGGTTCCGAAATTCTGTTCATTGCTCACCGCGTGCCGTTTCCGCCGGATCGGGGCGACAAGATCCGATCGCACCATATCCTGAAGGCACTGACGAAAATCGCGCCGGTTCATGTCGCGACCTTTGCGGAAAGCAATTCCGACCTGTTGATGGAAGCCGAACTGGCTGCTGTGTCCGCCAGCCACTGCCTTGTGCGCCGCGTCAAGCCGCTGGCCGCTGCTGGCGTGGAAGCGCTCATCCGGCGGTGCCCCATCAGCCAGACCGCCTTCCACAGTGCGGAGCTGGAGGCGTATATTGCGCATACGTTTGCTTCCCGGCCAATCCGGGCCATTTATGTGTTCTCCGGACAGATGGGGATGTATCTTCCGTCAGACTGGGCAGGCCGGACCATCATTGACCTGGTCGACGTCGATTCCGCCAAATTCGAAGCCTACGGGGCGTTGGCCGGATGGCCGATGTCTGCGATTTATCGCCGGGAGGGTATGCTTCTCGCGGTCGAGGAACGCCGGCTGGCCACTTTTGCGGACCGTACGCTATTGGTGAGTGAAGAAGAGGCCGAGCTTCTCAGGAGCAGGGTTGGCGATCTACCGAGTTCAAGGATCGAAGCACTCCGAAATGGCATCGACTCCCGGCAGTTCGATCCTGCGCAAATTCCCGTACACGAGGCGCTGGAAGGCAGCCCCGGGCCGCATATCGTCTTTACGGGACAGATGGATTATCTTCCCAATATCGCGGCTGCGACGCGCATCATTGACAACATTCTGCCCTTCCTTCGCAAGGTCTATCCGGCGGCGACATTCCATTGCGTGGGTCGCGACCCAGCAGCCTCGCTGGTCGCTCGCCACGGAAGGGAAGGGGTGCGCGTCTGGGGCCAGGTTCCGGATGTGCGCGCGTTCCTGAAGTCAGCCGATCTGGCTCTCGTCCCGCTGGAGATCGCGCGCGGGGTCCAGAACAAGGTGCTGGAGGCCATGGCGATGGCCTGTCCGGTGCTGCTCACGCCGCAGGCTGCGGGCGGGATAGGAGCTGAAGAAGGCGTTCACTACGAGATCGCCGGATCAGACGAGGAGCTGGCTTCCTCAGCCATCGAACTTATCGCAAACAAGACACGCGCCACGCAAATGGGTGCGGCTGCCCGGCAGTTCGTGGTCGAGCATTTGAGCTGGGAAACAGCTTTGCGCGATCTTCCGGCGATGTTGAATCTGGAGCGCGGCGGTGTCACTGGCGGGGCAGGCTACTCATGACGGGAGAAGCCAGCCTCGCCCCGGCCCAGACGCTGATCGAGCGCGCAATTCCCTTAGAGTGGCGGATTCCCCTTTTCCTTTTGCTGCTTGCATGGGCTGGTCTATCGCTTTTCTTTGCCAGCGATTGGGTCAGCATGGCTCGGCAGTGGTGGGATGCCTCGACGTATAACCATATCCTGCTGATACCGCCGGTGCTGGTCTGGTTGGTGTGGCTACGAAGGAGTGAACTGGCCCAACTGTGCCCACGGCCCTGGTGGCCGGGGTTGATGTTATTATTGGCTGCGTTGTTCCTTTGGCTCATGGGCGCTGTGAGCGGCATCAATACCGCTCGTCATCTTGGCCTAGTCGCGGCCATGGCCGGTGCAGCCATTGCCCTGCTTGGCCCGCGAATCTCGGCTGCGCTCGCATTTCCGATGGCATATGCGTTTTTCCTTGTGCCGATCGGCGATGAGCTTGTGCCGGCGCTGCAGAGGATCACGGCGAAGATATCTATCAACTTGATCGAATGGAGCGGGATCCCTGCCGAGATCGACGGCGTGTTCATCGATACTCCCGCGGGACTGTTCGAAGTCGCCGAGGCTTGTTCCGGCGTCAAATTCCTCGTGGCAATGATCGCGCTTGGTGCGCTGGTCTGCAATCTGTGCTTCCGCAGCTGGTGGCGGCGCGTCCTGTTCATGCTGCTAGGGATTGTCGTACCGATTGTGGCCAACGGAGTGCGGGCCTGGGGCATCATCTACATTGCCCAAT
>CAYRCH010000181.1:0-3977 GCA_964422665.1 uncultured Sphingomonadaceae bacterium | reverse complement strand
CCTCGTCCTCGTCGACCTCTTCTTCCTCTTCGACTTCGTCATCCTCGCGGATCGAGGGGCCGGCGGTCTTTTCGCTGATCTCGCCGTCATCGTCGTCTTCGGCGCCTTCCTCCATCTTGTCGACGGGAGGCTCCTTGGAAAGCATGGCGTCGAGATCGAGGATCTCGCGCAGCTGCATTTCCTCGTTGTTGAGCGCTTCGGACCACTGGATGATGGCATGGAAGGTGATCGGGCTTTCGCAGAGGCCCATGATCATCGTGTCGCGGCCAGCCTCGATTCGCTTGGCGATGGCGATTTCGCCTTCGCGGCTGAGCAGCTCCACCGCGCCCATTTCGCGCAGATACATCCGCACCGGGTCATCGGTGCGCTCGGTGCTGGCCGGCTTCTTCTTTTCGGGAACGTTGCGGTCTTCGCCGTCATCGTCGTCCGAAGCCTGGATTTCGTCCGGAGTACCCTCGCCGTCCTCGTCCTGCGCGTCCTCGTCATTTTCGACGATCTGCACGCCCATGTCGGAAATGGCGGTCTGGATATCCTCGATCTGGTCGGTGGACATCTGGTCCTGCGGGAGGGCCTCGTTGAGCTCGTCGATGGTGATGTAGCCGCGACGCTTCGCCTTTGAAATCAGCTTCTTGATCGAAGCCTCGTTGAGGTCGATCAGCGGCGCATCATCTTCCTGTTTTGCGTTGTGGCCCTGGGTCTTGGCTTCGGCTGCCATAGCTATTGCTTCAATCCTGTTCGCTCGATCCGGACGGGTCATCCGCCACAGCTGCCGCGAATGCGGCAGCCCTTTTGCTCGCCATCTGCCCGAGTCGCGCCTCGAATTCCAGCTTTCGTTTCAGCAGCATCTGCTGTTCGGCGAAAGCAGCGTCGTCAAAGGTCCGCTCGAACCGTTCAGTCGCTGCCGCGAGAGCCGATTCAAGCCGGGGCCGCTCAACGAGCAGGGCAACAGCTTCGGACAGTTCCTCGCGCGCGGCCTGTGGATCCGTATCTTCCCTCAGGAAGGTAAAACGAGCGTTATCCGGCGGCGCGGCCAGGTCTGCGATCGCCGATATGGGCGTTTCTTCCCCGGCTTCAAGCATTTCGGCCACTTCGAGTAACGTATCGATTGCCGCGGCGAATTCCAGATTGGCCGGGGTGAGCCGGGCCAGGGCGTCTGCGTGGCGGGGAATTTCCCCGGGAAAGCGGGTGAGGCCGCAGATCACGGCCCGTGCCAAGCGGTCGCGAGCGCCGCCGGAAATGAACGCCTCCAGACGGTTCCGCCCTTCGGCCGACAGCCGCCCGGACATGAATGCGGGTGCGGCTTGCCCCTTGCCCTGCGACCTGCCCGCATACTCCCGGCGAGGGAAAGCGAAAGCGTAGAAACGGTCGAGCAGCGAGCGGCGATAGAGCGAGGCGATATCCCGGTCCTCTATGCTCTCCACATGGGCGATCAGGCGGGCACGAAGCCCGGCCTTGTCTTCCGGCGTCTTGAGCGGGCCAGCGGCGAGTTCGAACTGCCACAGCGCATCGACCAGCGATTGCGGCTCGGCCAGCATCTGCTCCATCGCCTGCCGCCCGCGCTCGCGGATCAGATCGTCCGGATCGAGCCCCGCCGGAAGGTGGACGAAGGACAGCGACTTGCCCGGCGCCAGCATCGGCAGGGCGCGAGAGACGGCGCGCATCGCCGCGCGCTGCCCCGCAGCGTCGCCATCGAAACAAAGAACCGGCACATCGACCAGGCGCCACAGCAGCCGCAGCTGGTCCTCGGTCAGCGCAGTGCCCAGCGGGGCGACCGCATCGGCAATGCCGGCGGCCGTCAGCGCAACGACATCCATATATCCTTCGACCACCACCAGCCTGTTCGTCTTGCGCGAGGCCGGCCCGGCGCGGTGGACATTGTAGAGCGTGCGTCCCTTGTCGAAGAGCGGCGTGTCGGGGGAGTTGAGGTACTTGGGCGCATCCGTATCTTTGGTCAGGATACGGCCACCGAAAGCGATCACCCGCCCGCGCATGTCGTGGATCGGCAGCATCAGCCGGCCACGAAAGCGGTCGTATGCTTCCTTGCCCTCGACCTGGATGCGCAGCCCTGCCTGGATCAGCATGCCATCGTCGAACCGTGCGAGTGCGCGATGCAAAGCTTGCCGGCTGTCGGGCGCGAAGCCGAACCCGAATTCCTTCTCGATTTCCTGCCCGAAGCCGCGCCCGGCGAGATACTCGCGGGCCGCAGCGCCATCCGTACCGAGCAGACTGTCCTCGAACCAGTCCTGCGCCGCCTGCATCACATCGGTCAGCCCGGCGCGCTGCTCGGCCTTCTGCGCCTCGCGCGGATCGGGACGAGGCACTTCCATCCCTGCCTCTGCCGCGAGCTCCTTCACCGCATCCATGAAGGGCAGGCCGCGCTGGTCGGTCATCCAGCGGATGGCATCGCCATGCGCCCCGCAGCCGAAACAGTGGTAGAACCCCTTCTCGTCATTGACGGTGAAGCTCGGAGTCTTCTCCTCGTGGAAGGGGCAGCAAGCCTTCCATTCCCGCCCCGCCTTGGTGAGCCGCGTGGTGCGCATGATCACGCTGGACAGCGTGATCCGCGAACGCAGTTCATCGAGCCATTGGGGGGTCAGTGCCATGACCTCTCCCCATTGCCGCTCACGCAGGGCGAAGTCGAGACTTCACTGTGGACGGTTCAGTTGAAGCTTTCCTTCACCAGCGCGCTGGCCAGGGTCATGTCCATTTCGGAACCGTGGCGTGCCTTCAGCGCGGCCATCACCTTGCCCATGTCCTTGATCGAGATGGCGCCGGTTTCCGCCTTGATCGCGGCGATAGCTGCGCGCGTTTCTTCCTCGCTCAGCATCTGGGGCAGGAATTCCTCGATCACGGCCAGCTCGGCGCGTTCCGTATCGGCCAGCTCCTCCCGCCCGCCTTCAACATATAGCGCTATCGATTCGCGCCGGTGCTTGGCCATTTTCTGCAGCACTTCGGTGACCAGCGCGTCGTCATCGATCTGCTTGCCGGAGGTCCGTTCCTCGATGTCGCGATCCTTGATCTTGGCCCCGATCAGGCGGAGCGCCCCGGTACGGGCCTTGTCGCCGGCTTTCATGGCCGAAATGGTGGCTGCCTTAATGTCGTCGCGAAGCATTGGAATCGTTCCTGTGGATGTTTGCCGCGCCCACTTAGGGCGCCCATCGCGTTTCGCCAACTTTGCGTTCAAGGCGGTTGACGGCAGCCTGCTACATCTCTAGCCGCCGAGACTTAGCAACATCGCTGCAAATCCTGATACACGGAGCGCCAAATGGCCGACCCCGCCTCTTCGCACGCACCTCCCAAAGGTGCGACGGGAGTCCTCGTGCTTGCCGATGGAACCGTTGTCTGGGGGAAGGGCTTCGGTGCCGCAGGCAGCGCGGTGGGCGAAGTGTGTTTCAACACCGCCATGACGGGATACCAGGAGGTGATGACCGATCCTTCCTATGCCGCGCAGATCGTTACCTTCACTTTTCCCCATATCGGCAATGTCGGCGCGAATGACGAAGACGTCGAAAGCGCGGTCGACAGCGCAGTCGGGTGCATCACGCGCGAGGAAGTGACCAGCCATTCGAACTTCCGCGCCACACGCGAATTCGTGCAGTGGATGTCGGACCACGGCAAGATCGGCCTTTCTGGCATCGATACGCGGGCGCTTACCCGTCGCATTCGCATGCAGGGCGCGCCCAACGCGGTGATCGCGCATGATCCCAAGGGACGGTTCGATATTCCCGCGCTGCTCAAGCGGGCGCAGGAATGGCCGGGACTGGAGGGGATGGACCTCGCGAAGATCGTCAGCCGCGAGAAGCAGCAGGAATGGACCGATGGGACGTGGACGCTGGGGCAGGGCTACGCTGCGGCGGACGGCAAGGGTCGGCCCCATGTGGTGGCGATCGATTACGGGTCGAAGGACAATATCTTCCGCAACCTCGCGAAAGCCGGGGCGCGGGTAACGGTAGTGCCGGCGGAGACCTCGCTGGAGG
>CAYRCH010000180.1:0-4042 GCA_964422665.1 uncultured Sphingomonadaceae bacterium | reverse complement strand
CTCTACGAGAAGATGCGCGAGGAAGCGCAGGGCGAGGAAGCGGCCGCTCGCAAGGCGATGGTCGGCAGCGGCGACCGGTCGGAGCGAATCCGCACCTACAACTTCCCGCAAGGCCGGGTGACCGACCACCGGATCGGGCTCACGCTGCACAAGCTGGAAGAAGTGCTGGCCGGGCCGGGACTGGGCGAACTGGTCGACGCACTCGCCGCGGAGGACGAAGCCAAGCGGCTGGCCGCGATGGGAGAGTGATCGCATGAAGGTCGCCGAGGCTATCCGCGAGGCGGCGGCAAGTCTCGCAGCAACCAGCGACACCGCCCGGCTCGATGCCGAATTGCTGATGGCCGAAGCGTTCGGGGTTACGCGCTCCGAATTGCTGCTGCGGCATATGGAGAGCCCGGTGCCCGATGGTTTCGCGGCGATGGTCGAGCGCCGGATGCGGCACGAGCCGGTCGCCTACATCACCGGCCGGCAGGAGTTCTATGGCCGCGAGTTCCTCGTGTGCCGGGCAGTGCTGATTCCCCGCAGCGACAGCGAGAGCGTGGTGGAGGCCGCGCTTCGGGCCTGCCCGCAACCCGCGCGCGTGCTCGATTGCGGTGTGGGGTCGGGAGCGCTGCTGCTGACCGTGCTGGCCGAATGCCCGGACGCGCAAGGTATCGGGACCGACCGCTCGCTGGGCGCCTTGGCGCTTGCGGCGGCAAATGCGGCCCGGCTCGGGATGGGAGACCGGGCGCGGATGCTGCGGCGCGACTGGACCGGAGATGGTTGGGCCGAAGGTCTCGGCGGGTTCGACCTTGTCCTCGCCAACCCCCCCTATGTCGAGGATGCGGCCGATCTTGCTCCCTCGGTGCGCCAGTATGAGCCGGCAGAGGCGCTGTTTGCCGGGCCCGAAGGTCTCGACGACTACCGCATCCTGATTCCCCAGCTGCCCGGATTGCTGGCGGACGAGGGCGTCGTTTGTCTCGAAATCGGAGCATCCCAGGCCGACCCAGTGAGCCGGATTGCCGAAGCGGCTGGATTCTCCGCCGAAATTGCCCGCGATCTCGCCGGGCGGCCACGCGCGGCCATACTGCGATTAGGGGTTGGCAAGGCGGCAGAGAATCACTAGGTCTGGTGCAAGGCCAGCGGATGGGCCAGTTTCCGCCGCTCGCGCCTTCGCTCCGACATTTCATGGCGATACGGCGGAAATCCGCGTGTGTGCTTTCAGGTTGGGGTTGGACCATCCGCATTTGGCGGATGGAGAGGGGGCCATGCTGCCTCCCTGGCAGGGATTGCCGGGCAGGCGACAACTAAGGAAGTGAAATCCCTTGAATCAGAATCGTGGCAACAATCGCCGCCGCGGACGCGGTGGCAACCGCCAGCAGGGCGGACAGGCCAACAGGATCGACAGTCGGGCACGGGGCAACGCCCCCCAATTGCTCGAGAAATACAAGAAGCTCGCGCATGATGCGCAGATGAACGGCGACCGCGTGCAGGCCGAATATTACCTGCAATTCGCCGATCATTATTTCCGCGTCGTCGCCGACAGCCGTGCGCAGAAGGACGAGCAGCGCGGACGCCGCGACAATGAGCGCGAGCAGGACAATTCGCCCGATGACGATGAGGAGGATGATCGCTTCTCCCGCCAGGACCGGCGCGAGCCGCGCAGCCGCGACAAGGCGAGCGATGAAGGCGAATCCGGCGTCGAGGGCGAGGCTGCCCATCAGGGCGACGATTCGTCCCCGCCGCGTCGCTCCCGCGCCAAGTCCAATGGCCGGAGCAAGCCTCGCGACGAAGAACGCGGTTTCGATCCTTCGATCCTTCCGCCGGCCATCGGCAATGACGATGACCAGGATGCCGGCGAATCCGCAGAGGATGCGGAGCAGGGCGAGGAAAAGAAGCCTGCCCGCCGCCGTGCCCGCCGGGTGCGTTCCGACGACGATGACGGAGCGCTTGAAGCCGTAGGCTGAAGGACGGCCATGGAGCGAGCTGCTGCCAGCCCACCGGCTGCTCCCGGCCCACTGGCGCGGATCGGCGAAGCGATCGCCAGCTGGCCCAAGATCTCGGCCCTGTTGCTCGGCGCCGTTTCGGCAACGGGGTTCGAACCGCTGCATCTCTGGCCGCTCGCACTGGCCATGCTGGCGGTTCTTTTCGTACTTCTTGAACAAGCTAGCGGCTGGCGCCGCGCCGCCCTAATCGGCTGGCTGTTCGGTGTCGGCCATTTCACGGTCGGCAATGGCTGGATTGCCACGGCCTTCACCTACCAGGCCAACATGCCCGCCATACTCGGCTGGGCTGCGGTGCCGCTGCTCTCGCTCTATCTGGCGGTCTATCCCGCCCTTGCCGCCGGGGCCGCCAAATGGATCGCCGGGCGAGGCGGCTGGCCGATGGCGCTCGCGCTTGCCGGGACCTGGGCGATTGGCGAATGGCTGCGCAGCTGGGTGTTCACCGGCTATCCGTGGAATCCGCTCGCGATGCTGGTACTGGGCGATTTCGACCATCCCGGGATGGCCGCCGTCGCGCCTTATACCGGCACCTATGCGCTGTCGGGCATGGTGCTGTTCCTTGCTGCGGCGCTGGCCCTGCTGGTGCGCGAGCGGAACCTGGCTGCAACCCTGCTCGCGGCGGCGCTGCTGGGCATCGGCATGTATCTGCCGGCCCGGGCGCCGCAGGAGGGCTCGCTGCCGGTCACGCTGGTCCAGCCCGACATCCGGCAGGAAGTGCTCAACGAGCCGGAGCACTATGAAAACAACTTCCTCAAGACCGCGAGGCTGAGCGTCCCGCGCGATCCGGGCGAGACGCGGCTGGTTCTGTGGCCCGAATCCGGCCTGCCGGACTATCTGCGCGAAGGCTATCCCGCCCGCTATTACAACGCCACCACTGCCGGCGCCGACCCGCTTTTCGCCCGCATGCGCGTGGCCCGGCTGATCGGCCCGGGATCGATGCTGCTGAGCGGAACGACCGAGCTCGAGATCGAAGACGGCCGGGCGGTGGGCGCCTATAACTCGGTCACGGCACTGGATGGGAGCGGCGCGATCCGCGGCTCCTATGCCAAGGCGCGGCTGGTGCCTTACGGCGAATATCTCGCCCTGCGCTGGCTGCTGGAGCCGCTGGGGGCGAGCCGGCTGGTGCCGGGCGCGATCGACTTCCTGCCCGGGCCGGGGCCGCAAACGCTCGATCTCGGCGATTGGGGCCGCGCCGGTATCCAGGTCTGCTACGAGATCATCTTTTCCGGGCGCGTGGCCGAAGACGGCAACCGGCCGGATTACATCTTCAACCCTTCCAACGACGGCTGGTTCGGCAGCTGGGGCCCGCCCCAGCATCTCGCGCAGGCGCGGCTGCGCGCGATCGAGGAAGGGCTTCCGGTGCTGCGCTCCACCACCACCGGGATCAGCGCCATCATCGATGCGCGCGGCGTGGTGCGCGAATACGCCCCGATGCACCAGGCCAGGAGGATCGAGGCGAAAGTGCCGCCGGCAGCGGCTCCGACCCCGTTCTCCCGGCTCGGCAACATGCTTGCGCTTGGCTGGGCGATCATTTTCCTTGCGCTGGCTGCCGTTGCCAAGCGCAGGTCCGGCCGTTAGACCGCGCGCCGAACCAGAAACCAGTCAGGAGGGCCTTGCCGTAATGCGCGATAGCTACTTGTTCACTTCCGAAAGCGTGTCTGAAGGACATCCGGACAAGGTCTCCGACCAGATATCCGATGCCATCGTCGATCTGTTTCTTTCGAAGGACAAGGAAGCCCGCGTTGCCTGCGAGACCCTGACCACCACCCAGCGGGTCGTGCTGGCGGGCGAAATCCGCTGCAGGGGCGTTTACGAGAACGGCGCCTGGGCCGACGGCGCCCTTGACGAGATCGAGCGCACCGTGCGCGGCGTAGTCAAGGACATCGGCTACGAGCAGGACGGCTTCCACTGGGAAACGCTGAGCTTCGAAAACCACCTCCACGGCCAGAGCGCGCATATCGCGCAGGGCGTGGACGCCAGCGGCAACAAGGACGAAGGCGCCGGCGACCAGGGCATCATGTTCGGCTTCGCCTGCGACGAGACGCCCGACCTCATGCCGG